>QJVW01000017.1 GCA_003235575.1 Candidatus Eiseniibacteriota bacterium | reverse complement strand
GGGGTCGTCCTCGAGCAGACGATCGCGAAGCTGGAAGCGCAGGACGCCCCGCAGGCACAGATCGACGCCACGGAGAAGATGTTCTCGTCTCCCGTCGGCATGGCGCTATCGCTGGTCGGGAACCTCATCGGCGTGCCGTTCGCGCTACTCGTGTCTGCCGGGCTCTTGTTCTTCATGGGTAATCTGCTCCTGGGCGCCAAGCTGCGGTTTCCGCACTACCTGAGCGCCGCCATCTACGGGTCGGTCGTGGGACTCGTCGATCACGCGATTCGAACCGCGCTCGTCGTGAGCAAGGGGTCGCTCGACATCCGGCTCGGCCTGGGGAACCTCCTTGGCGAGGACCTGAACTACGTGACGCGGGTTCTGGACTCGGCGACGGACCCCTTCCTGCTCTGGGGAACGGCCGTTACCGCGATCGGCGTCGCGACGTATGCCCGGAAGGGGTTTGGTTTCGGCGTCATCACCGCGCTGCCGGTATTCCTGCTTACGTTGCTCCTGTCGGGGATGCGATGAGCACGGAAACCCGAAGCGGCCACGCGACGTAGAGGTATGGTCGGCGAGATCCGCCGGTCCGGATTCGTTCGAAATTCCTAGTCCCAGTCGGGGAGAGTGCTCATGCGATGCGGAGTCCGTAGTCTTTCTCGAATTCTGGCGGCGGCCATCTTCGCGCCGGTCATTCTGCTCGCGCCGCCCGCGGCAACCGCGGCCGATTCCACGGCGGCGGCCGCGTCGGTCACCGCGGCGGATCGTGTGCCGGCGCCGGCCGTGACCGGCTTGGAGCGCTGGTCGCTCGCGCGCTGCGTCGAAACCGCGCTCCGGCGGAACGGCGACGTGCGGGGCGCGCACGCGCGAACGACACAGGCGCGGGGCAACGCGCTCGGCGCCTGGACGAACATTCTGCCGACCATCAACGCCGAAGCCGGGTACGGCAGGACGATTCCCGACGAACGAAGCGCGCAGGTGATCGTTCCGGACCCGGTGGACTCTACGTTCAACGACGGGTTCGTCTCCCGGAGCGATAGCCGTTCGATATCCGCCAGTCTGAATACGAATCTCATCAATCTCTCCGCCTGGTCGCAAAAGCGGCGCCAGGACCACCTGCGGAGTCGCGCGCAGGAGAGCGAGGCCGAGACGCGGAACGACGTCGTCTTCCGCGTCAAACAGCAGTACTTCGAGTGCGTGAAGGCCGAGCGGCTCGCCGCGGTGGCCGTGGATTCCGAGAAGCTGGCGCGCGACGAGGAGGCCCGGTCCGAGGCGCTCTTCGAGGTGGGGAGCGTCGCCAAGGGCGACGTGCTCAAATCCCGCGCGCGTCGCGCCTCCACGCAGCTGAGCCGGATCCAGGCGCAGAACCAAGTGGAGATCCAGCGGCAGCGACTCAAGGCCGTCATGGGTCTCGAGGGACCGGCCGCCATCGCGGTGGAAACCGAGATGGAGGGGGCGGTGCCGCTGCCCGATTCCGCCGCGGTGGTGGACCAGGCCCTCCGCGCCCGCCCGACCCTGGCGAGCGCGGCGGCCGCCGAACGGGCCGCGCGGTCCGGCCTCTTCTCCGCACGAATGTCGCGCGCGCCGCGCCTCACGGGTTCCGTGAACGTGGTGCGGTCCAATTTGAAGGACCGGATCGAATTCTACGACCCGATCGACGATATCGAGGACGAGCGCTATCAAACGACCTGGTCGGGGGGCATTCGCCTCAGCGTTCCGATCTTCGACGGCCTCGCGCTCGAAGGCAACATGCGGTCCGCCAAGGGCGCGCTGGTCGAGGCGGAGGCGGCGCGCCGGCAACTGGAGCTCGACGTCGTGTTCGAGGCGAAGGAGGCGTGGTTGCTGCTCAAGGAGGCCATCGAGCGCATCGCCGTCGCCGAAGAGGGGGTCGCCTCCGCCGAGGAGGACCACAAGTTTTCGAAGAGCCGCTACGAGCTGGGCGCGGGGACCTACCTCGACCTGCTCAACGCGGAAGTGAGTCTGGAGCAGGCCCGCCAGCAATTGGTCGAGGCCCTCGCCGACGCGCGGGTCGCGGAGGCGGCGCTCGAACGGGCGATCGGGGAGCGGCGATACTAGCATCCGCTCGGGGGAGATCTCGAACATGACAGGTCGGAAACGCGCGCTGCTCATCGGGGGCGGGGCGCTGCTGGTCGTGCTGGTCATCGCCGCGAACGTGATGCGGGCCTCCGGAGGCAAGATCGCGGTTCAGGTCGGCACGGTGAAGAAGGGGACCGTGACCGCCACCGTCCGCGCGCCGGGACGCATTCAGCCCGAGACGATGGTGAAGATGAGCGCCGACGTGCCGGGCCGCGTGGTCCGGCTCGCCGTGCAGGAGGGGGATCACGTCCGGCGGGGGCAGTTCCTGCTCCAGATCGACGACACGGAATACCGCGCCCAGGTCAAGAACTCCGAGGCCAGCCTCCAGGCGGCCCGGTCCAACCGGCGCCAGGCCGAGGCCACCTTCGCGCAGTCCGACGCGGCGCTGAAGCGGAAGGAGAGCCTTTTCACGCAGAAACTCGTCTCGCCCGAGGAGCTGGACGCGGCCCGCGCCACCCGCGACACCGACCGGGCGCGCCTCGACGCGCGTCTCGAGGATGTCGCGCGGGAGGAGGCGAACGTGACCATCGCGCGGGACCGGCTCTCGAAGACGCGCTACGTCTCGCCGATCGACGGCACGGTCACCCAACTCGCGATCGAGGAGGGTGAGATCGTCGTGGTAGGCACGATGAACAACCCGGGCAGCGTGATCATGACGGTCGCGAACATGAGCCAGATGAAGGTCGAGGCGGAGGTGGACGAGACCGACGTCTCCTACGTTCGCGCGGACCAGGTCGCGAAGGTCACCGTGGACGCGCTTCCCGACACCTCGCTGGCCGGCCACGTGACGAAGATCGCGAACTCGCCGACCATCTCGAACATCGGCCAGCAGGAGCAGCAGACGAACTTCCTGGTGGACGTGACGATCGACGAGCCGCCGGCGCTGCTGCGTCCGGGAATGACGGCCGACGTGGAGATCACGACCGCGTCGAAGGACAGCGTGTTGATGGTGCCGATCCAGGCCGTGGTGCTGCGCACGGACGAGGAACTGGTTCCCGCCGGCAAGCGGCGGGCGAAGAAGCGCGAGAAGAAGAGCGACGTCGCCGCCGCCGCCGAGGCGAAGGCCGAGGAGAAGAAGAGCGAGGAGAAGAAGGGCGTGTTCGTGATGGGGGAGGACGGCAGCGTGGCGTTCCGCGCCGTCACGCAGGGCCTCTCCAGCGACACCGACTACGAGATCACGGGCGACCTGAAGCCCGGGGAAAAGGTGGTGATCGGTCCGTTCCGCGTCCTGCGAACCCTGAAGCCGGGGCAGCGCGTGCGCGTCGAGGAACCGAAAAAGCAAGGGAAGGGGGCGTAATGGCCACGCCGCACGACCGCCCGGGCGCCGCGCCCGCCGAGAACGGCGCACTGATCGACATCAAGGACGTCTGCAAGATCTACATCATGGGAACGAACGAGGTGCGCGCGCTGGCCGGCGTGGACCTCCGGGTCCAGGCCGGGGAGTACCTCGCCGTCATGGGACCCTCGGGCTCCGGGAAATCGACGCTCATGAACGTCGTCGGCTGCCTCGATACGCCCTCCAGCGGCTCGTACCGTCTGCGCGGCATCGAGATCCGCGACCGCGACGACGACGAGCTCGCGCGCATACGAAACCAGGAGATCGGCTTCGTCTTCCAGACGTTCAATCTGCTTCCGCGCGCCGACGCGCTGCACAACGTCGAATTGCCGCTCATCTATTCCGGCAAACCCGCCAAGGAGCGTCGCGCGCGCGCGATCGAGATGATGGAACTGGTGGGGCTGACGGACCGGATGCACCACCGCCCGAACGAGCTCTCGGGCGGTCAGCGCCAGCGCGTGGCCATCGCCCGGGCGCTGGTGAACAACCCCGCGATCGTTCTCGCCGACGAACCGACCGGCAACCTCGACACCAGGACCGGCCAGGAGATCATGGCCCTGCTCGACGACATCCACCGCCAGGGGAACACCGTGATCCTGGTCACCCACGAGGAGGAAATCGCCGCCCACGCGCATCGCGTCGTTCGGCTGCGCGACGGCTTGATCGAAAGCGACGTGCGTCGAGCGCCCCACGACGGTTCGACCGCATGAATCCCCCCGCCAGACCGCCGCGCGACTTCTGGATCGCGCAGCGGGACAATCTTCGCATCGCCCTCGACGCGCTTCGCGCGAACAAGCTCCGCTCGGTCCTTACGGTGATCGGAAACGTCGTGGCCGTCATGTCGGTGATCGCCGTCGTGGCGATCATCGACGGCCTCAACACCTACGTCAGCGACAAGGTGCTCCAGCAGGGCCTGGGCGTGATCACGATCGACAAGTACGGATTCATCACCGAGGAGGACGAGTTCCGCGAGGCGGCGAAGCGCCGTGATCTCACCCTGGCCGACATGGAAGCCCTGGCCTCCCGGATGCATCTGGCCGACCGCGTCGTGGCGCAGGCATCCCGCCGCAGGATCGTGCGCGCCGGCGGCATCGACCTGAAAGGCGTCGACATCACGGGCACGACCGACGGCTACGAGCGCGTTTCGAAGCTGGAAGTCGATCAGGGGCGGCATCTGGACAACGACGACGTCGAGCGTCGGCGGCCGGTCTGCGTCATCGGTTCCGAAGTGGCCGAGAAGCTGTTCCCGCGCACGGATCCGCTCGGCGCGACCATCCGCGCCGGGGGCCATGCCCTGCGGGTCGTGGGGATCTTCGCCGAGCGGGGAAGCGTGCTGGGCTCGAGCCAGGACAACATCGTGTACGTGCCGCTGGGACAGTTCTACAAGATGTACGGTTCGCGGGCGGACCTCTCGATTCTGGTGCGCGGGCGCGAGGGCGTGGACCCCACGCGGGTGCAGGACGAAGCGCGCGTCGTCCTTCGCGCCCAGCGTCACGTGCCGCTCGGCGAACCCGACGATTTCGGCATGACCACGGCCGAGACGTTCCAGTCGTTCTGGAAGCAGATCACGAGCGGCATCTTCGCCGGGACCATCGCGCTGGTGGCGATCTCGCTGGTGGTCGGCGGCATCGTCATCATGAACATCATGCTCGTGGCCGTCACCGAGCGGACCCGGGAGATCGGGATCCGCAAGGCGCTCGGCGCGCGTCGTTCCGATCTCACGATGCAGTTCCTCAGCGAGGCCGTCGTGCTCTCCCTCTTCGGCGGGGTCCTGGGCGTGCTGGCCGGCATGGCCATCGCCTCGATCATCCACGCCGCCACGCCGCTTCCGGCCGCGATCCAGCCCTGGTCGATCGCGGTGAGCCTCCTCGTGGCCTCCTCCGTCGGCCTCTTCTTCGGCGTCTACCCGGCCACGCGCGCCGCCATGCTCGATCCCATCGTGGCGCTGCGACAGGAGTAGCGAATGGCGATCGACGTGCGCGAGGGGGTCGGGATCGCGTTTCAGGCCATCCGGTCGAACAAAATCCGATCGTTCCTGACCGTGCTGGGCGTGATCATCGGCATCACGTCGATCATGGCGATCGTGTCGATCATCGAGGGTCTGAACCGCAGCGTGAAAACGCAACTGGCGTCGATCGGCACGGACGTCCTGTTCATCCGTCCGTTCGCGCCCGGCGCCTTCGTGGGCGATTTTCCGGACAGCCTCCGGAGGCGGAAGTGGTTCGAAGTCGAGGACGCGGAGGCGATCCGGCGCTCGTGCCCCGACGTGGAGGCGGTGGCTCCGCTCAATTTCACCGAGGTCCGGCTTCGCTATCAGGAGACGGAGTCGCGCGTCACGTTCGTGATCGGGAGCACGCCCGACTTCATGGTCACGAACAACATCACGGCCGGCGTCGGCCGATACTTCACCCAGGCCGAGGTGGACCGACGCGCCGCGGTCGTGGTCCTGGGTCCCGACCACATCGAGACGCTCTTCCCGCACCAGAACGCCATCGGCCGCACGATCCACATCGGCGGCCAGCCGTTCGTCGTCATCGGAGAGACGGAGCCGAAGGGGAGACTCCTCGGCCAGAGCCTCGACGACATGGTGCTCATCCCCTACACGACGTGCGAGAAGATGTTCGGGCCGAATCTCCGGATGGTCATCAACGCCAAGCCCGTCTCCACCGATCGAATCGACGTCGCGATCGACCAGATTCGCGACGTCCTCCGGCGCCAGCGGAAGCTCGCCTATCATCAAGGCGACAATTTCGCCGTCTTCACCGACAAGGCGCTGATGGACCTGTACAACAGCATCACGGGCGCCTTCTACCTGGTCATGGTCGCGATTTCCTCCATCGGCCTCATGGTGGGAGGCATCGGCGTCATGAACATCATGCTCGTTTCGGTGACCGAGCGGACGCGCGAGATCGGCGTGCGGAAGGCGATCGGCGCGCGGCAACGCGACATCCTGTGGCAGTTCATCGTCGAGGCCATGACGCTCACGGGGACGGGAGGAATCGTCGGCGTGACGGCGGGATTGCTGGTCGGCTGGCTGGTGGACGTCTTCACGCCGCTCTCGTTCGCCGTGCCGCTCTGGGGCGTGCTGCTCGCCTTTCTCTCCGCGACGTCCGTGGGACTCTTTTTCGGCATCTACCCCGCCATGAAAGCCGCGCGACTCGATCCGGTCGAGTCGCTGCGGTACGAGTAGCGCCGCGGTGGCGGTTCGCCGCGCCATCGTCCGGCCTCCCGGATCCAATTTCGCCGAGGGCTTGACGTCCGCCAATCTCGGCGTTCCGGACGTCGCACGGGCGCTGGAGCAGCATGCGCGCTACTGCGAGGCGCTGGAGGCGTGCGGGGTCGCGCTGACGCGGCTGCCCGCGGACGGCGATCACCCGGACGCGACGTTCGTGGAGGACGCCGCGGTGCTGCGGCGCGAGCACGCGATCCTGACCCGGCCCGGCGCGCCCAGCCGCGCCGGCGAGGTCGCGGCCATCGACGCGGCGCTGGCGCCCTACTTCTCCACGCGGAGCCGCATCGAGGAGCCCGGCACGCTGGACGGCGGCGACGTCTGCGAGGCGGGGGATCGGTTCCTGATCGGGATCTCCGCGCGGACGAACGAGGCCGGGGCGCGACAGCTGGCGGCGCTCCTTCGCCGCGACGGGGTAGACTCCACCCTGGTCGACATTCGGAATACCGACGGCCTGCTTCACTTGAAGAGCGGGATCAGCTGGCTGGGTGACGGGCGGTTTGCGGTCAACCGCGCGCTCGCCGCGCACCCGGCGCTGCGGGGGCTGGACATGGTTCGCGTGGAGGACGGGGAGGCATACGCCGCGAACTGTATCCGCGTGAACGATCATGTGCTGGTGGCATCGGGGTTTCCGCGCTTCGAGAAGATGCTGCGGGAACGCGGGTATGATCCGCTCCCCGTTGCCGTTTCGGAATTCGAGAAAATGGACGGGGGGCTTTCCTGCCTCTCGCTCCGCTTCTAACGCAAAGGAGGATTCATGCGTTCCATCGTTCGTCGGGTCGCGCCGGCCCTGCTCGTGGCGGTTGTGGTCGGGGCCGGGGCGGCGCACGCCCACGCGGAGAAGATCGCCATCACCAAGCTCTCGGATCTCCCGCCGCACGCCTACACCATTTCGATGAAACCAAGCGAGCTGGCGCAGGACGCCGCCGCGGTCGACGCCCTGGCCGCCGAAATCGAGGCCAATTTGAGAGCCGATCTCGAGAAGTACGACATCCAGGATCGGAGCGCCCTCCGTCGCATTCATGGGACGCTCCTCACGATCGCCATGCTGCAGGGCGACGAGGCGGAGGTCCGGAATCTGGTCGAGACCGTGCGGGAGCTCCAGGAAAAGCCCGCGCAGAAATTGACGTCAGGGCTGCTGGCGGAGGCGATGCTGGCGGCGAAGGCCGCCAAGGGCGACGAGCACGAAACGCTGCGCGCGACGCTGCAGCAATCGCTGGAGGCCTTGCCGTACCAGGAAGTGCAGGACGTGCTGAAGCAGAACAAGGCCAGTTTCGAGATCCTCTCGCCGTCGCTGATGCTGGGCGGGCTTCAGGCGCAGGCCGATCCCGCGGCGAAGGACGGCACGATCGGCGAGGACATCGCCGCCGGCGTCGTCCAGGTGGGATACGTTCTCCGGGAGGTGCTGCCCTTCAAGGATGACGTCGTGTCGGCCTATACGGCCGTGCTCGACGCCAACAGGGAGGAGCGGAAGCCCGACATCTGGGGGGCGCGCGAGGTCACGCTCACGGCGGACCAGAAGACGACGCCGGTGCTCCTGGCGGTCTGGGATTCGGGCGTGGACGTGGCGCTCTACCCGGAGCAGCTGTGGGTCAATCCCAAGGAGACGCCCGGAAACGGAAAGGACGACGACAAGAACGGCTTCGTGGACGACGTGAACGGCATCGCGTGGACGCTGCACTCCGACCCGACGCCGGATCTGCTCTTCCCGATCGCCAAGGAGATCGAGTCGCCCGATACCTTCAAGGGCTACATGAAGGGCCTGACCGACCTCCAGGAGAACATCGATTCACCCGCCGCGTCCGATCTGAAGCAGGACCTCGCTGGACTCAAGCAGAACGAGGTGAAACCCTTCCTCGAGGGACTGACGGCCTACTCGCAGTACGCGCACGGCACCCACGTCGCCGGCATCGCGCTGAAGGGGAATCCCGCCGCGCGTCTCATGGCCTGCCGGATCACGTTCGACTACCACGCGCCGCCGGAGAAACCGACCGTCGAGCAGGCGAAGAAGGATGGCGCCAGCATGGCGAAGACGGTTCAATATTTCACGAAGCACAAGGTGCGTGTCGTGAACATGAGCTGGGGAGGGGACCTGCGTTCGATCGAGGTCGCCCTGGAGCAAAACCAGGCGGGGGGGACCCCCGAGGAGCGGCGCGCGCTGGCGCGGAAGATCTATGACATCGGGTACAACGCGCTCTTCAAGGCTCTGGAGGGGGCGCCCCAGACGCTCTTCGTCATCGCCGCCGGGAACAGCGACAACGACGTGAAATTCGACGAGGTCATGCCGAGTTCGTTCAAGCTGCCGAACGTGATCGTGGCGGGCGCCGTCGACCAGGCGGGGGAACGGACGGGATTCACCAGTTTCGGCAACGTGGATGTCTACTCGAATGGCTTCGAGGTCGAGAGCTATCTTCCGGGGGGCGAGAAGATCCGGCTGAATGGAACGAGCATGGCCGCCCCGAACGTGACGAACCTCGCGGCCAAGCTATGGGCGCTCCATCCCGAGCTCTCGGTGGCCCAGGTGAAGCAGTACATCGTTGACGGCGCCGACGAGAAGGTCACGGGGGAAACGACGATGCGGCTTCTGAACCCGAAGGCGTCGATCGGCCTCGCCGCGGAGCGCGTGCAGTAACCGGTGCGTGGGGCGGGTGGGCCCGCGCGTCGCGCGGCACCCACCCGCCCCGCCTCAGACTTCCATCGTCTTCGCGTACTCCATGCCCACCGCGCCGCCGCGGCATGTCTTCGATGCCATGAACGCGCCGGAGATGGTCGCCTGAACGTCGAGCGCCTCGGCCAACGGGGCGCCGCACGCTCGCTGCACGCACTCCATGATCGCGGCGCGCGCGGCCGCCGTGGCGGGCTCGGGATGGTCGGATAGCCCCGCGACGTCCGTCGGCACGTTCGTCAGGGCCTTCGACTGCACGAGGCGCCGTTTCACCCCGTGATCGCCGCCGCGCGCGATCGCCCAGGCGGTCCGAAGCGCGTCATCGAGCGGTCCCGCGTAGTCGGTCAACCATCCAACCGAGTCCTTCGCCTTCACCGCGCTGCCGCCGAGTAGCATCGTCAGAAGTCGCGGCCAGTGCTCCGGAGCCGATTTGCGGAACGGCCAGTGGCAGCCCTCCATGCCCGGCACGACCGGCAGCGTGACCTCCGGGAATCCGAGTCCGGCGTCACCCACCGAAACGAGATAGTGGCAGTGCGCCAGCAACTCGAGCATCCCGCCCAGGCAGCGCTTGCCGTTCACGAATCCGACCGAGACCTCGAAGTCCTCCTCCAGACGCCGCGCCGTGCGCGACCATGCGGCGGAGAGCCGCCGTCCTTGCTCGGCGTCGCTCAGGGCGGGGTAGAAGTCGCTGGTGTCGGCCCCCACCATCTGCGTCGCGAGGTGGAAGTCGCCGGTCAGGATGACCCGGGAGACACCCTCCGCCTTCAGCCAGTCGAAGGCGCGGTCCAGCTCCTCGATCACGGCGCCGCTCAGGCTCTCGCGATTGATCGTCACCACGCCCGCCTCGCCGTCGTGTTCGGCGTTCACGTAGAGCTGCCGCCATTCCGGGGTCTGCATCGCGGCGAACGCCTCGGGATGCCAGGCGCTCCCCGCCGCCTGGGGATGAACCCGGTGGTAGGCCTCGACCGTCGCGATCACGGCGTCGGGTCCCAGCGCCCGCATCTGGGCCAGGATTCCCTGCCGGAACTGCGCGCACAGCTCGCCGATGGCGTTGAGGTGGGAGAGGTGTCCCCGCTTCTCGTGGAGCATGAGGCTCGTCATCTGGAAGAGCGGCCCCAGAATCCAGGCGCGGAACTCCGCCTCATCCGCCTCCGTCATCTTCCAATCCACGAGCGGCCGGAAATGGTTCGGCGGATACCAGGTCTGGCCGGTTCGGCATCGCTCCTCCAGCAGCGCCGTCGGCCGGAAGAGATCCCCGTACCGTTCGCCCAAGTGATGGAGGCACGACCAGGTGAGGAAGTTCGCCCCGGCGGCCCCGATCGCGTCGTGGGCGCGGAACGGGTTCGGGCCGACCAGCTTCCGGATGTACTTGTCCACCTTCCAGAGCGGCATGTTCGAGGCGCGATGGTACTGAAGCCCCGCGTGCGTCACGCCGCAGAACAAGACATCGAGGACGAACGACCAGTCGTCGCTCACCTCGATCGGAATGAGACCCAGCGACCAGAAGAGTTGCGTGACCGGGGAGGGGGTCTCCTCCACGATCTCCCAGACCTTGTTGATTTCGTGCGGGAAGGCGGGATGCGCGATGCCGACGCCGAGCTCCTTGCTGGGGAAGCCCGAGGTGACCGAGCGGATCTCGATGCCGGGAAACTCGCGGCGGAACAACTCGTAGTGCGCCCGCTTCACGTCGAGGATCTCGGGGATCGCCTCCAGGAGAAAGCGCGGGTTCATGCGCTTCAATTCGGAGGGTAGCGACGTGCCGTCGTAGGAAAGCCGCACGATGTTCTGCATGATCGCGGCCGCGCCCTTCGGTCCGAACGCGCCGACCAGGCCGCCGTACTGACGGGCGATCCCGTCGGGCGCGCCGGGGAAGTCGAGCGCGGCGATCCGGATGTCGTACGGCTGGAGGCGCGCGCCGAGCTGCATCGCCTTTCCGGCGCCGACGATTCCCGACGCGCCGGAGATGACCAGCGCCCCGCGTTCGCCCGCCGGACCGAAGACCTGATCCACGAGCGCGCCGGTCTCCACGGGGAGACGGCCGCGCCGAAAGATGTCGAGGACGCCGCCGAGGCCCATCGTGGCGAGCGTCGGTTGCCGCAGTACGCCCGAGGTCGCGACCGCGGGCTCCCTCATCGTCTTGGCCATTCGATTCTCCTAGGAAACCCGGAAGACGGAGGCGATGCCGACATCGCCCGCGGCGCATCCGAAGATCAGTACGTAGCCGCCTCCAAGCGCCACCGCCTCCTCCAGGGCCTCGATCAGCACGCGCGTCAGCGTCGGCCCCTGCGGGTGGCCCCAGACAAGCGGGCAACCGTTGTTGTTCATCTTGTTCCAGTCGTATCCCGTCACCTTCTGAAACACGACGTCGTTGACCGCGAACGGATTGTGGTTCTTCAACACCGCCATGTCCTCGAGCCCGAGTCCCAGGCGCTCGAGCAGCCGCTGCACCGCCAGCGCGGGCGCCTCCGGCATGAGGCTCGGGTCGGCGCGGACCTCGGTCTTGCCGATGAACTCGATGTCGATTTCGGGTCGCGCGCTGAACTCCTTCACGCGCTCCTTGCTGGTGACGAGCAGCGTCGCCATGCCGTCGGACGCATGCGTCTGGCCCCCGCTCGTCACGCACGTGTCGAGCTCGCGCATGCCTCGGAGCTGCTCGTGGGAGACCGATCGCACGCCGAGATCCTGGTCGATCCGGCCGAGGGGACGGCCCTGCACGTTCAGGACGTCGAGCGGCACCAGCACCCGGTCGAGAAAGCCCGATTCCCGCCCCTGGAAGTACTGTTCGTAGCGGCGAAAGGCGCAGTCGTCGACTTCCCGTCGGTCCAGTTTGTACTTCCGCGCCGTCTTGCCCGCCGCGGCGATCATGGAGTTCCCGGTCGCGGGGTCGAAGCCGAAGTTGTCCCACACGTCCGCCAGCGCGTGCGTCCGCTCATGCGCGCGGCGCTCGGGGAAGACGCCCACCGGCGAATCGCTGGTTCGGTCAAACGTCACGACGCCGACCGCGTCGTATCCGTTCTGAACCTCGGCTCCCGCCAGGAGCACGGCCTGAAGCCCCGTGGCGCACGCCTGCTCCACGTGGTAGCCGGGGATGCGGTGGCCCATGCAGGAGGCGACGAGAGGCGCGGTCCAGAACTTCCAATGCCACGGAATCGTCGAACCGATAACCAAGAACTCGAGTTGGTCGCCGGGCACCTTGCGGAGCCCCAGAATCCGGTTCGCCGCTTCGCCCGCGAACTGTCCGATATTGACTTCCGCCAGGGCGGACGTCTGCCAGGCGGGGAAATAACTGCTGCCCCAGGTGCCGTAGGGAATGCGGGCCCGGGGAAGGCTTCCGGTTACGGTTTTCATGGATCGCCCCTCGTCTCGTCGGTGCACGGACGGCGCGTCGCCGCCGGATGAAAGCGCTGGTGGAGAGCCGCGTCCCGCGTGGGACGCCGGTCGAACCTGCATTGTGACGCGGAATGGCGGGTCGGGTCCAGGGGGAGGATATGCTCCTGTTGGCGTATGCCCGGGGACCGGTGCTATCCTGCCGCCTTCATCGCCCCGTCTCCTCGCGTCCGGAGGATCGCATGAGTACTCGGTTCATGCTGATTCTGGCGGTCGGGTTCCTCGCCGCCGGCTACGTGATCTACGGCCGGTACATCGCGCGACTCCTGGGCGTGGAGCCCTCGCGCCCCACGCCGGCCACGACCAAGTTCGACGGCGCCGATTACGTTCCCGCGCGCCACTGGATGGTCCTCTTCGGGCATCACTTCTCCTCGATCTGCGCGGCGGGGCCCATCGTCGGTCCGGCGCTCGCGGTCGCCTACTGGGGGTGGGCGCCGTCGCTGCTCTGGATCCTGCTCGGCAGCGTCCTTCTCGGCGCGGTGGCCGACTTTTCGTCGCTCGTCGTCGCGGTGCGCCACGGCGGCGTATCCATCGCGGAGGTGGCGGGCTCGGTGCTGACGCGCCGCGCACGCCTTCTCTTCTCCGTCTTCATCCTGATCGCCCTGATCCTGGTCCTCGCGGTCTTCGCGGTCCTCACGGCGGGGACCTTCATCCAAGCGCCGGAAATCGTGCTGGCCAGCTGGGGAATCCTGCCCGTGGCGGCGCTGGTGGGGCTGCTTCTCTATCGCGGTCGGGCGGGCGGCGGAAGATTCCTCGTGGTCACTGTCCTCGGTGTCGGCTCCATTCTCGCCCTGCTGGCGATCGGGCACCGGCTCCCGGCCTGGACGCCCTCGATCGGAGGCCTGCCGCCGGCGACCAGTTGGATCGTGATTCTCATGGCCTACTGCTTCGCGGCGTCGGTCGTGCCGGTGCAATTCCTACTCCAACCGCGCGACTATCTCTCCTCGTTCATCCTCTTCGGGACCATCGGGCTGGGCGCGCTGGGCGTCCTGGTCACGGGTCCGACCATGCAGGCGCGGCCGTTCGCGGGATTCCTGCCGGCCGACTGGCCCGTCGCGGGACCGCTGTGGCCGATGATGTTCGTGACGATCGCGTGCGGCGCGATCTCGGGATTTCACTCCGTGGTCTCATCGGGGACGACGTGCAAGCAGCTGGGGAGCGAAGCGCATGCCTGCCGTATCGGGTACGGGGCCATGCTGCTCGAAGCGGGCGTCGCGGTGTTGGTCGTGATCGCGGTCGGCGCCGGTCTCTCCACCCTCCGCCACGGGGAGCTCCTGCGCGCGCCGGGCGGCGCGGTCACGGCGTTCGGCGAGGGCTACGGCTCGCTGACTTCGTGGGCGCTGGGCGGGTACGGCGCCACGTTCGCCGTCATGGCCCTCAACTTCTTCATCCTCACCACGCTCGATACAGGGACCCGCTTGGGTCGCTACCTGCTCCAGGAGCTGACCGGATGGAGGAACAAGTACGTGCCCACGCTGGTGATCGTCGGGATCGCCGGGGCCCTGGCGGTGACGGGCCAGTGGCGGATTCTCTGGCCCGCGTTCGGCGCGTCGAACCAGCTCCTGGCCGCGCTCTCGCTCCTGGTCGTGTCGTGCTGGCTGCTGCAGAAGCGGGGATGGCGTCGCGCGACGCTGATTCCCGCCCTCTTCATGCTGGCCACGACGATCGGCGCCCTCCTCTGGCAGGGGTACGGCGCCCTGATCCGAGGCGGCGGGAGGGGGCCGGACTACCTCCTGGCCGCGCTGTGCGCGGTCTTGATCGTCCTCGCGGCGCTCGTCTTCGCGGAAGCGCGCGGACCCGTCCGGGAAGCCCGCAAGACGTAGCGCTCCGGCGCGCCCTGGCGTACACTCGTCGCCTTCCCCTTTGGATCGGAGTGTCGCCTTGGATCAGATCCGCGTGCGCGGAGCGCGCGAGCACAACCTCAAGAATCTCAGCCTCGACATCCCCCGGAACGCCCTTGTCGTCCTGACCGGCGTCTCCGGCTCGGGGAAGTCGTCGCTCGCCTTCGACACCCTGTACGCCGAGGGCCAGCGGCGCTACGTGGAGTCGCTTTCCGCCTACGCGCGGCAATTTCTGGGTCAGATGGAAAAGCCCGACGTCGATCAGATCGAGGGTCTGTCCCCCGCGATCTCGATCGAGCAGCGGACCGCGGGCAGCAACCCCCGATCCACCGTCGCCACCGTCACCGAGATCTACGACTATCTGCGCCTTCTCTACGCCCGCGTCGGCGTCCAGCACTGCGTGAACTGCGATCGCCCGATCCGAAGCCAGACCGTGCAGGAGATGGTCGACGCGATCCTCGCGGCCCACCCCGGTGCGCGTCTCCAGATCCTGGCGCCGGTCATCCGCGGACGAAAGGGCGAGTACCGGAAGGAGTGGGCGCAGTGGAGGAAGCTCGGATTCGTGCGCGCGCGCGTGGATGGCGCCTGGCGCGAATTGGAAGAGGATCTGGCCCTCGACAAGAAGAAGAAGCACACCATCGAGATCGTGGTCGACCGGCTGGTCGCCGACGTCGCGAAACGAAGCCGGCTTCACGAGTCCTTGGAGACGGCGACGCGGCTGGCGGAGGGGATCGCGACCGTGATCCGGGGCGAGAGCGCGGAGGAGACGCTGTCGGCGGCCGCCGCCTGCGCGACGTGCGGCATCTCCTACGAGCCGCTCCAGCCCCGCTCCTTCTCGTTCAACTCGCCCTACGGCGCCTGCAAGGCGTGCGACGGGCTGGGGACGACGATGGAGATCGATCCGGATCTCGTGATTCCCGACCGCACGAAATCGCTGGCCGATGGAGCGGTGTCGGTGTGGGGCGACCCCGACGGAACGTGGACGAAGGGATCCATCGAAGCGATTGCCAAGCGCCTGAAGATCTCCATGAAGACCCCGTTCGCGAAACTACCGGCGGCCGCCCAGAAGGCGATCCTCTTCGGGCTGGGCGACGAGAAGATCGACTACAAGTTCACGATGAAGAGCGGCAAGGTGTGGAAGCACAAGGGCCGTTTCCGCGGCGTGGTGAACGAGCTGATGCGCCGGTTCAAGGAGACGTCGAGCGACAAGGTGCGCCAGCAGATCGAGGCGAGCATGAGCAAGAAGCCGTGCGCCGCCTGCGGGGGGGCGCGGCTGCGGGCCGAGTCGCTCGCGGTGCGGGTGGACGGGCGTTCGATCGCGGAGTGGGTGGGGCAGCCGGTCGGGCGCGCGCGGCGGACGGTCGCGGATCTGGCCCTCGCGCCGCGAGAGGCGTCGATCGCCGCGGCCATCGTGAAGGAGCTGCGCCAGCGGCTGGAGTTCCTGGACGACGTCGGGGTCGGCTATCTGACGCTCGACCGCGCCGCCTCGACGCTCTCGGGCGGTGAGGCGCAGCGGATCCGGCTCGCCACGCAGATCGGATCGCGGCTCACCGGCGTCCTCTACATCCTGGACGAGCCGAGCATCGGGCTCCATCCGCGCGACAACCGGAAACTCCTCGACACCCTGGTCCGGCTGCGGGACCTCGGCAACTCGGTCCTGGTCGTCGAGCACGACCACGAGACGATGGAGGCGGCGGACCACCTGATCGACCTCGGCCCCGGCGCCGGACGCCGGGGAGGGTACCTGGTCGCGCAGGGGACGCCGCACCAGGTGCGCGAGACCGCGGCGTCGCTGACCGGACAGTACCTGGCGGGGGCGCGGGAGATCGCGGTGCCGGAGACGCGGCGGGCCGGAACCGGGAAGTGGCTGGAGGTGACCGGCGCCCGCGAACACAATCTGAAGAAGGTCCGCGCCCGCTTCCCGCTCGGCAGGCTCCTCTGCGTGACCGGCGTCTCGGGCTCGGGGAAGAGCACCTTGATCAACGACATCCTCCACCGCGCGCTGGCGAAGAAGCTCCATGGCGCGCGCGAGGTGCCGGGCGCCCACGACCGGATCACGGGCATGGGCGACATCGACAAGGTCGTCGCGATCGACCAATCGCCGATCGGCCGCACCCCGCGCTCCAATCCCGCCACCTACACGGGCCTCTTTACGTTCATCCGCGATCTCTTCGCCGCGCTCCCGGAGGCGAAGGTCCGCGGGTACGCGCCGGGCCGGTTCTCGTTCAACGTGAAGGGGGGGCGCTGCGAGGCGTGCGGCGGCGACGGGCTGGTCACGATCGAGATGCACTTCCTCCCCGACGTCTACGTGACGTGCGAGGTCTGCCGCGGCAAGCGCTACAACCGGGAGACGCTGGAAGTCGCCTACAAGGGGAAGTCGATCGCCGACGTCCTGGAGATGACGGTGGACGACGCGCTGGAGCTCCTGGGTCCGATCCCGAGCGTGCGTCGCAAGCTGGAAACGCTTCAGGGCGTGGGGCTCGGCTACATCCATCTCGGCCAGCCCGCGACCACCCTGTCCGGCGGGGAAGCGCAGCGCGTGAAGCTGGCGACGGAGCTGTCGCGCGTGGAGACGGGCCGCACCCTCTACCTTCTGGACGAGCCGACCACCGGGCTCCACTTCGAGGACGTTCGGATGCTGCTCGACGTTCTCGACCGGCTCACCGACCGGGGCAACACGGTCGTCGTCATCGAGCACAACGTGGACGTGATGAAGCGGGCCGACTGGATCCTCGATCTGGGCCCCGAGGGCGGTGAGGAAGGGGGCCGGATCGTGGCCGAGGGAACGCCGGAAACCGTGGCGGGGAACTCCGATTCCCACACCGGAGCGGCCCTCCGTGCGGTCCTGGGCGCCCGCAACCCTCGCAAAGCGCGGGCCAAGGCCGCCGTTTGACTTCCGGACCGGTTGTGGTAACGTACTCGACTCTAGCCGCAACTTACTAAATGCTAACGATATGCTCGATACCGCCACCGCATTGAAGCGGACTCCGTTCCACGCGAAGCACGTGGCCGCGGGAGCCAAGTTGGTTCCGTTCGCGGGCCACCAGATGCCCATTCAATACGAAGGCATCCTCACCGAGCACCGCACGGTGCGCGCGGGCGTCGGCGTGTTCGATGTCTCGCACATGGGCGAGATCCGCCTTCGCGGACCGGGCGCGATCGCCTACTCGAATCGCCTGGTGACGAACGAAGTCGGCCCGAGCCTGCCCGACGGAAAAGTGGTCTACAGCCCGATGTGCCTGGAGACGGGCGGCATCATCGACGACCTCCTCGTCTACGCCTCGGGCGCCGAACGACTCCTCGTCGTGAACGCGTCCAACGCCGCGAAGGACCTCGCCTGGATTCGCGACCACGCGCCCGCCGACGTGGAAGTCATCGACGAGAGCGAGGAGACCGCGCAGTTGGCGGTGCAGGGTCCGAGGGCCGAGGACGTCGTCGCCGCGGTCTACGGTGATCGCGCCCGGGCGCTCGCCTTCTACGAGGGGTTCGAGGAGGGCCGGGGCGAGGATTGGACTCTCGTGTCGCGCACGGGATACACCGGCGAGGACGGCTTCGAGATCTACGTTCGCGCCGGCCGCGCGGAGGCTCTGTGGGACCGTGTCTTCGCGGCGGGGAACCAGTACGGCATTCGCCCCATCGGGCTGGGGGCGCGCGACACGCTGCGCCTCGAGATGGGCTACTGCCTCTACGGAAACGACATCGACGAAACCACCAATCCGCTGGAAGCCGGGCTCGCCTGGACCGTCCGCGCGGAGAAGAACGATTTCATCGGGCGGGAGGCGATCGCGAAGGTTCGGAAGGACGGCGTGCCGCGTCGGCTCTTGGGCCTGATCCTGGAAGGGAATCGAATCGCCCGGCCCGGGTTCGAGGTCACCAACCTGGAGCGTCGCGTGGGCACGGTCACGAGCGGGACGATGGGCATCAGCATCGGTCGGCCCGTCGCCATGGCGTACCTCGACGCCGCCGACGCGAAGCCGGGCAGCCACCTCGACGTGGTCGCGCGCGGGCAGCGCATCCCCGCGCTCGTCGCGGGCCGTCCGATGTACACGCAGGGCAGCGTTCGCTCGCCCAAACCGAGGAGACCTCAATGAACGTGCCGAAGGATCTCCGCTACACCAAAGAACACGAGTGGATTCGCACCCATGGAGGCGAGGTGGAGGTCGGCATCACCGAATACGCGCAGGGCGAGCTGGGGGACGTGATCTTCGTCGATCTGCCCGCGCCCGGCACCAAGGTGGAGCAGATGAAGGCGTTCGGATCGATCGACGCCGTGAAGACGGTGAGCGATCTCTTCGCCCCCGTCTCGGGCGAGATCACGGCCGTGAACGAATCGCTGAAGGACAATCCGGCGCTGGTGAATCAGTCACCCTATGAGCAGGGCTGGATGGTGAAGATCCGCGTGGCGAAGGACGCGGACGCCGAGGGTCTTCTGTCGGCGGACGCGTACGAGAAACTGCTCGGGGCGACCGCGTGAGCTTTGTGGGCCGCAGCGACGCCGAGCGTCGCGCCATGCTCGAACGGATCGGCGTCTCCAGTCCTCAGGACCTGTGGGCGTCGATTCCGGAATCGTTTCGCGTCACGGGCACGCTGCCGCTGCCGGAGCCGATGGCCGAATACGAGATCACGCGCCGGTTCGAGGAGGAATCCGTCCGGAACGCCGACGCGGGCCGGTACACCTGTTTCCTGGGCGCCGGCATCTACGACCACTTCATTCCCAGCGCCGTTCGCGCGCTGACCTCCCGCTCCGAATACGCCACCGCCTACACGCCGTATCAAGCGGAGGTGGCGCAGGGCACGCTGCAGGTCATCTTCGAATACCAGTCGATGATCCGGGAGCTGACCGGCATGGAGGTGGCGAACGCGTCGATGTACGACGCGGCGACCGCCGCGGCCGAGGCCGCGCATCTCGCGGCCGGGGCCACGGGGCGACGGCGCATCGTCGTCTCGGCCGGGCTTCATCCGCATCATCGCCAGGTCCTGGCGACCTACGCCTCCGCGGGCAATTTCGACATCGTGGAAACGCCGCTGGCCGATGGCCGCACCGATCTCGCCGCCGCCACGAGGGCGTTCGGCACGGACACCGCGGCGTTCCTGTGGGCGCAGCCGAATTTCGAAGGCGTGGTCGAGGACGGCGTTGCGCTCTGCGCCGCGGCGCGCGAGGCGGGCGCCTACGCCGTCGCCGTGGCGGATCCCGTGGCGCTCTCCCTGCTGACCCCGCCCGGAGCGCAGGGGGCCGATGTCGTCGTGGGGGAGGGGCAGCCCCTCGGCGTTCCCATGTCCTACGGCGGCCCGCTGGTCGGCTTCTTCGCGATCCGCAAGGAGAACGTGCGGCGCCTGCCGGGCCGGCTGTCCGGCGTGACGGTGGACCTCGACCAGCGACGCGGATTCGTCTTGACGCTCCAGACGCGGGAGCAGCACATCCGCCGCGAGCGCGCGACGTCGAATATCTGTACGAACCAGGGACTGATGGCGCTGGCGAACACGATCCATCTGGCGCTTCTGGGCGCCGAGGGGATGCGCGACGTCGCCACGCAATGCATGGAGCGCACGCACTACCTCGCCGAACGGGTGCTCGAAGTGCCCGGCGTCACGCTCGCGAACGGCGCGCCCTTCTTTCGCGAATTCGCGATGCGGCTCCCGGCGCCGGCCTCCTCGTTCGTCCGCTACGCGCTCGAGCAGAACATCCTGGCGGGGGTGCCGCTGGCCCGGTACGACGGCGGTCGCCCGAACGACCTGCTGGTCGCGGTGACGGAGAAGCGATCGAAGGAAGAGATGGACCGGTACGCCAGCGTGCTCGCGGCGTGGGTGCGGACGTCGTCGTCGACGCCGGCCGAGGAGGTGCCGTGTCCACGGTGAACGAGCCGACCGTCGTGGAGCCGACGATCCGGGAGCTTTCCGTTCCGGGGCACCGCGGACCGCGTCTGCAGCCGCTCGACATCCCGGCCCGCGGCGCGGAGGCGCTGCTGCCCGGGGTGGCGATCCGCGATCGCGCTCCCGGGCTTCCGGAGGTATCCGAGCCCGCCGCGGTTCGTCATTTCGTGAACCTGTCGACGCTGAATCACCACATCGACAAGGCGCTCTACCCGCTCGGCTCCTGCACCATGAAGTACAACCCGAAGCTGAACGACGAAATCGCTCGCCTGCCTGGGTTTGCGGGCATCCACCCGCTCCAGCCCGAGGAGTCGGTGCCGGGGGCTTTGTCCGTGATCGGAGACCTCCACGAATGGCTCCGGACGATCATGGGCATGCCCGGGATCACGACGCAGCCCGTGGCGGGGGCGCAGTGCGAGCTGACGGCGATCCTGATCGCCCGCGCGTACCACGCGGAGCGCGGCGACGTGCGCGAGGAGGTCATTGTCCCCGATTCGGCGCACGGCACCAATCCGTCGACCGTGTCGCAGGTGGGCTACAAGGTCGTCACGGTGAAATCCGGCGCGGACGGCCGGATCGATCTCGAGGCCGTACGGCGGGCCATCTCGCCGCGAACCGCGGCGATGATGCTGACGAATCCGAACACGCTCGGCATCTTCGAGAAGGAGGTCGGCACCATCGCCCAGTGGATCCACGAGGCGGGGGCGCTGCTCTATCTCGACGGCGCGAACCTGAACGCCATGGTGGGCCTGGCGAATCCCGGAGCGATGGGCTTCGACTTCGCCCACATCAACCTCCACAAGACCTTCTCGACGCCGCACGGCGGCGGCGGGCCGGGCGGCGGCGTGCTCTGCGTCCGCGCCGATCTCGAGCCGTACCTCCCGACGCCGGTGCTGGTGAGGTCCGAGTCGGGATATCGGTGGGATTTCGATCGGCCGCGCTCGGTCGGCCGCGTGCACTCGTACTATGGAAACTTCGGGATTCTGGTCCGGGCGCTCGCGTACCTGAGATCGCTGGGGGCGTCGGGCGTCGCGGAGGTGAGCCGGGAAGCCATCCTGAACGCGAACTATCTCAAGGCGCGTCTGCAGGACGCGTACCAGCCGTCCCACGAAGGGCCCTGCATGCACGAGTTCGTGCTGTCGGCCGTGCGCCAGAAGGCCCGGGGCGTGAAAGCCCTCGACGTGGCCAAGCGGCTTCTCGACTTCGGAGTGCACGCCCCCACGACCTACTTTCCGCTCATCGTGGACGAGGCGCTGATGATCGAGCCGACCGAGACGGAGTCCAAGGCGTCGCTCGACGCCTTCGCCGAGGCGATGCTGGCGATCGATCGGGAATCGATCGAGGATCCCGAATCCGTGCGGCGCGCGCCGACCCGAACGCCGGTGCGCCGTCTGGACGAGGCGCGCGCGGCGCGACAGCTCGTTCTCACGTGGCAGGATCTCGAGGCGGGTGGCTCGGGCGTCTAAGCAGGCCGGGGCGCGTGAGCTCACGTGGAGCGCCTGGCCGGCGCGGGAACGGCCGCTGGGCGCCGTCGTGCTGATCGCCGCGGCGATCGTGCTGGGCGTGCTCGTGGAGCAGGGCACCGGCGACGCGGTGCTGGGCGTCGCGGCGCCGTTGTTCATTCTGCTCTCGGTTTCGTCGTGGCTCCTGCCGACGGGGTATCGCCTTACGGCGGAGGCGCTGGAGGTCCGGTCGCTGGGCGTGGCGCGTGTGCGGCCCTGGAAGGAAATGCGCCGCATGACGGTGGACGGAACGGGTATCTTTCTCAGTCCGTTCGAGGATCGTCACTGGCTCGACGCGTACCGTGGCGTCCGCGTTCTGTTTGGAGGAAATCGCGATCAAGTGGTGGCGTTCGTGGAAGCGAGACTCGGGGAAGCCCGCGCCGAAGGCTGATGCCGGCGCGGGGGCGAAGTCGTCGGCGCCCCCGGGGCTGTCTCCCGAGGACGAGGAACTGCTGAATCGTGTGGCCGAGATGACCGTGCGGCACCGAATGACGGTGCCGGCGATCCTGTTCCTCGAAAGCGCGAAGCCGCTGTCGTTTCTGGGCAGCCAAGCGCTCCATTTCTTCGAGCCGCTGGTCCGGTCGTTCTTCAGCGTGCCGGACTACGACCGGGTCGCGCTGCTCCTGGAACGCCGGGAGAGCCTGGAAGACCTGCTCGTGCGGATCGAGGCCAAGGATGACGAATCGCGCCGCGCGGAGCGCGAAGCCAAGGCGAAACGCCGCGAGGCGCGCCGGGTGAAAACCGATCGTACCGATCGAAAGGAACCGAAGTGAGCGAGACGAAACCCGACAAGCCATTGCAGTCGATTCTGGCGACCGATTGCGGTAGCACGACGACCAAGGCGATTCTGATCGAGCGCCGCGGCGACGACTACCGGTTGATCGTGCGCGGCGAGGCGCCGACGACGGTGGAAGCGCCCTTCGAAGACGTCACGCGCGGCGTCTTGAACGCCATCATGGAGGTCGAGGAGCTCGCCGGACGGAAGATCCTCGACGGTGAGACGATCCTGACGCCTCAAAAGGGCGACGTCGGCGTCGACCTCTACATCTCGACGTCGAGCGCCGGCGGCGGACTGCAGATGATGGTTTCGGGCGTCGTGAAGAGCATGACGGGCGAGAGCGCGCAGCGCGCCGCCCTCGGCGCCGGCGCCATCGTGATGGACGTCATCGCCAGCAACGACGGCCGGCTGCCGCACCAGAAGATCAAGCGCATCCGCCAGCTGCGACCCGACATGATCCTCCTTTCGGGCGGGATCGACGGCGGCACCACGTCGCACGTGGTCGAGATGGCCGAGCTCCTGGCGGCCGCCGATCCCAAGGCGCGGTTGGGGGCCGGCTACGAGCTGCCGGTCATCTACGCCGGCAACAAGGACGCCGCCGGCGCCGTGGAGGAGCGTCTTGGCGACAAGACCGCGCTCGTCATGACCGAGAACCTGCGCCCCGTGCTGGAGCGGGAAAACCTGACGCCGGCCCGTGACAAGATCCACGACCTGTTCATGGAGCACGTCATGGCGCACGCGCCCGGCTACAAGAAGCTGATGACCTGGTCGCCGGTGCCGATCATGCCGACGCCCGGCGCCGTGGGGCTCATCATCGAGACGATCGCTCGGGAGGAGAAGATCAACGTCGTCGGCGTCGACATCGGCGGCGCCACCACGGACGTCTTCTCGGTGTTTCAGGGCGTCTTCAACCGGACGGTGAGCGCGAACCTCGGCATGTCGTACTCCGTGTCGAACGTGCTGGCGGAGGCCGGGTTGCCCAGCATTCTCCGCTGGGTTCCCTTCGAGATCGGCGAACCCGACCTTCGAAACCGGATCAAGAACAAGATGATCCGACCGACCACCATTCCGCAGACCCTGGAGGAATTGATCATCGAACAGGCTATCGCCCGCGAGGCGCTGCGCCTCGCGTTCGAGCAGCACAAGCAGCTGGCGGTCGGCCTGAAGGGCGTCCAGCAGGAGCGCACGATCTCGGACACCTTCGAGCAGTCGGGCAGCGGCGAATCGCTGGTTCGCCTCGATCACCTCGACCTCCTGGTCGGGAGCGGCGGGGTCCTGTCGCACGCGCCGCGCCGCGCGCAATCGGCCTTGATGATGCTCGACGCGTTCCTCCCGGAGCAGGTGACCGAGCTGGCCGTCGACTCGATCTTCATGATGCCGCAGCTGGGCGTGCTCTCGACCGTGCACGCGACGGCCGCGCGCCAGGTGTTCGAAAAGGACTGCCTGATCCGCCTCGGCTCCAGCGTGGCGCCGGTGGGCCCCGGCAAGCCGGGACAGGCGATGCTGCACGTATCGGTGGAGATGCCCGAGGGCAAGCGCGAGGAGTTCTCCATGGCGTATGGCACGCTCCGTCTCCTCCCGCTGGCCGACGGCCAATTCGTCAAGGCGACGCTGCGGCCCGAAAAGGGCTTCGACGTGGGCGAGGGACGTGGCCGGGAGCGGACGGTGACGCTTCGCGGCGGCGTGGTGGGGCTCGTCTTCGACTGCCGCGGCCGGCGACCGTTCGGTCTGCCCGAGGACCGCGCGCGGCGTATCGAGAAACTCAACGAATGGAACGACGCGCTGGGTATCTACCCGGCGGTCGCGAGGAGCTGACCGTGGCGCATTCCTACACACCCGGCTTGAAGGTCACGGCGTTCACCGTCGTGCGTCGCGAACGGAAGCTGCCGCTCGCGGGAACCGTGACGGTGAAGGTGGGCGACGAGGTGACCGCGGAGAAGATCGTCGCGCGCACCGAACTGCCCGGCAACGTCCAGACCGTGAACGCGGCGAACCTGCTTGGCATCCTCCCCGAGGACGTCGCGGAGTGCCTGACCGTCCAGGTCGGCGGCGCCGTCACCAAGGGCCAGCCGTTCGCCGAGAGCAAGTCGTTCTTCGGGCTCTTCCGATCGCGGGCCAACGCGCCGGTGACGGGAACGCTGGAGAGCGTCTCCGCCGTGACGGGCCAGGCGCTGCTGCGCGAGCCGCCGATCCCGGTCGAGGTGGACGCCTACGTCGACGGATCGATCGTGGACGTGCACCCCCATCAGGGTGTGACCGTGGAAACGCGCGGGACGTTCATTCAAGGGATCTTCGGCATCGGCGGGGAGACGTGCGGCGAATTGCGCGTCGCGGTCGACACGCCGGACGCGACGCTGACCGAGGCGATGATCACGAAGGAGGACCGCGGGCGGATCATCGTGGGCGGTGCGCACGTCACGACGAAGACCCTGAACCATGCCATCGCCATGGGGGTGAGCGCGGTCGTCGTCGGCGGATTCGACGATCACGACCTCCGCGAGTTCCTGGGCTACGACCTGGGGGTCGCCATCACCGGCTCCGAGGAAATGGGGATCACGCTCGTCGTGACCGAGGGCTTCGGCGAAATCCCGATGGCGGGCCGGACGTTCGAACTGCTCCGCTCCTGCGCGGGACGCAAGGTGTCCGTGAGCGGCGCGACGCAGATTCGCGCCGGCGTGCTTCGCCCCGAGATCATCTGTCCACGCCTGGAGAGCAGCATCGAGAGCGAGAAGCATGACGGCGGCTCGGGGGAGGAGGGGCTCACGATCGGAAGCCAGATCCGCATCATCCGCCAGCCATACTTCGGGCGCCTGGGCGTCGTCGTCGCGCTCCCCCCGGAGCCTACCGCGCTCGAGTCGGAGGCGAAGGTCCGCGTGCTCGAGGTCGACTTCGGAGGGGGCGACAAAGCCCTCCTGCCTCGTGCGAACGTCGAACGGATCGAGTCCTAGGCGGATTCGGCGCTTGACTCCCCGACGCGTCCCGGCCTACCGTTCCAGGGTTGCCGGAACCAACCAGGACCGGAGGCCCGTTTCTCGCGTGATCCTTCGCATCGAGCATCCTTGCCGGGCGCTTCCGTTGTCGTGGGAGACCCGATCCTGAAGCTCCCGTCCATCGTTCGTACCGCTCGCGCCGTCGCCTCGGCGGCGGTCCTGCTCTGCCTCGGCATGGCGCCGCTCGCGTCCGCCCAGGTCGCGCTCCGCGTCTCCGATACCCCCAACGACGCGGGGCACAGCATCGACATCCAGTGGATCGCGCCCGACGAGCATCCGGCGCAGTGGGTCGTCGCGCGCCGCGCCGGCGCCGAGGGGGCGTTCGAGACGATCGCGACGATCGACGGCAGCGCCACCTCGTACAACGACGTCGGCGAGGGGGTCGAGGACGGAGTCGCCTACCAGTACCGGATCACGGCGCTCCCGGAGGACGCCTCGCTCGCCTCCGCGATCTCGGAGCCCGTTTCCGCCCACCCGGACTGGTTCGACACGACGAAGGGGAACGTGCTCGTCGTGACGCTCCTCTTCTTCATATGCCTCTTCTTCTACATCGGGCAGGCACAGCAGGGAAAAACCTGGACGTTCCGCCACATTCCCGGATTGGCCGCCATCGAGGAAGCGATCGGACGGGCCACCGAGATGGGCAAGGGCGTGCTCTACATTCCCGGGGTCCAGGACATCGACGACATCCAGACGATCGCCAGCATGATTCTGCTCGCGAACGTCTCGCGGACGGCCGCGAAGTACGAGACGCCGCTCAACGTGCCCACGAACTCGCCCGCCGTCTATACGGTGGCCGAGGAAGTCGTCAAGTCGGGGTATCAGGACGTCGGCCGCGCGGACGCCTACCGCGCCGAGCAGGTCCGCTACATCACCACCGAGCAGTTCGCCTACGTGGCCGCCGTGAACGGCATGATGCTTCGCGAGAAGCCCGCCGCGAACCTGCTCCTCGGCGCGTTCTTCGCCGAGTCGCTGCTCCTGGCGGAGACCGGGCATTCGATCGGCGCGATCCAAATCGCCGGCACGGCGAACGTCCACCAGCTGCCCTTCTTCGTCGTCGCCTGCGACTACACGCTGATCGGCGAGGAGTACTACGCCGCCAGCGCGCTCCTCTCGAACGACGCCAAGCTGCTCGGCAGTCTCAAGTCGTCGGACACGGTGAAGATCGTGCTGATGATCATCGTGGTGGTCGGCTGCATCCTGGCCTCTTCGGGCTTGAACTCCTTCGGCGAGTGGTGGAGCACGACGCGATGAGGCGACGTCCGTGAAGCGCGAAATTCCCGTCCTCATCACGCTCATCGCCGGCGTCTTCTGCCTCATCGGGTTCTTCGTCCCGCACCCCTGGGTGCGGAACGGCTACCAAGATCTGCAGAACTGGGCGCTGATTCTCGTCGGGCTGACCTACGTGCTGGGCGTGGCGAACGTCCTGCGGGTCAACGTGGACGGAATCCAGAACCGCCACAAGGACTGGATCTACAAGATCGTGCTCGTGGCGGGGCTCGTCGTCATGGTCGTCATCGGCTTCGCCGCCGGCGACGGGTTCCTGGACGCGTCGTCGCAGTTCAGCTGGATGTACCGCAACTTCTACACACCGATGTCGGCGACGATGTTCTCGCTGCTGGCGTTCTTCATCGCCTCCGCCGCGTTCCGGGCGTTCCGCATCCGCTCCACCGAGGCGCTGCTCCTGGCCATCGCCGCGTTCATCCTCATGATCGGCCGCGTGCCCATCGGCAACGCGATCCATCCGATCATCCCCGCCAGCGCGGACTGGCTGATGGAGGTGCCGCAGAACGCCGCCAAGCGCGGGATCCTGATCGGCGCGGCGCTGGGCGTCATGGCGACGGGCATCCGCCTCATCCTCGGCATTGAGAAGACGTACGGCAGCGGGGAGGGGGGCTCGTGAGCGGCATTCCGTGGCTTCGGGATCTCGACCGGCGCTGGATCTTTCTCGCGGTCGCCCTGCTCACCATCATTCCGCTCGTGACGGGCTTCCACATCGCCCCGGTGAAGCCGGGCCACCGCGCCGAGGGCTTCTACAAGGCGATCGAGGATCTGCCGGCCGGTTCCACGGTGCTCCTGGCGGGCGACTACGATCCCGGCACGATCGCGGAGAACTATCCGGCGCACCTGGCGGCCGCGCGGCATCTGTTCCGGCGGAACATCAAGATCGTGGCGATCGCGCTCTACCCGGGCGGACCGCCGCTCAGCGACCAGGTGCTGAGCATCGCCGCCGAGGAATACGGCAAGAAGCTCGGCGTGGACTACGTCAATCTCGGCTTCAAGTCGGGGAACGAGCTCGTCATGTCGCGCATGGGACTGAGCATTCCGGACACCTATCCGGTGGACATTCGCGGCGTGCCGGTGAGCGAGATTCCGGTGATGCAGGGAATCGAGAACTACAACAGCCTGGCGCTCCTGGTGAACATCAGCGCCGGGTACCCCGGTACGAAGGAGTGGGTGCAGCAGGTCGTCTCCCGCTACCACATCCCGATGGTCGCCGCCGTGACGGCGGTCAGCGCTCCGGAATACTATCCCTATCTCCAGACGAAGCAGCTGCACGGGCTCTTGGGCGGCATGGCCGGCGCGGCGGAGTACGAGGCGTTGCTGGATGAGCCGGGCCTGGCCATGCGCGGGATGGACGCGCAGTCGCTGGCGCACGTCTTCATCGCCCTGATGATCATTCTCGGCAACATCGCCAACCCGCCGAAGCGGGACGGACACCGGGGGCCGGCATGAACCTGAGCCCGGACATCGGCGTCTGGATCGCGGCGTTCCTCACGCTGGGCATCTTCTCGTTCCTGTACCGTGACAACCCCGTCTACAAACTCTGCGAGCACCTGTTCGTCGGGATTTCGGCGGGCTACTACGTGGTGTTGACGTACTTCTCGACGATCAAGCCGAACCTCGTGACGCCGCTGTTCAGCCATTTCGGCGAGGGCCGGAACTTCCTGCTGATCATTCCGCTGATCCTGGGCGTCATGCTGTTCTCACGGTTCTTTCCGCGCGGCGAGTGGCTGTCGCGCTGGCCGATCGCCTTGATCCTGGGCGTCTACCCGGCGCTCCGGATCACGGGCTTCGGGCAAAGCGACCTCGTGGAGCAGGTCCACGGCTCGATTCTTCCCCTCTGGGGCGCCGTGAACCCCGGCGACCTGATCAACAATTGGCTCCTCGTGGTCGGGCTCCTGACCACGCTGGTGTTCTTCTTCTTCTCGAAGGAGCACAAGGGCGCCCTGGGCGGCACCGCCAAGGTCGGAATCTACTTCCTGATGGTCAGCTTCGGCGCCAGCTACGGGTACACCGTCATGGCCCGTATCTCGCTGCTCATCGGGCGGGTGATGTTCCTCCTCCGCGACTGGCTCGGCGTCCTAGCGTTCTAGGAATCGGGCCATGACGGCCCCCCGCGACACCGCTTCCGCCACGTACCTCCTTCCCCGATGCGTCGCGTCCGGCGAGGTTCAGATGGACCTCGATGCGGCGCTCCTGCGCTGGGCCGCGGCCGGCCCGGGGCGCCTGGTCGTGCGCACCTATGGTTGGGCGCGCCCCACGCTGAGCCTTGGCCGCGTGGAACCGTGGCCGGAAGGATGGGATCTGGCCGCGATCCGGCGCGAGGGGCTGGACGTGGCGCGCCGTCCGACGGGCGGCGACGCCGTGCTCCACGACGAGGAAGCGACGTTCGCCATGGCGGCCAGCATCCCCGGGCCGTGGGCGGATGCTCCGCGGGCCTTTGCCGAACGCGTCGCCGACGCCGTCGCCGCGGCGTACCGCACCTTCGACCTGGCGGCCGAGCGAGTGCCTTCCTCCGAACGCGGACCGACCCTTCCGGCCGGCGCCACGCCGTGTTTCGCCCGCACCGCGCCGGGCGAAGTCCGAGTCGGCGCGTTCAAGCTGGCGGGGATCGCTTCGAAATTCACGCGCGGCGGCGCCCTCAGCCACGCGTCGCTCCCGCTCACCGGCCGCCATCGCGACGTGGCCCGCTATCGGCTGGACGCGACGGAGGCCGCCGCGTTGCTGGCGGGGCATGCGCGGAGCGCGGGCGAATGGCTGGGCGCGCCGCCCGCGCGGGAGCTGATCGAGGCGCGGATCGTGGAGGCCGTGGCCGCCACCTTCGGCGTCACCCTCACGCCGGCGCCGTTCGCCGCCCTCGGGCTGGCGGATCCCTCCGGCGGTGACGGTCGGGAGGGGTGAGCGCGGAGACTGTGCTAGGCTAGGCGCATGAAGCGCACCGCGCCCTTTCCGCTCGTCGGCCTCGTCATCCTCGACGGTTGGGGTCTGAATCCCTCGCGCGAGGGAAACGCCGTCGCCCTGGCGGCGACCCCGGTGATGGACGACCTCACCCGCCGCTACCCGCAGGCGACGCTCACCACGTGCGGGGAAGCGGTCGGGCTCCCGGCGGGGCAGATGGGGAACAGCGAGGTCGGCCACCTGAACCTGGGGGCCGGACGCGTCGTCTACCAGGATCTCACCCGGATCAGCCGCGCGGTCGAGGACGGATCGCTCGCCGAGATCCCCGTCCTCCGCCAGACGATGGAGCGGGCTCGGGAGCGGGGGCGCCTCCACTTCATCGGCCTCGTGTCGCCGGGCGGCGTCCACAGCCACGAGCGCCATCTCCACGCGATGATCGCGCTGGCGTCGAAGGCGGGCGTGCCTCGGATCTTCGTTCACGCCTTCCTCGACGGAAGAGATACGCCGCCGCGATCGGCGGGGCCGTCCCTGGAGTCGACCGACGCCGTGGCGCGAAAGGCCGGGGGTGCGATCGCCACCGTCTGCGGACGGTTCTACGCGATGGATCGCGACAAGCGCTGGGACCGCACGGAGCGCGCCTACCGCGCGATGGTCGTGGGAGAGGGGGAGCGGGCGGCGACCGCGATGGAGGCGCTCGAGAAGGCGTACGCCCGGGACGAGGGGGACGAATTCGTCCTGCCTACCGTCATCGGGGACGGCGAGGGGCGCATCGCGCCCGGAGACGTGGTTCTCGCGTTCAACTTCCGGCCCGATCGAATGCGACAGATTTCGGCCGCGCTGGCCCAGGCCTCCTTCGACGCGTTTCCCCGGCACGGGGGGAGCCCGAATCTCGACTACGTCTGCATGACCTCGTACGACGATGCGTTTCCGTACCCGGTGCTCTTCACCGACGACCCCCTTCGCGGGACGATCGGCGAGACGGTCTCGACGGCGGGGCGGCGGCAACTCCGTCTGGCGGAGACGGAGAAGTATGCGCACGTCACCTACTTCTTCAACGGGAGCGAGGAGAGTCCCTTCCCCGGGGAGGAGCGAATCCTGGTGCCGTCGCCGAGCGTGGCGACCTACGATCTGCAGCCGGAAATGAGCGCCGTGGCGGTGACCGACGAGGCCGTGCGCCGTCTGGGGACCGACGAATTCGGATTCTTCGTTCTCAACTTCGCGAACCCCGATATGGTGGGGCACACCGGCATCATCCCCGCCGCGGTTCGAGCCATCGAAACCGTGGACGGGTGCCTGGGCCGGCTGCTCGAGACGGTCTCGCGCCGCGGGGGCGCCGCGCTGGTGACCGCGGATCACGGCAACGCGGAGCAGATGATCGATCCGAAGACCGGGGGCCCCCACACCGCCCACACGCTGAATCCCGTCCCGGCCTTCATCGCCGGCGGCGCGCCGATGGGACTCCGCTCCGGCATCCTCGCGGACGTGGCCCCGACCCTCCTCGCGTTGATGGGGATACCGGCCCCGGCGGAGATGAGCGGAACGAGCCTCCTGACGGGCAAGTAGAAACCCTCCCGCCGGGCTGCCCGGCTGGGCCATTTCCCCCCGATTCGTGAGGGCATCGCCCCAACTCCACCCCCGATTTCCGCCTCGGCGGGTCGCGATTTCCGCCCCGCTTCGCCCACCGCCAGCCGACGATTCTTCGGCCCAATTTACGTCTATATAAATGTCTGTTTTACAATAACTTACGCTAGCACCTTATTTCGTTGCATGAATCTAGTTCCGCGGTCGCTGCCGGGACCGCCGCGGCACGCCGATTGCCATGTAGTACTGGCGTGATCGTGACGTAAGGAAAAGTTCCCTGCGGTGCCCGCGAGAATCGCTCGGTCCTGAGCTGATCCCCTCGACGAGACGACGCAGTTTCACCGGCACCGAGTGCACGGCGCAGGCGGGGAACGAATCAGGGGCGAAAGCCCCGCGAGGCGCCCGGAGAGTTCTCCGGGCGCCTTCGTCCGTTTGTATCCCCGGCGGCCCTCTGGTAGGGTCGTGGCATCGCGCCGTCGAAGCACGCGCCGGGCGCGCCACGTGGTCGCATCGAGGGGTTTCATGTCGCGTCATCGCTGGCTGTGGGGTTGCGCGCTGCTCCTGATCGGCTCGGTGGGCGCCGTGGCGCTGGCGTTCCTGATCGTGAGCCTCACCATGAGCGGTGAGGACCTCTCGATGTCGGGCCTGGGCGGCCGCGTGGGCTTGGTGGAGCTCGTCGGAGACATCGACGCTTCCGAAAGCGTCGTCGACCAGATTCACCGCATGGAGCGCGACGCGACGGTCAAGGCCGTCGTCCTGCGGCTCGACAGCCCGGGGGGCGGCGTCGCCGCCTCGCAGGAGATCTACGAGGCCGTGCGCCGACTTCGGGACGAAGGCAAGCCGGTCATCGCCTCGATGGGCGGCGTGGCGGCGTCCGGGGCGTACTACGTGGCCTGCGCGGCCGACTCCATCGTGGCCAATCCGGGGACCCTCACCGGAAGCATCGGGGTCATCATGAGCTTCCCCAACACGGAGGAGCTCTTCCGGAAGGTCGGCGTTCGATTCGAGACCATCAAGACCGGGAAGTTCAAGGACACGGGCTCGATGTGGCGCCCGATGACCGCCGAGGAGCGCGCCCTGCTGCAAGAGGTGCTGGTCAACGTCTACGATCAGTTCATCGGGGTCATCGTCGAGGGGCGCGAGATGGATCGCGACGAGATCCTCCCGTACGCCGACGGACGGATCTTCAGCGGCGATCAGGCCGCCCAATACGGCTTCGTCGACCGGCTGGGGACCGTCGACGACGCCATCGAGATGGCGGCGGCGATGGCCGGCCTGGAACCACGACCCTCCATCGTCCGGAAGATCCGCCGGCGGGTGTCGTTCTTCGACTTCTTCGAGCAGAAGATGAATCCCATGGGCCGGATCATGGGCTCGGGACCGCGGCTGGAGTACCGCCTGCGCTGATTGACGGCCCGCGCGGCGGATGGTAGAGTTTGTCGCCGGCGACAAACGCCGGGGAATGAGTCGGGGAGGGAGCCCATGACGAAGGCCGATCTGGTGGACGAGATTTCGGAGCGGACGAAGGTTTCGAAGAGCGAGACCGCGCTCATCGTCGACCAGCTCTTGAACGCTGTCTCGCGCGCCCTGAGCGAGGGAAAGCACATCGAGATCCGCGGATTCGGCACCTTCAAGGTGCGCGAGCGCAAGGCGCGCAAGGCGCGCAATCCCCGCAGCGGCGCGGAAGTCATGGTACCGGCGAAGCTGGTCCCGGTCTTCAAGGCGTCCAATGAGCTGAAGAGCTTGGTCCGCGGCCCGGAATAGCCGCGCCAGAACAGGAGACGGATGGGAAGCGGAAAGAAGCGCAAACGCAAAAAGATCGCTACGCACAAACGCAAGAAACGTCTTCGTCGCGACCGCCACAAAAAGCGGCAGCGGTAGACGCGTGACGGCGCGGATCCCGCGTCGCTCGCGAGCGGCAAGCATCGGCCCGGAACGATCCCTCCGCGGGATATCCGGGCCGATGTCGCTGGTCCGATGAGTCCCCACACGCTCGTCGGGCGCTTTCGTCGTACCCGGTTCGGCTACGGCTTCGTGCGCGTCGAGGGCGAGACGCAAGCCCACGTCGACGACCTCTTCATACCCCCGTTCGCCGTCGGCGCCGCCCTCCATGGAGATCGAGTCCGCGCCGGCTATCTGGAGACGCGGGACCAGGGGGACGCCCACCAGATCCTCGAGGTGTTGGAGCGCACGCCGTACGGCATCGCCGGCCGGGTCGATCACCGTGGCCGGACGACGATCCTCCGCCCCAACCGGCCCGAATACCCGGAGGAAATCTACCTCACGTTGCACGGCCGCGCCGCGGCGGCGCGAGGCGGAAGAGTCGTCGTGCGGCTCGAGCCCACTTCCATCGATCCGCTCGTGGGCAAGGTGGTGGCCGTCTTCGGCGACGACGACCCGCGAGAGGACAGCCTGCTCGTCGCGCTGGAGGAAGGCGTGGCGACGGAATTCGATCCCGAGGCCCTTTCCGAGGCGGCGGTCTTCGGGCGCGAGTCGGTGTCCCGAGCGGTGAAGGGCCGCGACGATTGCCGGGATGCGCTGGTTCTGACAATCGATCCGGCGGATGCCAAGGACCACGACGACGCGCTCTCCATTCGCGCCATGTCGGAGGGAACCTGGGAGGTCGGGATCCACATCGCGGACGTCAGCCACTACGTTCGGCCCGGCTCCGCCCTCGACCGCGAGGCGCGCGCCCGAGGCACCAGCGTCTACCTCGCCGATACGGTCTACCCGATGTTGCCCGAGGCGCTTTCGGCGGGGATGTGCAGCCTGGTGGAGGGGGAGGATCGGCTGGCCGTCAGCGTCTTCGCCGTCATCGGCGAGGACGGCGTGGTGGAGCGCACGCGGATGGCCAAGACCGTCGTGCGCAGTCGCGCGTCGCTCTCCTACGAGGCTGCGTGGAAGCGGATCGAGAAGGGGGGCGACGACATCGCCGAATCGCTACGAACGCTGGATCGCCTGGCCCGGATGTTGCGACGGGGGCGGTTGGAGGGAGGGGGCCTCGAGATCGACGTCCCGGAAGTTCGGCCGACGCTGGATCGGCGGGGAGAGCCGCTGGCATTCGCCGATCGCCCCTCGATCCCCACGCACTCGCTGATCGAAGAATTCATGCTCCTCGCGAACCGAGCCGTCGGGGCGGCGGCCGCGGCCCGGGAACTCCCGTTTCTCTATCGGATTCACGAGCGTCCCCGTTATGATAGGCTGCGAGTCTTCTTCGAGGCGGCGCGCTATCTCGGAAGGCAAGGTCCGGGCACGATCGTCACGGACGCGCGGCAGTTGCGGCGCTGGATCAGTCATGGAACGAGCAAGCGCGACCGCATCGTGAACATGCTCCTGCTGCGCGCGCTCGAGAAGGCACGATACGATTTGGTGGACGTCGGGCACTTCGGCCTCGGCATGCAGCGGTACGCGCACTTTACGTCGCCGATCCGGCGCTACCCGGACCTGGCGAACCACCGGATCGTGAAACGCTACCTCGTGGAGGGCGCGACCCGGCAGGGCGATCCCTGGACCTTCGCGTCCGGGTGGCTGGACGCGGCGACCGCGGGACTGGCGTCGGAGATGGAAGTGAAGGCGGACGACGCGGAACGAGGCGTCGTTCGGCGAAAGGCGGTGCGCTTCGCGCGCGAGCGGATCGGCGAGCCGATCGGCGGAACCGTGGTGGCGGTGGCGCCTGCGGGGTTGTTCGTATCGCTCGACTCGTGGAATATCGACGGGTTCCTCCCGAAACGGGCGTTCGGTGACGCATCGTATGAGTTGGCGGAGCATGGTTTCTCGTTCCGGTCGAAGCGCTCCCGACGGCGGTTCGGACTCGGCGACACGCTGCACGTAGTCGTCGCACGGGCCGATCTCGACCGCCGCGAGGTGGAACTCGGATTGGCGCCGGTCTCCGGGCGCTCCTCGCGACGGCCGTCGCGGCGGGCCGCGGGGAAGAGCAAACGGCGTGGACCCTCATCGGGTCGCCCCACACGCGGGCGGCCAGCAAGGAAAGGACGATGACCCAACGCACCCGGGAGCGGCGCAGCGCCCCGCGCATCGTCGCGAAGCTCGCCATGCAGGTGGCCGGCGGAGAGGACGGCTCGGTTCTCACGACCGAGAGCGTCAATCTGTCCACGAGCGGCATTCAATTCCTGAGCCGCGCCTTTCTTTCGCCGCTGACGAAGGTGATGCTCACGCTGCTGCTGCCGCCGTTCGGCCGCACGCTTCGACGCGAGCGGATGGTGCGGTGCGAGGGTATCGTGGTCCGTTGCGAAGAGGTCGAGGGGGTTCGCAACAGCCCGCGCTACGAACTGGCCTGCTACTTCTCGCACGCCGC
>QJVW01000099.1 GCA_003235575.1 Candidatus Eiseniibacteriota bacterium | reverse complement strand
GGGCGCTCCCCTGAAGGGTTCTGCCGAAGAACGCGAAGTCGGCGTCTTGGATGTCTCGCGGGAGGTAGTCCGCGAACGCGTGCACGAGTCGGACGCTCAGGTAATCACGCCAGACGGGAATGGGGGTCTTCGCGAATTGCTTGGCGATCGGAGGGAACGCGCTCTTCTCGCGGATCAGGACGATCCGGTCGGCGCCACCGGCCTTGAGCGAGACCCCGAGCGCGGTGATCGCCGCTTCCCACGGGTAGTCCGGCGCCAGCGACTTCAGTTCGGGAATCGTCATCGGATTGTAGGCCTTGTCCACGTCCCGCGCTTCTTCCCCCGACCACTGCGCGGCGGCGATCTCGTGTTCCAGGGCGTAGACCGCGGCAGCCCGGCGCGCGGCGTCGGCCTTGTCGACGCCGAGCGCTACGAGTGTCCCGGCCAGGTACTTCTTGTACGCCTCGCGCGTCTCCTCGAGCTCCTTGTCCTCGCGCAGGTAGTACTCGCGGTCGGGGAGCCCCAGCCCGCCTTGACGAAATTCGAGGACGTAGCGGTTCGGGTCCTTGTCGTCCGGCACGATCCAGATCGTGAAGAGCCCGCCGAGGGCGGGACCGCCCCACCAGCGCCCGCCCAGCCGAAGCGTCGGCTGGCACATGGTGCGCGCGACATCCTCGTGCGTCTTGAGCGCCGCGATCGCGGCGAGGTCGTTCTCGATCGGCTTCAGTCCGTCCGCCTCGATCCGTACGGAATCCATGTAGGCGTCGTAGAGATCGCGGAGCTTCACTCCCTCGGCCGTGAGATCGGCGCGACCGTGCAACTCGGCCACGATGGCGCGGAGCCGCTCGTCGCTGCGGAGATTGCTGTCGAGCCATGCGCCCGAATACGAGCGGTCGGCCGGAATCTCGGCCTGCTTGGTCCACAGTCCGTTCGCGAACTCGTAAAAGTCGTCGCCCGGTTTAACGGAACGATCGATGTACTCGAGGTGCAGGCCCCACGGCTCGATCATGGGGGCGGCTTGACTTGAAGCGGGGAGGAGGACGGTCGCGGCCAGCGCTAGGCACAGCATGCGTGTAGTTTTCATGGCGAAATCGTAGCAGCGTGGCAACGGGCGGGCAACGGGGAGCGCTCCCGCGCGGCCCGGGACATTGGCGCCACCATGTGAACCTGGTAGCGTTCCGCCCAGCCCACGTTCGGGATCCGATTCGGGAGAGCCATGGAGATACGAGAGTTCCAAATCGAAGACGAGCAGGCGGTTATCGACCTCTGGACCCGGTGCGGGCTGATCCGGCCATGGAACGATCCGCACAAGGACATCCAGCGAAAGCTACACGTGCGCCCGGACCTCTTCCTGGTGGGGGTCTCCGGCGGCCGGATCGTGGCGGCGGTCATGGCCGGCTACGAGGGGCACCGCGGCTGGATCAACTACCTCGCCGTGGCGCCGGACGAGCGGCGGCGCGGCTTGGCGCGCGCGATCATGGCGGAAGCGGAACGACGATTGCGCGACGCCGGCTGTCCGAAGATCAACCTGCAGATCCGGCGATCCAACCTGGAAGCCGTGGCGTTCTACGAGGCGCTGGGGTATGCGGCCGACGACGTCGTCAGCATGGGCAAGCGGCTCGAATCGGATGAGGCGGAGGCGCGGGGGCCCGGCTCGGCGGGCGATTAATTCGCGTTCCGCGTTAGGAACGTTCGAAGTACCGGGCGACGATGACCGTGACGTTGTCCGGCGCCCCGCGTTCGTGCGCCAGGGCGATCAGCGCGTCGCACGCATCGTCGCAGGACGCCGCGTTCCGGAGGACCTCGTTGATCTCCTCGTCCTTTGCCTGCCCGGACAGGCCGTCGGTGCAGACCACGACCGCGTCCCCTACCTGAAGCGGAACGTGATGCATGTCCCCTTGCAGCGCCCCTCCGTGGCCGCCGACGACGCTGGTCAAGATGTGGCGCTCGGGGTGCTCGTCCACTTCCTCCTGAGAGATGGTTCCGGAGTCGGCGAGGTGCTGGGCGACCGTGTGGTCCCGCGTGATGTGATGCAGGACGCCGTCGCGATAGAGGTAGGCCCTCGAGTCGCCGACGTGGGCGACGAATAGATCCAGCCCCAAACTGTAGACAAGCGTCAGGGTCGTGCCCATCCCCGCGGCGTGCGGATTCTGCGAGGCGTGGCGGAGCAGCGCGTCGTGCATGCCGGCGATGTAGCCGCGCACCCGCTCGAAGAAGGACTGTATCTCCGAGCTGCGCGTGAGGGGGTCGTCGAGGGTGAGAAGCCATTTGGGCGAGCGAAGAATCAGGCGGAACGCCTCGAGAAGCGCCTCCCGGCTTGCCACCTCGCCGGCGGCCGCGCCGCCCATGCCGTCGGCCACCGCCATGATGTGGCCGGCGACGTCGTAGCGGGATTCGAGCTCGCCCTCCTCGATGTTGCTCTGGACGCGCTGCAGGAACCGTCCCGTGCGAAACACGAGGTAGGCGTCCTCGTTGGTCTCGCGGCGGAGGCCGCGGTCGGTACGGGCTGAGATCTCGACACGAATGGCGTGGGGCATGGGAAAAGGGTATCACGGCGCGGCCCGCGGCGGGGTATCCTGGCGACCCATGAAGACCCAACCACTGGTGATCGCCTCGGCCGCGCTTTTTCTCGCCTCGGGGATCGCTGCGCTCTTCGCGCCGGAGGAGATTTCGCGCCTGCTGGGCGCGGTGGGCGGGCGGACCGGCGGATCGCTGGTCCAACTCCTGGCGGGCGCCCTCTTCGCCCTGGGCATGCTCAACTGGATGAATCGCTACGCGACGATCGGCGGTATCTACGGCCGGCCGCTGGTGGTGACGAACTTCGCGTTCTTCTTTATCGCGACGACGACGCTGGCGCGGGTGGCTCCGGCGGCCGGTGGTGGGATCGCCCTTTGGGGCGCCACAATCGTCTGCGGGGTGATGGCGGCGCTCTACGCCTGGCTCTTCTTCAGTGCTCCGCGGGGTGGAAGCTAGTTCGGGTCGGCCCGCATGAGCAGCGACCCCGACACTTTGTTGGCGAGAATCTGAACCGTCCAGAGGCCGGGCACCCCGACCGCGCTCGCAAACCTTCCGTCCTGCTTCATGCTTCTCGAGTAGACCGTCGTCCCCGCAGCGTCCTTCAGGACAATCGTGGCATCGCCGCCGGAAATGTCACTCAACTGATTGACGATGACGCCGGTCGTCGAAGAGGTGGTCCACGTAAAGGAGTAGGTCTGGCTGTAGTTCTTCAGATCGCTGACCTGAAACCGGAAGACGTTGACCTCGTTCGTAACCTGGAGGTTCTTGCCGGAGCTGACGACCTCGCCGCATCCTCCGAGCATCAAGAAGGGAAGGAGCGACGCGACGGTGAGAAGGCGCGATGCGGTGGCACGGATGAGATTCATGGCGGCCCTGATCCTAGTGCTTTTCCAGTCTCCCCAGCCAGTCGAGCACGACCGTCGTCGGGCCCACGGCCACGCTGCCGCTGGTCGCGATGATGAGGAATCGCTGGCCGTCCTCGGATACCTCGTAACGGTTTCGGACCGCGATGTTGGTGGAGATGGGAGCGGTGAAGAGCTCGCGAGGAAGCGAGAAGCGGGGTGGCGTCCCGGGCTCCACGGCCACGGCCATCACGCGCCGGTCCCGGCTGAGATAGTAGAGTTCCCTGCCGTCGCCACGCCAGTGTGGCTCGCTCCCGCCGGAATTCGAGATCCTCCACTTGCCCCCCGGGCCCGGGTAGGCCTGCACGTAGACCTCCGCGCCGCCCGACTCCACCGATCCGTACGCGAGCCACTTTCCATCTGGAGAAAATGCGGGCTGATACTCGCTGAACGGGGTGGTCACGATCGGGACGGTTCGCACGGAGTCCGTCACCGACAGCGCATGGATATCCCAGTTCGGCGGATTCTGGGCCCGCTCCAGGTACAGGAGCTGTTGTCCGTCGGGGGACCAGCCGGACAGGGCATGTCGTCCTCCGCCCCCCACAAGGATCCTCTCCTTGCCGCTGCCACCGATCGGCTTCTCGACGATGGATACGTCCCCGGCCCTGGAGACCGCGTACGCGAGCCGCGTGCCGTCTCGTGACCAACTGGGATCGAACGCGTTTCCATCCGCGAAGGTGAACCGCGAGGCAAGATCGCGCGCGAGATCGTAGATCCAGATATCGCGCGCTCCCTGTCCCTCGATCGACACCGCCAGCTGCGTGCCGTCCGGCGAGAGCGCGGGCGTGATGAACTGGCCGGGCTTTCCGACGCTACCGATCCTCTTGCCCTCCCGGTCCAGCCAGACCAATCGTTCATCGCTGGCTTCGCCGGTTGAACGAAAGACCAGCGTACCTTCGGAAGAGGCGGAAAACCGGGCCGAGCCGGAGCCGCCCACTTCGACGTTCTGGGCCACGGGGAACGGGTCGCCAACCAGCTTCAGCGCGCCAGCATCGAACTTCTGCGCGAGAAGCACGCCGTCGCGCACTTGAAGGAGGTGCCCCGAAGCGTATTCGACTCTCGTTCTCACCTCGCCGATCGATTTCGTCTCCTCGGAGTCGAGCGAGCCGATCCGAAGCGTGCGGTCTCGACCCTCCGCGCCATAGGCGATGTACACGAAATGTTTCCCGTCGGGCAGGAATTGAGGCCACGCCGTGTAGGTCTCCCCCCCCGCGCGATCGATGTTCGTGGCGCCGGAGGGCACGCCGCCCGATGCGGAGACGCGCTGGACGGAGTCGGCCGACGATCCGTCGAAGAGAATGACGTCTCGCGTGCCCCAGGAGCCGTCGGCGCCGCGCGGCGCATCGCAGATCGCCAGCGGGGGGCCGCCCGAGATGTCGATCTTGTAAAGCTTGCCGCCGGAGAAGAAGGCGAGAAAACGGCTGTCCGGAGACCAGAACGGACGCGTCGCCCCCTCGGTGCCCGGGAGCCGCTGCGCCTCCAGCGAGTTCATCCGCCGCACCCAGATACTCTGAACACCCAGCGAGTCCCGCGCATTGAACGCCAGGCGCCGTCCGTCGGGCGAAATGCGGGGAAGGTCGACCGAGCGAACCTGGGCCGGGGGCGTCAGCTCGAAGATCACCGGCTTGGGCTCCGGCTTCGGCTGGAGGACGACGACCGCGAGCGCCGCGGCGGTGACGGTCGCCATGCCGGCTATGATCCAGGCGAGTCGCTCGCGGCTCTTCCGCCGCGCCGCGACGGGCGCCGCCACGCCGGCCTGCGAACCACCCTCCACGATCCACTGGAGCTGCAGCTTGACGTCGTGCGCCGTCTGGACCCGGTCCTCGGGGTCCTTGGCCAGGCACGCCTTGACCAGCCGCTCGAGCGCCGGCGGGTTCATCGGCGCCAGCTGCGCGATCGGCGCCGGCTCGGCGGACATGATCGCGGAGATCAGCGACGCCTGGCTCTTCCCCTCGAAGGCGCGCTTCCCCGTCGCCATTTCGTAGAGGACGCAGCCCAGCGCCCAGATGTCCGTTCGGACATCGGCCTCCTGTCCCTCCAGCTGCTCCGGCGCCATGTACTGGAACGTGCCGACGATGGTGCCTTCCGCCGTGAGCGGGCGGCTCATGGTGGGGGAATGCGATCCCGAGCCCGGCTCCGCGACCGGCACGGCGCTGCGCGCCAAGCCGAAGTCGAGAAGCTTGGCCCCGCTCTTCGGCAGCATCACGTTGCCCGGCTTGAGATCGCGGTGCACGATGCCGGCACGGTGCGCCTTGTCCAGCGCGTCGGCGATCTGGATCCCGATACGAAGCACTTCGGAGGTGGGAAGCGCGCCGGTCTGCACGCGGTCGGCCAGCGACTCTCCCTCGATCAGCTCCATGACCAGGTAGAAGTCCTCGCCCTCCTGCCCGACGTCGTGGACCGTGCAGATGTTGGGGTGGTTGAACGAGGAGATGAGCCGCGCCTCGCGCTCGAAGCGGGTGCGAACCTCGGGCGTGGCGGCCAGGTCCCGCGGCAGCACCTTGATCGCCACCTCGCGGCCAAGTCGCGTATCCCGCGCGCGATAGACCTCCCCCATGCCACCGGCGCCGATGGCGGAGAGGATCTCGTAGGTTCCGAGTTGTGTGCCGGGGGAGAGGGGCATGGGGGAGGAGTTTAGCGGGGTGAGGGGGCGTTGTCAGTAGTGGGGATTGACCCAACCCCTTGAGAGAACAGGATCCAAGATCGGCCGGTGCGGCGGTCCGAGACGGTATTGGGGCTGCCCAAGCGTGGCGTTATCCAAAAGGCGCATAGACCTGTCGCGCGCGAACATTGACACTGGACGTTGGCCGGAAATAGATCCTCCCATCCGATTGGGTCAGTACCGACCGGCTCTCCCCGCAGACGCCGTACCCCAAACACTCTCCCCGCATGCTTCGCACCGCCATTGGAGGCCCGTCATGTCGGCCCGCCCGCGCGTCCTTCTCGGATCGATCGCAACAATCCTCCTCGTGGTTCTTGCCGTTGGGTGTGACAAGGAAGACAAGATTGTCGTCGAGAACTTCCCGCCGTCTCAAGAGAACCGGCCTCCCTTGATCGTCACGTACAGCCCGACTTTTCCGTCCGGCGGTATCGAAATCACCACCCTCTCCCCGCGCGGTGTCGATCTCCAAGTCTTGGTCGGTGATCCGGACGGCCTCGACGATATCTCGGCCGTGACGCTCGACATCGACTCGGTCATCGTCAAGCGCATCATTCTACGTCCCGACACGTCATCAAGCGGCTGCCTTCGGTTTAGCTACTTCCCCACCGATACGGTGGAGACGCAATTGATCCTGCCACTCCCGACCACCTTCCCCGGCATCAAGCTGAAACAGTTGGCGAAGTCATCCTCGGGACTCTACGTCGCCAGCACGTTCGGAGGCTCGGGATTCGGCTTTCCGTACATCCTCGATGAGGCGACCAATCTGGTGAATTTGGGCGGGTACTGCGGCAGCGGGAGCGTTGGATTCGGAGGCCCGTGGATGGCGCTGCCCCCCGCGGTTCCGACCGAGACCGAGGTTGTCCTCACCTATCTCGATGCGGAGTACATCGGGGGGCGAGTTACGGTCTGGGACAAGGTCGGGGCGAACGCCGTGCTCCAACTTCCCAACCTCGAAATCGTATACACCACACTCGAGGAGAAAAACGCGGCGCCGTAGCGGGATTCGGTGGGCAAGCTTGCGTTCGATGCAGAACCATCTGGAGGACCCGGCGATGAACAGTGATACGCCGCATGGCGAAGATCAGTCCATGATGCCTCACGATACGCAGTCCGTCGAACCCGAAGCCCAAGTCGTGGAACTCGATCCGGCGCAAATTCAATACCTCCAGCAGCAGCTCGAAACTGAGCAGAACCTCCCGCTTGGGATTGCCGGCGGGGTCGTGGCCTCCGTGGCCGGTGCCGCGGTTTGGGCGGGCATCACGTTCGCGACGAACTACCAGATCGGCTTCATGGCAATCGGAATTGGGTTTCTGGTGGGCTTCGCGGTTCGCTCCCTGGGGAAGGGGGTCACGAACGCATTTGGAGTCATCGGCGCCGGGCTATCGTTGTTCGGTTGCGCCCTCGGCAACCTGCTCGCCGTCACGGCATCGGTGGCGAAGCACTACGAAGTCCCGTTCGGATCTGTGCTATCCCATCTCAATCCACAGATCATCTCGGAACTGATGTCCGCATCGTTCAGTATCATGGACATTCTCTTCTACGGGATTGCTGTCTATTACGGTTTCAAACTCTCCTTCCGGCGTCTTTCCAAAGAGGATTTGGAGCGCCTGCTCCCGGGAGCGGTACCTTCGACATAGGTCGCGTTTGGAGTAGGCGGCACAGCGGCTAAGGACGGTACTGGACGAACACCAGGAAATCCGTCGCGCCGCGGACCTGAGTGCGTCCGTGGGCGTAGGAGTACCATTCCGTCCGGGCAACCACCTCGCCACCGACGGCGAAGTGATCATTGACCCGCGAGCGAATCCCACCCCCAACACCGAACCGCCAGTCGTCGTTCTGATCCTCGAGATCATCGGCAAACCAGTCCACGTCGGAACTCGCCACGGGGATATCGCGTTCGATTCTGGCGACGAGGAACGGTTGCGCAGCCTCGTTAGTTGTGAGGAAGTAACGGGTGGAAACCGCCGGCCTCAGGATGAAGAGCGTGGCATCCATGTAGATGGAATAGAGGAACGTGTCGGCCGGAATAACCATGTAGATATCCTTCATCGTTCGCCACTCCAGCCCCAACCCGAGCCCCAAACTCCAGCGCCCCGATTCAGTGTTCACTCCAATCACGGACGTCGTGCCCATCTCGAGCGACGCATTCGCAAATCCCGGAGCTAGGAGAACCAGAACAAGGAGAAGCCCAAGCATCGTGGTTTTCATGGAATGCCTCCTGGTCGCGAGGAACCTGGTCGATCCGGGGAGGGAGTAACTATCGAGAGACCACCTGCGCTGGGGCTATGGTCCGATCGGCTACCGGATTTCGCCGAAGTTGCGCTTGTCACGCGTCCTGGGGATCCGAGTTCGCATCTTCGCCGGGCACGGACACTCCTTGAGGCATTGCCGCCTTTCGGCTACCTCTCGCGGGACTACTTCCGTAGCGTTGACCCGTCCCACCCTTCGTCCGCAGGCTGAACCTCTCCCCTAGCTCTCCCCGAAGTACCGGCAACGCATCGGGCACGATCCCCAGTCGGTGCCGCTTCGACAGGAGGCCCTCATGCAAACGGCGAAATCGCGTGCCCTCCGCCGCGTCGTCGCTCTCCTTCTTTCCACCGCACTGGTCGTGACGGCAGCAGGTTGCACGTCGTGGAAGAAGCAGCGCATTGGCGCGCAGGACATTCTTGCCCAGTCGAACGACATGAAGACGATGCGTCTGACGCTCGTGGATGATTCGCGCGCCGAGATCATGAATCCTCGGATTGAGAGCGACACGCTTCGGGGCGTTCTGGTTCGACGCTCCTTGAGCCCGGGCGAGCCACTGACAATCTCCCAGTCGTTCGGGGAGTCAAACATCGCCCTGGCGGACATCCGCGCCGTCGAGCTTCGGAAGTTCAGCGCCGGGAAGACGGTCCTCTTCGTGGCGTTCGGCGTTGGAGTAACCGCCGTGATTGTGGCGCTCGCTACTCAGGACCACTCCAAGACCAACTACTCACCGCCACCATCGTCATCCGGCGGGGGCGGCGGCGACGGTTGCATCTTTTGCTCCTGCCCACTGCTCTACAGCTGGGATGGCTCCGGGTGGGTCCTTGATTCGGGCACGTTCGGGGGAGCCTTTCTCTCAGCGCTCGCGTACACCGACGTGGACAACCTCGACGCTCTCGTGACGAGTTCCGGCGCGGTGCGGATCCGCCTCGCCGCGGGCGACCAGGAGACCGATCACGTCGATCAGGTCTCCCTCCTTGCCGTGGATCACGATCCCTCCGTGATCGTCGCGCCGGATCTGAAGGGCGAACTTCATGCCGTGGCCGCACCCAGCGCGCCCGTGGAGGCACGTGACTCCCGCGGGCGCGACGTGCTGCACCTCGTCACAGCGCCCGATAGCCGCTACTGGGAGTCCTCCATTGCCGCCCGGGACACGTCGGTGGCCGAGGACTTGCGCGACGGCATCACCCTCGAATTCCCGCGCGCCACGACGAATGTCTCGGGGCGGTTGGTCGTGCGAGCCCACAAGACACCCTGGGCTGCGTATCTCATGCGCTCGTTCGTGCGCGCGCACGGTTCGGCCGTGTCGAACTGGTATGCCGCCATGGAGCGCGAGCCGGAACGAACCGCGGCGTTTCGTGGAATCCTGGAGGAGGAGGTCCACCTCCGGATCTCCGTCTGGGAGGACGGAAAGTGGGTATCGCACGGGTCGGTTTGGGGAGGTGGGCCCGAGATCGCGAAGACACACGCGATCCCGATCGACTTGTCCGGCGTGAGCGGCGAGACCGTGCGGGTGCGTCTGGAGTCGGCCCCGTCGTTCTGGTTGATCGACTGGGTTGCGCTCGATGAAGCGCCCGAACCCTCGTTCACGACCCATGATCTGACGGCCACGTCCGCGATCCGGGACGACGGAGGCGACGTGCGCCCGGCGCTTCGGGCGCGGGACGGCGACGATCTGGTGCTAACGACCGGCGAGACGGTCGACCTGACCTTCGCGGCGCCCGAGTCCCCCGCGGGAGCGGCCCGCACGTACCTGGCCCGCACGCACGGCTGGTACCGCTTTCATACGCCGGAGACCGGGCTGCCGGATGCGGCGCTCCTCGACTACGTCCTACATCAGCCGCGCGGCGTCTCGAAGATGTCGGTGGCGTGGATGAACAACGCGCTGGCGACGCTGACGTTGCGCGATGGCCGGTGAGGGTTCACGGGAGGCGCGAATGCGACGGCATGGTGGAGTCGTGGATATGAACCGTATTTCGTGGCCACGGCCACGCGGGCACCGGGTGTTGTGGGTCCTCGTCGTGCTTGCGTTGCTTGCTGGTCGCGACGTTTCCCGGGCGGCAGAGCCCGAATCTCTGGATGTCGGATCGCGAGTCCGGATCTCCTCCATTGAGCTAGGGCTCCGGGCGTCCCAGGGCATCGTCCGTGCGCTGGGGCACGACACGCTGACCGTAATGCTGGACGCGAAACGTGTCGTTCGTGAGATCCCCCTCCGTTCGATCTCGAAACTGGAGCTCAAAGTCGGACAGAAGAGCCATGCACTCCAAGGCGCCGGCACGGGGCTTTTCGTAGGCGCCCTGGCAGGGGGCGCCATAGGCGGCGCCGCTGGCAGCGGCGATTCAGGGTTTGCGGCGCTCCATGTCGTGGTTGGCATTGCGGGGGGCGCACTGGGTGGGTTGCTCGTGGGGACGCTCGTGGGCGCCGCGATCCCGTCGGGCCGGTGGGAAACGGTCCATCAGGTCGGGGACGTGCAACTGGGCGTACGAGTGCTGGAGGGCAACGCGGTTGGCGCGACCGTTTCGCTGGTTCGTTGAGCGAAGGCTGGGTCTTCGGGCGCGGGGGGGTGTCGCGAGAATCGGTGATCCCGGTCTGAGTGGAGCCCTGTCACAGCACAGGAGGCAACGTGCCGAGCAAAAGGAGCAACCT
>QJVW01000029.1 GCA_003235575.1 Candidatus Eiseniibacteriota bacterium | reverse complement strand
CGTGAACCCGCACGCGATGCCGCTTGCCTCGATTCCGCTGACCGGCGGGCTGCACTGGGATTCGCTCTCCTGGACCCTGAATGGAGCGCCGTACGAGCCCGTGGATCGGAAACGGCTCTACGTCTTCACGCCGCCGGCGCCGCTCGCGCCCGGGGACAGCGTCGTGATCGGCTGGCAATGGAATGGCGCGTTTCCCGGCGGCGTGACGAAGAATGGCGGCGGGCTGCGCGAGTTCATTCTCCCGTCGGGTGTCGTGCTGACCGCCTTTTCCCCCAGTTTCATGCCGGTGATCGGTTTCATGGAGGACGTGGGCGAATCGAAGGAGAACCGGATGGAGCGCCGCGAGTATCCGCGGGATCACTGGAAGGGCGTCACGCGCGCCGCCTTCGGCGCCACGTCCTGGTTCCCGGCCCGCGTCTCGATCACCGCGCCGGAGGCGTACACGCTGAATTCGGCGGGCGTCTGCACGCAAAACGTGGTGGAGAACGGCTGGCGGACTCAGCGCTGGGAGACCGATCACCCGATCAAGCTCCTGAACGTCATCTGCGGCCGCTGGAAGGTGAAGGACGGCGACGGCACGACGATCTTCTATTCTCCCAAGCACCCCTACAACATCGAGGAAATGTCGGCGACGCTGGACGCGGCCCGGCGCTACTACTCGGAGTGGTTCCTGCCCTACCCGTGGAAGGAACTCAAGTTGTCCGAGTTTCCCGGTCTCGCGAACTACGCGCAGGGCTTCGGCACGAACATCACGTTCAGCGAAAACATCGGATTCCTCACCAAGAACGACGAGAAGTCCAACGCGACGTTCATGGTCACGGCGCATGAGACCGCGCATCAGTGGTGGGGGAACATCCTCACGCCGGCGGAGGGACCGGGGGGCAACCTCCTGAGCGAGGGCATGTCCCACTTCTCGACGCTTCTTCTGTTCGAGCAGGTCAAGGGCGCCCGCGCGCGGATGGAGTTCGCCAAGCGCATCGAAGCGCATTACGCGGACAACCGCCGCCCCGACGACGAACGACCGCTGTACGATATCGACGGGGGACGCGCCTCGGACGAGACCGTGACGTACGACCGCGGCGGGTGGGTGTTCTGGATGCTCTACGATTTCATGGGCCGCGAGCGGGCGCTCGAGGGCTATCGGCATTTCATTCGCACCTGGAGCGTCGGCCGAGACCACCCCGCGCTCCAGGACTTCGTCGCCTCCATGCGCCCCTACGCGCCGGACGCTGTCGCCTACGACGCGTTCGTGAAGCAGTGGTTCGAGGATCGGGCCATGCCCCAGTACCGGCTGCGCGACGCCGCCACGGTCGCGACCGCGGAAGGCTACGAGGTGACCGTGACGGTGCGGAACATCGGAACGGGCCGCATGCCCGTGGAGGTCGCGGCCACGGCGGGCGAGCGTTGGCCGAGCAGCGCGAGGAAGGTCCCGGTCGCGGTCGGAGGCGCCGAACCCGAGGGCGCCGATGCGACGCCGCCCTATCGCGAGGCCAGGACGACGGTCGATCTGGGCGCCGGCGAGTCGAAGCGCGTGACGATTCGCTGCGACTTCGAGCCGAAGCGGGTGGTGGTGGATCCCGACGTGCGGGTGCTGCAACTGAACCGTCAGCTGGCGGTCGCGACCCTCTGAGCCGCGGCCACGGCGTCGCTAGCGGTAGCCACTGAGTCGCCGCCAGGGGCCGATGCCCTGCGAGAGCGAGACCTCCTCCAGCGCGCCTCCATCCCCCTCGACGGAGAGTACGTTCCCCGCGGCGTCCAGCACGACCGTCCGGCGCGCCTCGATCGCCGTGAAGAAGACACCGTCATCGTAGCTCCAGAGCAGCGTGAGGTGCGCCACGCAGACGCCCCGATTCATGGCGCCTTTCGTCGCGAAGCTGTCCCGCTCGGCGATGGTGGCGAGGTATTGCATGGCCGCGTAGAGCGGATGGGGTTTTCCAGGGAGCATGATCGTCCGGTCCTTTAGGTCGTCGATCAGATCCCTGTAGTGCTGGAACGCGCTCGCCGTGACGGCGTACGGAACCCGGCGCAACCCGGGACCGTCGCACCACCATAGGGGAACGCCGGTCGTATCCGATCCCAGCTCCCGATTGTGGATCACGGCCTTCGTGATCATGAGTTCGCGCGGAGGATAGATCGCCTCGGCGATCCCGAGCAGGCGACCCAGCGTGGAGTCGGTGAACCCCCGGCGGATCGAGTACGTGTAGGCGTCGCCGGGTCGGTCCAGCCACGTGGGCCGCGGCTCGGATGCCTGGGATGCGTCGACGAAATACCCGGGAGGCATCCCGGCGTCGGCGAAGGGCGGGGCCGTCGCGCCGAGGCAGATCAGAAACGCGGGGACGAGGATGCGGGTCGAAGGCACGGAGTTCCCTCCGGTCCGGCGTTGAGGCGGCCAGCGCCCGTTATGGCGCTCGATGCGTACAGGATACACCCACCGGCGGAATGCGTGCGGGCCGATTGAGGCCACATCCTGCGAGCCGGCTGGTACAATCTACGTCGCGCTACGCAGCCTCGTTCATCCAGCCAGCCGCGTCGCGGTGGAGCGATCCCGCCGCGCGCTGAACCCCACTCAGAAGGAGTCGCCATGGTTCGAACCCACTTTCGATTCACGATGTTCGCCGCCGCGCTCGCACTCTTCGCCCTCGGCGCCGGCCCTGCCACGGCGCGGGCGGAGTTGACGCTTCCACGCGTCAGCCAGAAGGCAACGGTCTCTCAGACCATCGGCCTCACGGATTTCACGGTGACCTACTGCCGTCCCGGCGTGAAAGGGCGGAAGATTTGGGGCGGGCTCGTTCCGTACGACACGAAATGGCGACTGGGCGCGAACGAAGCCACCTCGTTCGTCAGCAGCGGCGACGCGACGGTGGGAGGCCACGACCTCCCCGCCGGCGAGTACAGCATCTACACGATCCCCACGGAGAAGGAGTGGACCTTCGTGGTCACGACCGAGAAGGGCTTCTGGAACACCATTACGTTCGCGCCGGACAAGGACGTCGCGCGCTTCACCGCGACGCCCAGCGCCGCCCCCGACGAGGAGTGGATGCGGTTTTCGTTCGAGAATCTGAGCGGGAACGGCGCCGATCTGGTGCTTCGTTGGGAGAAGCTGCGCGTGGCGATTCCGATCGAGGTCAAGACGCACGACCAGGCGATGGCGAACATTCGCGCGGCCCTCGCCGAAGTCAAGGCCGACGACTGGCAGACTCCGTACCGCGCCGCGCAGTATTGCTTCAACGCGAACGCGGTGCCCGAGGAGGCGATGGCGTGGGCCGAGAAGTCGGTCGCGACGAAGGAGATGTACTTCAATCTTCGGCTCCTCGCCGACATGCAGATGAAGGCGGGAAAGGCGAAGCAGGCGATCGCCACGGCCGAGAAGGCGATCAAGGTCGGCAAGGC
>QJVW01000010.1 GCA_003235575.1 Candidatus Eiseniibacteriota bacterium | reverse complement strand
TTCTCCGCAAGCACGTTCCCATACGGCACGCTGACGGTCAACGTGCTCGGTTCGTTCGTGGTCGGATTCGTCGCCGCCCTGACGCTGGAGCGGGCCGCTCTCAGTTCGACCTGGCGCACCGCGGTCCTGGTCGGTTTCTGCGGCGGCTTCACCACGTATTCCGCGTTCGCCTACGAGACGTTCGAAATGATGCGCACGGGCGACCCCTGGCGCGGGGCCGCCAACATCGCGGCGCAACTGGCGCTGGGCATCGCGGCCGTCTGGCTCGGCTACGCGGCCGCGCTCAAGATGCCATGAGGCGCCGCCGGGAGAGAACGCCATGAAACTCGAGGGGGAAGGTCAACTCCTCCGCATCTTCATCGGGGAGAACGACCGCTGGCACGGGAAGCCGCTCTACGAGGCCATCGTGTCCCGGGCGCGCGAAGCGGGCCTGGCCGGTGCGACCGTGCTGCGCGGCTTGATGGGCTACGGCGCCGCGAGCCGGATCCACACGGCGAAGGTGCTGCGCCTGAGCGAGGATCTGCCGATCGTCGTGGAGATCGTCGATCATTCGGATCGGATCTCGGCGTTCCTGCCCGCGCTCGACGAAATGGTGGTGGACGGCCTGGTGACGCTGGAACGCGCCCAGGTGATCACCTATCGCGCGAAGGGGTAGCCCCCGCGGTCGCCGCGGCTTCGGCGATCGCTGAAACGAGAAGGTTCCACTCCTCCGCGCCCGCGGTGAGGGGCGGCGCGATCACGACACCGCCGGCAGAACCGGCGGCTTCCCCCGAAATCCGATGCGCCAGCACGTCCCGATCCCGTAGCGCCGCGTGGAGATCGCGCGCGTTCACTCCGGGCGCCGACACGGCCCACAGCGCCCCGATGCCGCGAACCACCGCGCCGGATCCCGCCGCGGCGCGCAGGGCGTCGCCGGCAGCGGCTTCGGTTTCGCGCACGCGCGCCTCGATCGCTTCCCCCGCCAGCGCTCGAAGCACCCCCCTCCCCACGGCGCACGCGATGGGATTCCCGCCGTAGGTCTGGTGATGCGTGAAGGCGGACGCCCCACCCGCGTCGAGCGCCGCCGCGACCCGGTCGGAGATCAAGACGCCCGCCAAGGGCGCGTACCCCGCGCCGGCGCCTTTGCCGAAGACGACGAGATCGGGCACCGCGCCGGCATCGGGCCTCGCGCCGTCCGCGCCCGCCCGATCCATCATTCGCCGCCACGCGAAGAGCGCGCCCGTCCGGCCGAACCCCGTCAGCACTTCGTCGGCGATCCAGAGGGCGCCGGACGCCGTGCATGCCGCGCGCCGCGCGGCCAACGATCCCGCATCCGGCATCGCGACGCCCAGCCCGGCGACGGGGACCGTCTCGGCGATGAACGCGGCGCTTCGGTCATCCGCCGCGGGGAGCCCGTCGACGCGCGGTCCGAGGATGTCCGCCCACGGCGCGCGACGCTCCCCCCAGCCCGTCACGCCCAGCGCCGCGAGCGTCGCGCCGTGATAGTGGCCGGCCAGCGATCGAACCCTCACGCGATCCGCCTCCCCGTTCGCGCGGTGGTACGCGATGGCGACCTTGATCGCCGCGTCGACCGCCTCGCTTCCGGACGACGTCAGGAGCATCCGGGTGAAGGGGGCGCCGACGGCGGCGAGCAGCTCCGCCCGATAGGCCTCGGCCTCTTCACTATCGAACGCCGATGGCCGCGCATGCGGAAGCCGGCCGGCGGCGCGGGACATGGCCTCGGTCAGATCGGGGCGTGAATATCCAAGGTTGACGCAGAAGGCGCCCGACGTCGCGTCGAGGTAGCGGCGCCCGCCGCGTTCCCAGACGAAGCAGCCCTCGCCGCGGACCAGAACGGGGCGTTCCGCGCCGCCATGGAGTCGAGAATAGGGAAGCGGGGGCCGGGGCGCCAGGGTCGACGCGGCCCGGGGTGAGGCGGGTTAGCCGCTCGTCGGGACGCGGGCGATCGCGCGCTCGAGCGTCGAAACGCGCTCGGCGCCGAGACGCGTCGCGGACGCGAAGAGGAGGCAGGATTCCGCGCGCGTCAGTTTTTGCTTCGACTGCGCCAGCGCCTCGAGGCCCGGGTCGATATCGGGGAGCACGGGGCCCATCTTCGGCGCCGGAACGCGACGCGGCTTCTTCCCCTTCTTCTTCGCCGCCTTGGCCAATCGGGCCCGTTCCGCGTTCGCCGCCTTCTTTCTCGCTTCGAAGTCCGCGTTCGCTTTCGCGGTGGCGTCCTCGAGGGCTTTTCCCGCCAGATCCTCGCCCGCGAATTGGCGGATGAAGTCGACGGCCACGGCCTCGCGCTCGATCGCGGAGAGCGCCCGGGTCCGCGGACTCGATCGGTCGAGGCAGCGGAGCAGCAGCTCCAGCGCGTCCGCGCGCCGCACCGTATCGCCGGCGCGCTGGCGGCCCCCCTGCTCCTCGTCGAGTATCCCCGCGTTCACCAGCGCCTCGACCGAGGTCGCGAACGACGGCGTCTCCTGCGCCTCCGCCAGGGGCATCGCCAGGTGAAAGGCGGTGATCAGCGCACGGTAGTAGTCGGCGCGCGTGATGGCCTCATCGGGATCGAACTTGTTGCGGTCTCCCGCCATGATCCCATCCCGTGCCGCCGCCGACGCGTAACGCGCCTGCCAGGTACCGGGCTCCAGATCGCCGTAGCGAACCACGTGCTCGTTCAGGAAGGGGAGAGGGTCCAGCGTGGCGAGCCGGATGAACGACTTCTCCTCGGGCGCCGGAGGCTCGTCCGCCTCCTCCAGGTTCTCGTCTTCGCCATCGACCGGCAGGGACTTCCGGATCTCCAGATGAAGATGCGAGGACGTCGCGCGCCCCGTGCGACCGACCTTGCCGAGCGGCTCGCCGGCCGATACGACGTCGCCTTTCTTGACCTTCACCGACTTGGAAGCGAGGTGTCCGTACAGGGAGTAGATCGCCTCCCCGCTGGGGAGGGTGTGCCGGACGACGACGTAATTGCCCCACCCGGTCCGCCACTTCCACGTCGAGCGCATCTTCACGACCGACTTCGTGGTCTTCTTTCCGTCCACTTCCACCGGAACCTTCACGGTCTGGCGCCGCCGGACCTTGACCCTGGCATTCGCGTCGGCGACGACGACCACGCCCGAGGCGATCGCCCGAACTTCCGCGCCGCCGCGTCCGTTGGAGAGGTCAACCCCTCGGTGGATCCGCTTCCGGCGCTTGCCCCGCGTGGCGAGGTACTCGCTGGAAACGTAGAACCCCGATCCTTCGCCCACGCGGGGCTTCGCGTAGTCGAACTCGTCGCCCACGGGATAGACGAAGGCGCCCGCGATGGGCGCCGGATCGTCGGCCCAGGCAGGGGAGGGTGGCGTGGCCAGCAGGAAGGCGGCGACCGCGAGCGCCAGCACGCACGTTGACCACGCCCGCTTGCGCGGGATCATCAGCTGCATCACGTGTTAGTCGTTCCCCGGGTCCGTGTTTTCCGCGGCCTGATTCAGACCGAACCGGAACGTCCAGTCGAGGATGCGGCGCGCCTCCGCGAACCGGAGCGCGTTGCTCGGCGCTCCGAGAACGACGGCCGTGATGTCCGAGCCCGTGGGAGCTTCCACGCTGGTGGCCAGGCAGTACCCCGCTTCGTTGATGAAGCCTGTCTTGCCGGCGGTGACGCGCCACTTGCTGCGGAGCAGACGGTTCGTGTTGGCCAGGACGTGCGGCTTTCGATTCGAACGGAACGTGTAACTCTGCTTCTGCATGATGGAGCCGATGATCGGGTTGGACGCCGCGGCGCGCAAGAGTCTCGCGCATCCCTCTGCGGTGGCGACGTTTTGCTCGCTGAGGCCCGTCGGCTCCACGAAATGGGTGCCGGTCAGTCCAAGGGAGTCGGCCTTCTGATTCATGCGAAGAACGAACTCGCTTCGCGTCAGGCCGCAGGTTCGGGCCAGCGCCTTCGTCGCCACGTTGTCGGACGACATGAGGGCGGCGTGAATGAGATCGCGAACCGTCATCTCCTCGCGGGAACGAATCCGTGTGCGGCTCGAATTGCGGACATCCTCGGGAAGGATCTCCACCGTGCGGTCCCAATCGGGATCCGTATCGAGGAGCACGAGCGCGGTGACCAGCTTCGTGAGGCTGGCGATCGGCATCACGCGCTCGGGATTCTTCTGGAAGAGCACGCGCCCGGTCTGCTCGTCGACCACGTAGGCGGCCTTGACGTGCAGGCGGGGAATTCCGTACGCGGTTACCGCGGGAAGACGAAGCGCCGGTGCGCGCCGTCTGCGGCGCTTACGCGGCTTGCTGCTGGATTTCGTGGCAGGCGCGCTGGCGAGTTCAATCGTCGCCGACTTCGCCGAACCTCCCTCGCCCGCTACCGGCGCCGCCGGCGCCGCGAAGGCGGCGGGCGTCTCCAGCAGGAGCAACATTCCCAATCCCATCACGATACGGCGAATCGAAACGATTGAACGCATAGTCACCATGCCCTCTTCCGGACGTCTTCCTTGTCGAACGGTGGAATTGAGGCAAGAAGTTGCCTTCTCCAGAGTTATCGGACCAGGCAGGTCAATATGAAGGAAAAAGTCGCATGCGGGCTGGAGCACCCAGCATTCCCCCTAGAATACCACGCCGGGCCCGGGGAGGGCCATACTTGAGGCCGCTCCGGGCCCGGCATGCGGGGGGGGGATTGGGGGTTGGGGTGTGGGGCGGGGCGGTTCACGCCCCGCCGCATCGAGCCCATAATCACAATCGCTTTATAGACTTAACTACCTTCCGCGCCTGGCTTCACGCAGCTCGCGTCGCAGCTCGCGGAGCTCTTCCTTCAGTTCCTTCAGGTCCTGGCGAAGCTGGTCCATGTCGGAGTGGAGCTCGGACCGATTCTCGAACATCCGCTCAATCATGGGGCCCATCTCCTCGTGATCCCGGCCGGGGATGAACATGAAGGAGTTGCGGGGCCGCTTGCCCAGTTTCACCGTGAAATTCTTCCGCAGGCCATCGCGAAGGACGACGATGTCGACCTTCGCCCCCGGCTTGCGCTCGCGGAGCAGTTCGATCAGCTCCGAGGAGTCGTCCAGTTTTTGGCGGTCCATCTCGATGATGACGTCGCCGCGCTTCACGCCGGCGTCGTCGGCGGGTCCGCCCTCTTCCACGTGGTTCACCAACGCGCCCTTGTCGGTCGTGAGATCGCGGGCGCGACGCAGCGCGCGGGTAACGTTCTGAACCTGCACGCCCAGGAATCCGCCCTTCGCGTCGGCCTTCTGGAGGTGGCGACGCACGATGCGGATGTCACCGTCGTCATCCCCGTCTTCCTTTTCGTTCCATTGGTAG
>QJVW01000125.1 GCA_003235575.1 Candidatus Eiseniibacteriota bacterium | reverse complement strand
CGAGGTGTTCGGCCCGGTCGTCCACGACTTCGACGGCGAAGCCGACGGACGGCGCTAGGCGGGCGATGGCTCGTCCGACGTGGCCGCCGCCGAAGATCACGAGCCGGGCGGAAGGCGCCACGGCCTCGAAGTAGACCTCCACGGTCCCGCCGCACTTCATGCCAAGTCCATCGTCGGACAGCCAGTACGATTTCATCGTGTTCGCGCGTCGCTGCAGGCACTCGAGCGCGTCGCGGATGACCTGAGCCTCGAGCTTCCCTCCGCCGAGCGTTCCCTCGATGGCGCCGTCGCGGAAGACGATCATCTTCGCGCCCGCGTCGCGGGGACTGGAGCCGGCGACCTTCACGATCGTGGCCACGGCGAAGCTGCCGTGTGTGCTCAGGAGGTCGGCGAGGCGGCGGTAGAAGTCGTGCATCTCAGGATTCCTCCGGCTCCAGCTCCAGGAGACGCCGGTAGTCATCCTCGGTGTCGATGTCCATGACACGGCTCCGCGGCACGGTCACCTTCTCGGCCTTCGGCCACATTTCGAGGATCAGCCCGTGTCCGCTTTCGTCGCCCTGAAGGGCGCCGAGGCGCGGAAAGAGGCTGCGCGCGAAGAGCACCGGATGGGCCCGGTCCCCCGCTTCGTCCACCGCCACGACGATGGAAGCGCCGGTTCGCTGAAAGCGCTCCACGAGCGCCGCGACATCCTGCGGCTGGAGGAGCGGCATGTCCCCCGGCAGGAACACCGCGGCGGCGCACGACTCGGGCAAGGAATCGATTCCGGCCCGAACCGAGGATGCGCGCCCCGACGCGTACACGTCATTGTTCCGCACGAGGATCGGCTGGGGAAAGGTGTACGTCCGTAGTACTGAGCCGGTGTCCGCCGACGCGTGGCCCAGGACGCAGACCACGGGCGCGACGGGGGCGGAGGCCATGCAGGAGACGGCGTGCCAGAGGAGCGGCTTTCCCCGGAACGGGAGGAGGAGCTTGGGGCGCGCCATGCGGGCGGAGACGCCCGCCGCCAAGATCACACCGCCAACGTGCATGACGAACTTCCCTCCGACGGGGGCTCCGCGTGGGTCGCCGCGCCCTTGTGATGTATTATAGAAAGGTAGGCGTCGGCGCGGACCGGCGACCTTGGGTGTAGTGGCCGCGGCGGCCGGGAGTCCCGACGCACGGAGGTAGGCGATGCTGATCGATTCGTATGGACGAGCCATCGATTACCTCCGCATCTCCGTGACCGACCGCTGCAACTTCCACTGCGTCTACTGCGATCCACCGACCGACCGGCCCGCGCGCCGCGCCCGCGTCCCCGAGTCCACGCTGAAGTTCGATACCTTCGCGCGAATCGCGCGCGTCGCCGCCACGCTCGGCGTCCGGAAGATCAAGATCACCGGAGGCGAACCGCTCCTCTATCAGGACATCGTGCCGCTGGTGGAGCGGCTTGCCATCACGCCGGGGATCCTGGATCTCTCGATCACGACCAACGGGAGCCGACTGGAAGGGCTTGCCCGCCCCCTCTTCCAAGCGGGCCTTCGCCGCATCAACCTCTCGATCGACAGCCTCCGTCCCGAGCGATTCTTCCGCATGACGCACGGTGGCGACCTGGACGCGACGCTCCGGGGCTTCGAACTCGCCCGCGAGCTCGGCTTCCAGGTGAAGATCAACACCGTCGCGCTGGACGGATGGAACGCCGATGAGCTGAGCGATTTCGTCTCGTTCGCCGAGACGCGCGGCGTCGAAGTCCGCTTCATCGAGTTCATGCCGCTCTGCGGGCCCGGCTGGAGCCCGGGGCTCTTCGTGAGCGCGACCGCGATGCGGGACCGGATTCGCCGCGATCATGCGCTCGCCCCGATCGAAGCGGACGGCGTCGCGACCCGTTTCGCGACCGCCCGAGGCGGCCGCATCGGATTCATCACCACCATGTCCGATCCCTTCTGCGACGGCTGCCGCCGGATGCGGCTCACGGCCTGGGGCACGCTGCGCCCCTGCCTCTTCTCCGCGCGGGAGGTCGATCTCCGTCCCCTGCTTGCGAACGGCGACGATGCCCTGCGCGAGGCGTTCCAACGCGCGGCGGCGGAGAAGCCGCGGCGCAACGCCGTGCTGGCCGGACAGGAGGATCCGAACCGGCTCGATATCCGAAGCGTCGGGGGCTAGGCGTGCGGGATATCTCGCTCAAGCCGACGACGCACCGGACGGCGCGCGCCGAGGCCGTGCTACGGCTCAGCGAGGCGACCGTCGCGCGGGTCCGCGCCGGGACAGTGCCGAAGGGCGACGCACTCGCGACCGCGCGGGTGGCGGGGATCGCCGCCGCCAAGAAGACGCCCGACCTCCTTCCCTTTTGCCATCCGATCCCGCTCACGCACGCCGACGTCACCTTCGAGGTGCGCGAACGGGAGATCGCGGTCACGGCCGACGTCGCGGCCGTCTGGCGGACGGGCGTGGAGATGGAGGCGCTCACCGCCGCGAGCGCGGCGGCGCTTACCCTTTACGACATGTTGAAGCCGCTCGACGACGCGCTGGAGATCGTCCACGTCCGTCTCCTCGAGAAGCGGGGCGGGCTCTCCGACATGGCGGCCGGCGGCGCGGAGCCCCGGCGCGCGGTGCGCGCGGGCATCCTCGTCGCCTCCGATCGCGCCGCGGCGGGAACGCGCGCGGATCGCTCGGGCAAGGCGATCGCGGAGATCCTCGGCGGCTACCCTGTGACCGTCGCCGCGCCGGTCATCGTTCCCGACGAGCGCGAGGCGATCGAGTCCGCGCTCCTTCGCCTCGCCGACGAAGAACGATGCGATCTGGTCTTCACTTCGGGCGGAACGGGCCTCGGCCCGCGCGACGTCACGGTCGAAGCGACGCGGGCCGTGGTGGATCGCGAGGCCCCCGGGATCGCGGACGCCGCCCGCGGCTTCGGACAGGAGCGCGAGCCGCGCGCGATGTTCTCCCGGGGGATCGCGGGCATCAGGGGGCGGACGCTCATCGTCAACCTTCCCGGAAGCCCCAAGGGGGTGCGTGAATCGCTGGCCGCGCTCCTCCCCGCCCTCCTCCATGCCGTGCCGATGATCGCGGGAGAGGGACACGGGGAGTGACCGCGCTCCCCTGGCTTCTCCCCGCCTTCGCGCTGATCGCCGCGACCTACGCTTCGGTTGGACTGGGAGGCGCCACCGCCTACGCGGCGGTGCTGAGCTTCACGCCGGTCCCCTACACCCAGGTCCCGCCGCTCGTCCTGACCCTGAATCTCCTGGTGGCGGGCAGTTCCTACGCCTCGTTCCACCGAGCGCGGCGCGTTCCCTACCGGCTCCTTCTTCCGCTCCTCGCGACGTCCGTTCCGGGGGCGTTCCTCGGCGGTCTGGTGCCGCTCCACGAGCGCGCGTTCCTGATGCTCCTGGCGCTGGCGCTCTTCATGGCGGGCGTGCGCTTCCTCCTGGGGCCGGCGCTTGCGCGGTGGCGGGAAGAT
>QJVW01000126.1 GCA_003235575.1 Candidatus Eiseniibacteriota bacterium | reverse complement strand
GCGCGTCGCGGCGCTCCGACGGTGGCATCGGCGGGCGACGGCGGGGGAGGCGAGTAGCGCCCCCGATTTCCAAGGAGCCTACGAAACAGGGCCGCCCCGAATCGCTCGGGGCGGCCCTTTCATTTGGATGCGCGCCGTGGCGCGTGAGAACGTTCGTCAGTTCGAGTCGGGCACCGCTTTTCCGTCCGCGTCGCGGATCGCGATGGTTCCGAGGTTCAACTTCTCCAGTTGAGGCTGGATCGTCTTTCGATCCCCGACCGCGACGACCACCATCCGCTCCGGCGTCAGAAACTTCTTGGCCACCGCCGCGACGTCGGCCGCCGTGATCGCGTTCACGCGCGAGGGGAGCGACTCGTAGTAATCGAGCGGAAGATCGAACAGGAACAGGGACGACATCGTACCGGCCGTCTTGGACGTGGTCTCGAAGTTGGCCGGCAGCGGCCGCGTGATCGATTCCTTCGAGAGGGCCAGCTCCTCGTCGGTGATGCCCTCATCGCGCATCCGGGCCACTTCCTTCAGGAGTTCCTCCACGGACGGTCCCGTCACGTCCCCGCGCACCTGCGCCCCCGCCATGAACGGACCCACGCCGCGGTTCTGCCCCATGAACGAAAAGGCGCCGTACGAGTAGCCCTTGTCCTCGCGGAGGTTCATGTTGATCCGGCTCGAGAAAAGGCCGCCCAGAACGGTGTTCATCACGTCCAGCTTCTCGAAATCGGGGTCGGACCGCGCGACGCCGAATTGCCCGACCAGGAGCGCCGTGGAGTTCGAGCCCTCCTTGTCGACGATGACGACGCGCGACGCGGCGCTGACGCCCGCCGGCGGAATCGGCGCCGCCTCGGCCGAGCCCTTCCACGATCCGAACGACGCCTTGGCCAGTTTTCTCGCCTCGGCCTCGGTGAGGTTGCCCACCAGGACGAGCGCGGCGTTCTGCGGGCTGTACGACGCCTTGTAGAAGGACACGAGGTCGTCGCGCGTGATCTGCTTCAGCGCGCTTTCCGTGCCGAGCGTCGAGTGGCCGTACGGGTGTGTCGGGCCGAATAGGCAGGCGTTCATGACCCGCAGCGCCGTCGGGAACGGGGCGTCACGCTGCTGCATGAGTGCGGTGATCCGCTCGTTCCGCACGCGCTCCAATTCGTTCTCCGGGAACGCCGGCTCGGTGACGACGTCCGCCAGCACGGAGAGCGCGGCGGCCGCGTTCGGCTTCAGCGCCCGGGTGGAAGCGCCGCTGCCGTCCACGCGGGATGCCGTCGAGAGCGTGGCGCCCAGCGCGTAGATCTCGTCGGCGATCTCGGTGGCGTTCCGTTTCTTCGTCCCCTCGTCGAGCATGGAGGCCGTGAATCCCGCCAGGCCCTCCCGGTTCTTGGGGTCCCGCGCGCTTCCGGAACGGAACGACAGGTTGGCGGAGACGATCGGAAGGTGATTCTCCTCGACGAGATAGACGGTGAGGCCGTTGTCGAGCGTGAACTTCTTCGCGCGCGGCAATTTCGCCGTCGGCGCCGGCCCGGGCTTCGGCGGGTCGCTCCGCCACGGTTCACCCGCCGTCACGACCTCGTCCTCGGCCGCCTCGGGCTTCTCCGGCGCCTTGGGGTCGGGGGGCAGGATCTTGTCGCCCGGCAGGGCGTGGGCTACGACGCGCTGATTCGTTCCCAGTTGCTCCTGGGCGAACTTCTGGATCGTCTCTCGCGTCACGGCCGCGTGACGGGCGAGATCCTTGTTGAAGTAGCCGGGGTCCTGGAGAAACTGGTTGTACATGTTCATCCGGTCGGCCAGACCCGAGAAGCCGCCGAAACGTTCCGCGCTCGTCACGAAGTCCGCGTAGATCGAGTTTTGCGCGGCTTCCAACTCAGCCTCCGTCGGGCCCTCGGTCCGGAAGCGGGCAAGCTCCTCGTCGATCGCCGCCTCCACCTCTTCGACCGTGTGGCCGGGCTTCACCGTCGCCGTGATCTGGAACGCGGAACCCAACTGGTACGAATTCTGGCTCACCGAGACGTCCTGGGCGATCTGCTTCGTATAGACCAGCGACTTGTAGAGCCGGCTCGCCTTGCCGCCACCCAGGATGTCGGCGGCGAGGTTCGCCTCCGCGTCTCCCGGCTTGAAGATCGGAGACGTGATCCACGCCATGTAGACGCGCGGCAGCGTGACCTTGTCGGTCATGGAAAGACGCCGCTCCTCGGTGATCGGCGGCGTGGTCGCGGTGATCGGGGGTACATCCTCCCCGCGGGGGATCGTTCCGAAATACTTCTCGATCATCGCCTTCGTCTTGGCCGTGTCGAAGTCGCCGACCAGAACCAGGCTCGCGTTATTGGGGCAGTAGTAGCGCTTGAAGAACTGGCGAACGTCGTCCAACTTCGCCGCCTGAATGTCCTCGTGGGAGCCGATGATCCAGGCGTAGTAGGGATGGTCCTTCGGGAACATCTTGTGCCACATCGCCTCTTCGACGAGGTTGTACGGTGCCGACTCGACGCCCTCGCGGCGTTCGTTCCGTACGACGTCCTGCTGGTTGGCCAGCGACGCGGCCGTGATCTTGTCGAGGAGGAATCCCATTCGATCGCTCTCGAGCCAGAGGGCGAGTTCCAATTGATTGGCCGGGACGTCTTCCAGGTAGTTCGTGCGGTCGAAGTCGGTGGTGCCGTTGATGAACGACGCGCCCGCCCCCTCCAGGTACTTCCAGAACTGATCCTCGCCGACGTGCCCCGACGACTGGAACATCATGTGCTCGAACAGATGGGCGAACCCGGTGCGGCCGGCGGCCTCATTGGCGGGCCCGACGTGGTACCAGATGTTCACCGCAACGATTGGAAGTCGGTGGTCCTCCCGGAGGATGACCTCCAGACCGTTCGGCAGCGTGTACTTCTCGAAGTCGATCTTCACCTGAGGGGGAGTCGCCTTCGCGAACGCCGGTGGTGCCGACACGATGCCGGCCGCCGAGACCGCGGCCAGTGCGACGAGGGCAAACCATTGTGGGACAGTGCGTTGGTGGGAGCGCTTCATGGAAAAGACCCTCCATCTATGGACTAGGTTTGATACCCAACACTTGTACGGTCTACGCGCCGAAAGGAAGCGATGTTCCGTCACGGCCGCGGGCCTGTCAATCGACCGGGGCGGCTCTGTCCATTGGACGGGGGGACGCGAATTATCGTTGGAGTGCGGGGCGCCGGTGGCGGGCCAGGGCGGCGTTCGCGATCTCGAGGATCAGCGCGCCGTGGTCCCGGCCCGATTCCTTCGCGGCCATGGCGAATTCAGCCGTGGAGTGAAGCCAGGGATTGGGGTTCACCTCCAGGACGTGGAACGTTCCGTCCTCGGCGAGGCGAAGGTCGACCCGGCCGTAGTCCCGGATCTGCAGCGCACGGCAGGCGCGAACGGCCGTCTCCTGTATTTCCGCCACGAGTGTGTCCGGCAGGTCTTCCGGAATGCGGAGCTTGGTCCGCTTGTAGGCCGCCGTGCCGCGCTCCCACTTCACCTCGGTGCCGGCGATTCGGGGCATCCCCTCCGGAACGCCCGCGAGATCGATCTCCACCAGGGGAAGCGCCTCCATCGCCTCGTTTCCGAGCACCGAAACGTAGAGTTCGCGGCCCTCGATGTACTCCTCGATCAGGACGGGGCTGTCGAAATCGGCGTGGAGCGCATCGATGCGTTCCATCAGTTCCTTGATCGAGCCGACGACGGCGTTGAACTCGATGCCGATCGATCCGTCTTCCCGCTTCGGTTTCACGATGACGGGAAAGCGCAGATCGTCCGCCCATTGCAGGCGTCCTTTGTAGACCGTGGCAAAGCGGGGGGTGCGTATCCCGTGAAACGCGAAGATCTTCTTCGCGATCGCCTTGTCCTGGGCGAGGAAGAGTCCGGCGGGGCCCGATCCGGTGTACGGAATGTTGAGAAGGTCCATGTACCCGGCCAGGTTGACGTCCTTCGTGTCATCGCCGGCGTAGGATTCCGTCAGGTTGTAGATCAGATCGACCGAGGCGGAGGCGAGCGCCTTCAGGCTCTTCGCCCGTCCGTCGAGGCAGAAGTACGTGCAGACGTGACCGCGGCGCTCGAGCGCGTCCCGGATCTCCTCGCGATCCTCGCGCTCCCGCTTGGACGCGCGCTTGGGCGCGTCGCCGTTCGCGGCGGCGGCCTCGGCCTCCTCCTCCGCGACTTCGCGGTCGACATACCACTCGTCGTAAAGAATCCCGATACGTTGTGACGTGTCGTTCATGGCTCGATCGTGGTCCTCCACTCGCCGCTGAAGTGCGCGCGTCCTCGAACGGTACCACGCGGCCCGAGCAGAACGGTAGGGCGATCGCTGTCGGCGCGTGCGATCGCGCCCTTGCGTCGCAACGCCCGGGAGAGGGACACTGCGTCCATGACCGCGACCGACGCGCCGCTCTATTCCAGTCCGGAAATCTACGAAGTGGCGTTCGGGTGGCGCCTGGACCAGGAGATCGATTTCTACGAGGACTGCTTTCGACGCCACGCGCAGGGCGCGGTGCGACGCGTGCTCGAGCCCTGCTGCGGCACCGGCCGCCTGCTGGAGGCGCTCTCCCGTCGCGGCTACGCGACCCTCGGCTATGACCGGAGCGGGGAGATGGCGGCGTTCGCCGACGCTCGGCTGCGACCGCACGGCGGCGAGGCGCATCGCGGCGACATGGAATCGTTCCAGGCGGACGGAGTCTTCGACGCCGCGCTCATTCCCGTGAATTCCATCGGATACCTGCTCGACGACGCCTCCGGCGCGGCGCATCTGGAGCGGATCGGCGCGATGCTCCGTGCCGGCGGCGTCTACATCGTGCAACTTTCCTACGGCGGAGAGCCCCTGGAGGACGCGCGCTTCGGCCCGTGGGGCAATCGCGGGAACGGACTCTCGACGACCCTGTACTGGGGGGTGGAGCGCGAGGATCCGGAAGCGAAGCGAAGCTACCAGCGCTGCGTGGTCACGGCGCGTCACGGCGCCTGGAAGCGGCGCATCGAAGAGGAGCACGTGCTTCGATACTGGACGCAGGAGGACTTCGACCGCCTGGTCGAGGCGAGCCCGCTACGCCTGGAGGCCGTCTACTGGGATCGGTTCGAGCCGTTCCCCATGGAGTGGAAGCGCTACGGGGAGCACGGCAACCTGTACCACGTGCTCGTGCGTCGCTAATCGGTCAGCGCGGAAGCTCGGCCGCGATCCGCTCCACGATCGTCGCCAGCGTGTCGGGTCGGTCGCGCATGATCAGGTGGGCCGACCCATCGATCCGGTGTCCCACCACCGGGCCCTTCGTGGCATATCCCGCGCGCGCACGCGCGTCCTCCCATGATTGCGACGCGGGCCATGCCGACGTCGTCGCGACGACGTGGATCGGCACCGTCAGGTCGCGGATCCGGTCGCGCATGTCCGTGTGCCAGGAGTCCAGGAAATAGGCGCGTAGCACGTCGGGGGACAGGCGCAGCGCGTGCGCGACGGCGGAGTCGGACTCCACCGGGTCGATCGACATGCCTTCGAAGATGACGCGGATCAGCGAGGGATACTGGTCGCGCAGGTAGCGTTCCAGCGAAGCGGTGCGGGCGGTGTCCGCCGGCGTGAAGGCCCCGATGTCGAGGACGACGACGCCGGCCACGCGCCGGGGGTTCACGGCCGCCTCCTCCAGCGCGACCCACGCTCCGTACGAGTGCCCGACGAGCAGCGCATGTTCGACGTGGCGGTCGCTCAGCGCCCGGTCGACGGCGCGCGCGACGTTCGCGACGGAGACGTCCCGGATCGGGGGGGACGAGCCGTGTCCCGGCAAGTCGACCACGACCACCCGGTGATTCCGAACCAGGTGCGGCGCGACGAGGTTCCAGACGTTTCGGTCGGCGCCGATTCCGTGGAGCAGGACGATCGTGGGATCTCCGGAGCCCCGTTCATCGCTCCACGGCGCGTTGTCTCCGGCGATGCCCGCGGTCGCGCCGAGGAGAAGTCCGGCCACGAGCGCGGCCGCGCGTGCCCCGCGGCCGAGGCGAAAGCGAATCACGAAGTCCTCCGGTGGACGGATTGCGCGGCGGCCTGATCCGTCGGCATGAGCAGGATCTGCTGCACGTTCACGTGCGCGGGACGGGTTACCGCCCAGGCGACCGCGTCGGCGACGTCCTCCGCGCGCAGCGGGAAGACGCCCTTGTAGACGGCGTCCGCGCGCGCCTTGTCTCCCTTGAACCGCACCACGCCGAATTCCGTGTCGGCCAGACCGGGTTCCACGTTGATCACGCGAACGCCCGTCCCGAGCACGTCGTGGCGAAGCGCGTCCGACAGCGCGCGGACCGCGTATTTGGTGGCGGCGTACACCGCCCCCCCGGGATACACCTGATGCCCCGCCACGGATCCAATGTTGACGACGTCGCCCGCCTTCGCCACGAGGTGCGAGAGGCAGGCGCGCGTGACGTAGAGGAGCCCCTTCACGTTGGTGTCGATCATCCGGTCCCAGTCATCGGGGTCCCCCGTCTGAACCGGGTCGAGCGCCAGCGCGAGGCCGGCGTTGTTCACGACGATATCGAGGCCTTCCAGGAGCCCGGGTGTGTTCGTCAGCGCCCGCTCCACGACCTCCCGATCGCGCACGTCGAAGGGGAGGGTCACGACCTCCACGCCATGATCGTCGCGGCATTCGCGCGCCAGCTGTTCGAGCCGATCGGCCCGGCGGGCGTTCACGACGAGATGGCATCCCTCCGCGGCGAAGCGGCGCGCGATGGCTTCGCCGAATCCGCTGGACGCTCCGGTGACCAGGGCGCGGCGGCCGCGAAGCGGCGTGGTGGCGTTCATGGCGTCTAGAATAGCACCGAACCGGCTGACGCGCCGAGCGTGGTCGTCTACACTGCGTTCGGCGCCGCGATCCCGCGCGCGGGCCCGCTTCAAGGAGGAAGCCATTCTCGATTTGCTTGTCATCGGCGGCGGCATCCACGGCGTGGCCGTCGCGCGTGCCGCCGCGCTGAACGGCCTCGGCGTGCTCCTCGTCGAGCGGAGCGATCTTGCCGGCGCGACCAGCAGCCGCACCTCGAAACTGATTCACGGCGGCATTCGCTACCTGGAGCATGGGCGCCTCGGGCTCGTGCGCGAATCGCTTCGGGAGCGGGAGATTCTTCTGCGCGTCGCTCCCGAGTTCGTCCGCCCCATCCGCTTCCTGCTCCCCACGTATCGGGGGGATCGCCGTCCGCCCCTCCTGCTGCGGGCGGGGCTGTGGCTCTACGGCGTGCTGGCCGGGGGAAGCGCGCTGGCGCAGCATCGCTCGTGCTCGCGCGATGATCTGCTCCTTCAGGAGCCGGGCCTGAACCCGGAGGGGCTGACGGGGGGATTCGAGTTCCACGACGCCCAAATGGACGACGCGCTTCTCTGCATCGCCACCGCGGTGGCCGCCGAGCGGGCCGGCGCTTCCGTTCGCACACACACCGAGGTCCTGGGTCTGGAGCGGGCCGGCGGGGGGTGGCGCGCGCGATTGCGCGACCACGACCGGGGGGTCGAATCGGCCGTGGAGTCGCGGTGGGTCGTGAACGCGGCGGGCCCCTGGGTGGACGGCGTGCGCCGTCTCGCGCACCCGTCCGCGGCGCCGGTGGTCCGGCGGACCCGGGGGACGCACATCGTCCTGGAGGGAGCCCTGGTCCGGCATGCCGTGCTGCTCACCACGCGGCGCGACGGCCGCGTGTTCTTCGCGCTGCCGCGCGGCGATCACACCCTCATCGGAACCACCGACGTCGACGAGGACCGCGACCCCGCGCGCGCCGGTCCCACGCCGGAGGACGTCCGCTACCTTTGGGAGGAGGCGGTCGTGGCGTTGCCCGCCGCTCGGGACGCCGGAAGGCCCGTGCGCGCGTTCGCGGGCGTCCGCCCCCTGGCCCGCGGCAACGCATCCGGAGGGGATCCCTCCGCGAACCCACGGGAGTACAAGCTGCTCGTCGAGGAGGGGATCGTGACCGTCGTCGGCGGCAAGTACACGACGCACCGACTCATGGCGGATCGAGTGCTCGCGCGCCTGCGCGGCGCGGCGAACGACACGCGGCGAGCGGATCACCGGGCGCCCGGCGATGGCGGATCCCCCGGTCGGACCGCGACGACGCGGCTGGCGCATGACCGGGATCGCGGCATCGACGCGCTGGGGCGCGAGCACCCGGAGCGGTTGGATCTCCCCGGCGGTCTCGTGCTCCGCGAGGCGGAAATCGCGTTCGCCGTGCGCGTGGAGCACGCGAAGACGCTCGAGGACGCGCTGCTTCGCCGAACCCGGCTCTGGCTCGACGGTCGTGCGCTGCGGCGCGCCGCCGAGCCGGCCTCGCACTGGATGGCGCGCTGGCGCGGATGGGACGAGTCGCGTCGGCGGGAGGAGGTCGCCGGGATGGTCGGCGCCCTCGACCTCGAGGACAACGTGATCGCGGAGGGAACGACATGATGCGACGGACCAGGGGAGGGCGGACGCGGGGTCCGTTCCTGCTCGCCATCGATCAGGGGACGACGGGATCGACCGTGCTCGCGCTCGACAGCCGCGCCCGGGTCGTCGCGCGAGGCTACGCGGAAGTGCCCCAACACTTCCCGAAGCCGGGATGGGTCGAACACGACGGCGGGGAGATCTGGACCGCCACGCTGCGGGCGCTCCAAGGCGCGCTTCGGCGCGCGGGGCTTCACGGCGCGCGTGCTTCCCAGGCGATCGTCGCCATCGGCATCACCAATCAGCGCGAGACGACGCTGCTCTGGGACCGCCGGTCCGGACGGCCGGTCGCCCGCGCCATCGTGTGGCAGGACCGCCGCACCGCCGATCGATGCGCCGAGCTGCGACGGAAGGGCGCGGAAGCCGCCATCGCGCGCGCGACGGGTCTACGGCTCGACCCGTATTTTTCGGGAACGAAGCTGGAGTGGCTGCTGCGTCGCGTGCCGGGGGCCCGCGCCCGGGCGAAGCGGGGCGCGCTGGCGTTCGGGACGATCGATTCCTGGATCCTTTGGAAGCTCACGGACGGCCGCGAGCACGCGACCGACCCGACCAACGCCAGCCGCACGCTGCTCTATCACCTTCGCCGGCGCGCGTGGGACGACGCGCTCCTGGACCGATTCGGCGTGCCGCGCTCCCTGCTGCCCGACGTGCGCCCGTCCGCGGGCGCGTTCGGCGCGACGCGGGGCGTCCCCGGTCTTCGGGATGGCATTCCGATCCTGGGGATCGCCGGCGATCAGCAGGCGGCGCTTTTCGGTCAGGGGTGCGTTCGCGCCGGCGGCATGAAGAATACCTACGGCACGGGATGCTTTCTCATGCTGCACACCGGCTCGCGTCCGGTGCCTTCCCGGGCTGGTTTGGTTACGACCGTCGCGTGCGGACCGCGCGGAGAGGCGGCGTACGCGCTGGAGGGGAGCATCTTCGTCGCGGGCGCGGCGATTCAGTGGCTGCGCGACGGATTGGGCCTCATCACCGACGCGGCGGAGAGCGAGGCGCTCGCCCGGTCGGTGCCGGACACCGGGGAGTCCTATCTGGTGCCCGCGTTCACGGGCCTGGGCGCGCCCCACTGGCAGCCCGACGCGCGCGGAATGTGGTGCGGTCTGACGCGGGGCACCACGCGCGCCCACCTGGCGCGCGCCGCGCTCGAGTCGATCGCGTACCAGACGCGCGACGTCGTCGAGGCGATGCGACGCGAAAGCGGCGTCAGGCCCCGCGCCCTACGGGTGGACGGGGGCGCGACGGCCAACGACTTTCTGATGCAATTCCAGGCGGACATTCTCGGCATGACCGTCGAGCGGCCCGCCATGACGGAAAGCACCGGCTTGGGCGCCGGACTCCTGGCGGGAATCGCCGCAGGGGTCTGGAACCGACGGGAGTCGGTTCCTCCCCTGGGGGCCAAGGTCACGCGATTCCGTCCCCGGATGGGCGCGCGGAAGCGGCGTCAGTTGCTCGAAGGGTGGAATCGAGCGGTGCGGCGACTTACTCGAGGGTAGCGCGGAGCCAGTCGACCACGTCGCGAGCGACCTGGGGGCCCTCCGGCTCGTTGAACAGCTCGTGGTAGAGGCCGGGATAGAGTCGGAGCGTGGCGACCCCCGGGGGGGTTCTGTCCGTCCACCGCTTGCTCCCTTCGTGACTCGAAATGGGATCCTCGGTGCCGTGGATCACCAGGGTCGGCGTGGCGAGCCGCGTCGCGGCCTGTCGCATGGCCGTGCTCACGCGTGAGAACTCGAAGAAGAGGCGCGCGCTCATCATGTAGTGCACCAACGGATCGGCGTTGTGCGCCCGCACGACGGCGGGATCCCGTGACAGCATCGTGGGCAGGATCATCGTCCGCTGGCTGAACGAAGGCAGGACCCGGACGACGAGTTGCGCCAGTCGAACCTTCAGCATTCCCGGTCGCACGACGAGTTCGAACGGCGGCGCGGAAAGCACCATCGCCCGCACCATTCCCGCGTGCGTCAACGCGAAGTCGAGCGCCGCCAAGCTTCCCATGCTGTGACCCAAAAGGGCCGCGGGCGCCGGCGCGCCTTCCCGGGGCCGGGCCCACCACGCGTCGATCGCGCTTCGGTAGGCGTCCCACGAGGCGACGTGTCCGCGGGCGCCGTAGGACCTGCCGTGTCCCGGCAGATCGATGGCCTCCACCACGTACCCCGCGTCCACCAACGCCTCGACCGCTCGGCCGTAGCGCCCGGCGTGATCGCCGAGGCCGTGCAAGATCCCCACGGTTCCCGCCCGTCCTCCCGCGTTCCAAGCCCGCCCGACGACGCGTCCGCGGCCGGGGACGTCGAGGTTGAACGCGGTCTCGGGGATATCGGCGCGCGCGCGCGTGGGATCGGCTACGGGGGAATCGGCATCCATAGGCGGGAACCTATACCAGAGCACCCGAGGACGGGAAGGATTCCCCGAATCGGCTGGGAGGGCGGCCGGCTGCGTCACGGGGGGACCGCGAGGTCACGGAGGCGTACAACGACTGGCGCGGGGGAGCGGTATCGGGGTAAACTCTCCGTCGCTGTTGCCCGAGAGGAGGAGTCGTGCCCCGACCCGTCGTTGATCAGCCATTCGACCGTTCCGTTCGCCGTTGGACCCTTGTCGTGTGCGGTGTCCTGGCCGCCGCCGGCCTCATCGCCGCGGACCGGCCGGCTCGCGCCGAGGATGTGGCCCACGATCCCTCGGTCCTGCTTGGATCGAGTCCCGATAGCGCTCTCGCCATCGCGATCGCCGGTCTCGAGGGGGAGCCCATCACGCTCGAGGGAGCCATCGCCGCGTCGCTGGAGCATGCCACCGACGT
>QJVW01000071.1 GCA_003235575.1 Candidatus Eiseniibacteriota bacterium | reverse complement strand
GCCTCGGTCCTGGGGGTCGACATCCTCGACCAGAGCCTCGACGTCGCGCGGGCGCGCAACAAGCGGTTCGGGGCGCGACTCGCGTTCGAGAACCAGAGCATCTACGAGTTGAAGGCGCCGGACGACACCTACGACCTGACGGTGAACCGCCACGTCCTCCACTCCATCCCGCACGCGGAGCGCGTGCTGGCGGAACTGAGGCGCGTGACGAAGCCTGGCGGCCGGCTTCATTTGATACCGGAAGACTACGGCATGCTCCACTTCGAGCAGCGCGCGCTCGATCCGCGCGACTTCTGGCACGACGGGCCGCCCGCGTTCGGCAAGGCCACCGGTACGGATCTGCTCATCGGGCGCCACGCGTACGCCCATCTGGTGGACCTCGGCTTCACCGACATCACGATGGACTACGTGATCGTCGACACGATCCGCGTGCCACGGGACACATTCGCGTCGATCCTCGAGGCGTGGCGGGACGGCTACGTCGAGCCGGTCGCCGAGCACACGCGATTTACGCACGAGGAGGCGACGGCCTACTTCGAGCAGATGATCGGGAACATCCGCGACCCCAGGGGGTACGCCGTGTGGATGGTGCCGGTCATGAGCGCGCGGGTGCCGTAACGCCGCCGGCGTCCCGGCGCGTCGGCGGAAGGGGGAATCCAATGAAGCTCGGCGTCAGCACTGCGGGCGATGTCACCGTCCTCACGCCGCACGGGATGCTCCTCGGGGGAGACGAAACGGACGAGTTCGAGGACACGGTTCGGGATCTGGACCGGGAAGGGAACAAGAAGCTTCTGATCAACCTGGGAAAGACCACGTTCATGAACAGCCTTGGCCTGACCGTGTTCTTCCTGGCGCACGCACGATACGCCAGGCGTGGGGCGACCGTGAAGCTCTGCGCGGTGGACGGAAGGCTGCGGCACCTATTCGAACTCGTACGGCTGACGCGCGTCTACGAACACAACATCCACGACACGGAGGAAGAGGCGCTCGCGGATTTTCGGTCCCCACCCACGCCCCCGGCGGGTGTATCCTCGTAGGTAGAACCCCTCCAGCGCCGGGTTCCCTGGAGTCGCCATGCTCTCGCTCCGCTTGATTCACCTGCTCGATGCCCACGCCGAGCGGCTCGCCGACACGCTCTACGAGTCTCTCCTCAAGTCCCCGGAATGCTCGGACTTGCGCAACGTTCCCAGCGACCAGCTTCGCGTTCGCGCTCACGAGATATACCGAAATCTCTCGGCCTGGCTGGCCGGTAGGACCGAGGAGGGTATCGCCAAACGTTACGTCGCGCTCGGGCGCGAACGCGCCGAACAGGGGGTGCGGTTCAGCCACTTCCTGTGGGCGATCCGCGTCACGAAGGAAACACTGTACGAGTTCCTGGAGCACGAAGGCCTGTCGGACAACCCGGTCGAGCTGCACGCGTCGCTCGAACTGCTCACGCTTCTCGACCGATTCTTCGACAGCGCCATGTATCACGCCGCACTGGGTTACGAGCGCCACAAGGCGCATCGCGCGCGAACGGTCGGCGTGTCGTAAGGAATGTCGGGGCGGAGGGGTCGGGCTGGTCACCGACTACGCGGACGCCATGCTCTTCGCGATTCCCTCCGCCATCGCCGCGGCCGCCGGAGGGTGGTGGCGCAGCCATAGTTCGGGCTCCAGCAGCTCCATCTCCATCACCGCGATCCGCCCCTCGTTGTCCCGCACCATGTCCACGCGACCGTAGGCTGGCGCAGGCTCGCAGGCCGCCATGGCGCGCTCCGCGAGCTCGATCTGCTCGGGGGTAGGCGTGTAGTCGTGCACGGTGCCGCCGTGGTCGTCCTGAACGCGGAAGTCGCCGGCCTTCGGCACCTTCCGAACCGCGTGTGTATAGCGGCCATTCAATACCATCAGGGAATCCTCGCCATTCCGGAGGACGTCTTCCTGGAACGGCTGCAGGATGAACGACTCGACGGCGAGGAGTTCGCGCACGACGCCGTCGATGTCGCGGGAGTTCCCGTGGTCCACGCGGTAGGTGTGCCGTGCGGCGCCCGACACGCACGGTTTGATGATCGCCTCGGACCACCCCGACTCCGCCAGCAGCGAGGACAAGGTCGCCGTGCTCCCCCGTTCCACGAACCGGCACGGCACGATCGGAATCCCCTTCGCTTCCAGATCGGCGAGGTAGTGCTTGTCCATGTTCCACCGAATGATGGACGGCTCGTTGCAGAGCCGCGTGCGCCTTTCGACGCGATCCAACCAGGCGGTGAACTCGCCGAAGCGGTGGAAGTAGTCCCACGTCGTCCGGAACACGACGCAGCGGAACGCGGACCAATCGACGTCGGGCCGGGCCCAGTCCACGCGCACGGCGGAGAGTCCCCGCTCCCGGAGCGCGTCCCGGAGCAGCCGGTCGTCATGGAGGATATTGCCGAAGAATCGATCGCCCTCGGGCGCGGCCGTTGCCTCGAAGCGGTGCTCGGTCAGGAGGGCGATATCCGCGCGGTGGTTGTCGGTCACGGCGCGAATACTACTACGCCGGACTCTGGAGCGTCGCGCCCCGCGCGCCTACTCGCCGCGGAGCGCCTCCACCGGATCGAGACGCGCCGCCCTCAAGGCCGGCGCGACGCCCGCGGCGACACCCACCGTCACCGCCATGACGAGGGCCGCGACGACGGTCTCGGGCGGCGTCCACGTCTCGAGGCCCGGCACCAGCGCGGCGAGGAGGCGTGCGCCGCCGATACCCACGATGAGCCCACCCAGGCCTCCGGCGCCCGCCGTCACCGCGGCCTCGAAGAGATACCACGACAGGATCTGCGTACGGGTCGCCCCCAGCGCCTTGACCAGGCCCACCTCCTGCTGTCGCTCCTGCACGACGATCCACATGATCGTCAAAATGCCGATGGCCCCAACGAGCAGGCTGATCGCCGCGACGCCCGTGACGAACCCGGTCACGACCGCGAGGATGTCGTTGATCACCTCCATGGCTTCCTGGGACGTGACGACGGTGACGTCCTCCTGTCCGTCGTGCCGATCGCGCATCAGCGCCTCGACGGCCCGGGCCACGGTATCGACCGCATCCGGATTCGCGGCGAGGATGTCCACCTCGGTCAACTCGCTGAGGTTGAACAGCCGCATCGCGTTCGCTACCGGCATGTAGGCGGCGTCGTCCAGGTCGAAGCCGAGGAACTGACCCTTCGGTTCCATCACGCCGATGACCCGGAACCGCGACTGGCCGACGCGAACGACCGCGCCAAGCGGATTGCGATCCTCGAACAGCTCCCGTTTCAGCCGCGACCCGAGCAAAACCACGGCGGAGCTCTTGTCCCAGTCCATTTCGGGGATGTTCTGCCCCACGGCGACGTTCCACGACCAGACGCGCGGCGCCTCGGCGGTGACGCCGTAGACGTAGACGCTTCGCCCGCGCCCTCCCCCCTCGACGATCGCGGATCCCACCGCGACCGGCACGGCGGACACCACCCCGGCGATGTGCCGTACTGCGCGGGCATCCTCGATCGTGAGCTTTCGGGCG
>QJVW01000090.1 GCA_003235575.1 Candidatus Eiseniibacteriota bacterium | reverse complement strand
CTGCCCGAGGGTCTCGGAGAAGCGCTCTTCCTCCTCCTGGACCGCCGCGGCGATCGCGGCCTGCTCGGTGGCGAGGTACGCATACTCCTCGTAGGCCGCCATCTGCGCGACCACTGTCGGGACGAGGCGCGCGAGGAAGGTTCCCTCGATTCCGGCGTGCCGGCCCAACCGCGCAGCGCGGCGCAGCAGCCTCCGGACGACGTACCCGCGCCCTTCGTTCGAAGGGCGAACGCCCTCCGCGAAGGTGAAGACCAGCGCCCGCAGGTGATCCGTGATGACGCGCGCGGCGTAGCGGCCGCGCTCGGACTCGGCCTCCTTCGGCGAGCCCAGCCGTCGCACGGCGTCGCCGATGGGGCGGAGCAGGTCGATGTCGTACACGCTGGCCGAGCCCTGGAGGATCATGGCCAGGCGCTCGAGTCCCATCCCGGTGTCGATGCCCCGGTTGGGGAGCGGCGTTCGCGATCCGTCGGCCGCCTGATCGAACTGCGGAAAGACCAGATTCCAGAATTCGAGGTAGCGCTCGCAATCGCACCCCGGCGCGCACGCGGGCTGTCCGCAGCCCGTGCCCGGCCCCTGGTCCCAGTAGATCTCGGAACAGGGCCCGCAGGCCCCCTGGCCGCCGGCGGGACCCCAGAAGTTGTCCTTGTCACCGAGCCGCGTCACGCGCGCCGCGCCCAGGCCGATGTGCTTGGCCCAGAGCTCGAACGCCTCCTCGTCGTCCTGGTAGACCGACGGCCACAGGCGCTCGGGGGGCATCCCCAGCACCTGCGTCGAGAACTCCCATGCCCATTCGATCGCCTCCTTCTTGAAGTAGTCCCCGAAGGAGAAGTTGCCGAGCATCTCGAAGAAGGTCGCGTGCCGCACGGTCAGGCCGACGTTCTCGATGTCGGTCAGACGCAGGCAGCGCTGCACGGTGACCGCGCGCCGGGTCGGCGGCGGCAGCGGCGACGCGTAGTACGGCTTGAACGGCACCATGCCCGCGGACGTGAAGAGGAGCGTGGGATCGTCGTGCGGGACGAGCGGCGCCATGGGCAAGTGCGGATGGCCGCGATCCTTGAAGAAGTCGAGGAATTGTTGCCGCAAGGCGTTGCTGGTCGGTGGCTTCACATCGCGTCTCCTGAGGGTTCCTCTCGCATCAGATCCCGGATGGTGTCCCAGGAGAATCCCCGGCGCAACAGCGCGTCGTGCACCTTTCGGCGGCGCTCCTCGTCGGATTTCCCGGCGTAGCGGCGTCGGAGCGACGTCGCGGCCCGTTCGGCCCGCTCGCGTTCGGTCCCGAGGGCTCGGTCCGCCAAATCGGTGTCCGCGGCAATGATCTGCTCCATCTCCTCGATCAGCGCCGCCGGCACGCCCCGCCGGCGCAGCTTCCCGGCCAAGAGACGCCCCCCTTGCGGGCGCCGCAACAGCTCGGTCCGCACGAACGCGCGCATGAACGCGCGGTCGTCCAGTAATGCGACGCGGCGGAGGCGCTCGACGGCGCGCTCCACCGCATCGGCAGCGTAGCCGCGGCCGAGCAGGCGGTCGACGATCTCCCGCTCGGTCCGCGGTCCACGTTCAAGCAATTTGAGGGCGGCCTCTTTCGCCGCTTCCTCCGACTCCGCCTGGCCGGGTCGAAGCGACATCGCCTAGATCCGGACCCGGCGCTCCCCTCGCCCTTCCCCGGCCGCCGCGGCGACCGGTTCGGGCTCGTCCGTCGCAGCCGGAGCGCCGATGCCCAGCGCCGCGCGCAGCTTCGCCGAAATCTCGGCCGTGGCGTCCGCGTGTTCCTTCAGCCACGTGCGGGCGTTCTCGCGTCCCTGGCCGATCCGCTCGTCGCCGTGCGAGAACCAGGTGCCGCTCTTCTGGATGATGTTCTTGTCGACGGCCATGTCCAGGAGCTCCCCTTCGTGCGAGATCCCCTGGTTGTAGAGGATGTCGAACTCGGCCTCCTTGAACGGCGCCGCCATCTTGTTCTTCACGACTTTCACGCGCACGCGGTTGCCGATCACGCTGTCGCCGTCCTTGATCGAGCCGATCCGGCGGATGTCCATCCGCGCGGAGGAGTAGAACTTGAGGGCGCGGCCGCCGGTCGTCGTCTCGGGGTTGCCGAACATGACGCCGATCTGCATGCGGATCTGGTTGATGAAGATGACCGTGGTCCGCGACTTGGAAATCGTGCCGGTCAGCTTGCGGAGCGCCTGCGACATGAGGCGCGCCTGCAACCCCATGTGGGAATCCCCCATCTCGCCCTCGATCTCCGCCTTGGGCACCAGCGCGGCGACCGAGTCGATGACGATGACGTCGACGGCCCCGCTGCGAACGAGGTGCTCGCAGATCTCGAGCGCTTCTTCCCCGGTATCGGGCTGCGCCACGTGGAGGGCCTCGATGTCGACGCCCAGCCGCTTCGCGTAGGTGGCATCGAGCGCGTGCTCGGCGTCGATGAAGACGGCGTTGCCGCCGCGCTTCTGCGCCTGCGCGATGATGCTCAGGGTGAGGGTCGTCTTGCCCGAGGACTCGGGCCCGTAGATCTCGATGACGCGGCCCCGCGGCACGCCGCCGATGCCGAGCGCGGCGTCGAGCCCGATCGAGCCGGTCGGTATCGCCTCGACCTGCACGCGCGCGCGCTCCTCGCCCAGCTTCATGATCGCGCCCTTCCCGAACTGGCGTTCGATCTGCTGCACGGCGAGGTCCAGCGCCTTGGTGCGCTCCTTCACGTTCTCCCTGCTGGTCTCCTTGGTGCTCTCCCGATGGGACGAATTCACGGCCATGTGCTCCCCCTGGTCTCTTGCTGGCTGTCCGTGCCGGGACGCCGGTTCGGGTCGGGGTAAAGGTGATCGTGGAGTCGCGGGCCCCCGGCGACGCGATGACGTCGCGAACGCCGAAACCCGGATCGATGCCGCCTCACGGCGGCGGGAGACGCACCTCCCGTAGCGCAGTATAACGGGCGCCGGACGGATGGAGGTCACTTTTCATGACGACGATCCGGTCGAGCGCCGCCGGGCCGGGCGGCGCGGGCAGGGCCGCGGCGCGTATGGCCTCGAGACCGCTGGCGCCCGGGCGGACCCGCCCCAGCGTGACGTGCGGCCGAAACGGCTTGTCCGCGCGGTCGAACCCCGCGCGGTCGATCGCGGCGTTCACGGCGGCCCCCACCGCCCGAAGGGCCTCGCGCCCTTCCGCGATGCCGATCCAGACGACGCGCGGCCGCTCCAGCGACGGAAACGCCCCCACGGCGCCCAGGGACGCCACCGGCGTCCGGACGGACTCCGCCGCGCGCGCGACCGCTTCGCCGACGCGCGCCACGCCCGACTCGCCGAGATCGCCGAGAAAGCGGATCGTCAGGTGGAGATTCTCCTGCCGCACCCAGGATACGCCCTTCACGCGATCGGCCAGCGCGGCCGCGGCGCCGGACGCGTAGGCCGCCCAGGCGTCCGGAAGCGGGATGGCCACGAACGTCCGGATCATCGCTTCGGGCTAGGACCTGGTCCCGCGTTCAGGTGCCGGCGGAGGAGATCGAGCGCGTAGGACGTGGCGCGGGCGGACACCTCCGCCCGCCCGCCGCCGAAGACGTAGCGGACGCACTGCGCTCCATCGGCGGCGGCGATGCCGAGGTAGCAGAGTCCCACGGGCTTCTCCGCGGATCCGCCGTCGGGACCCGCGATCCCGGTGCTCGAGAGCGCCAGGTCGGAACCGAACCGCGCCCGCGCCCCCGCGGCCATCTGCTCCGCCACCTCGGCGCTGACGGCGCCGAAGCGCTCGAGCACCGCCGGGTCGACCCCCAGTTGATCGAGCTTCGCCCGGTTCGAGTAGGCGATCACGCCGCCCAGAAAGTACCGGCTGCTCCCGGGAACCGACGTGACGGTGGCGCCCAGCCCGCCCGCGGTGAACGACTCGGCGACCGACAAGGTCAGGCCTCTGGCGAGGAGCGCCCTACCGGCGACTTCCGCGAGCGTCTCGCGGCCGTGCCCGTAGACCGCCGCGCCGATCGCCTCCTCCACCCGCCGCTCCGCGATGTCGAGCGCCTCGGCGATCCAGGCGGCGTCGGCCCCGCTGGCCGACAGGGTGACGTCGACGCCGTGCGTGTGCGGAAGGAATCCCACCGAGAGCGGCACCCCCTCGGTCTCCATTCCCGCGAGCCGCTCCGCGATCAGGGTCTCCGACAGACCGATGGTGCGCACGACCCGCCGGCCGGTCACCGCGGCGAACCCGAGAGCCTTCAGGCGCGGCACGACGTAGTGCGACAGCATCGCCTCGCACTCGGAGGGAACGCCCGGGAGGACGAAGACCTCCGTTTCCTGGTGCGTGAAATGCAGTCCCGGCGCGGTGCCGCGCGGGTTCTCGATCACGTGCGCGCCGCGCGGGACCAGGGCCTGCGACTCGTTGCTGGCGGGCATATCCACGCCCCGCTGTCGAAATCGGGCTCGGACCGCGGCGAGCACCGTCTCGTCGAGGACGAGGCGGCGGCGGAACACCGTGGCGACCGTCTTCCGCGTGATGTCGTCGGGGGTCGCGCCCAGCCCGCCCGTCACGATCACGACGGACGACCGATGGACCGCCACGCGCAGCGCCTCCGAGAGACGGGCGGAGTCGTCCCCCACGGTCGTGATGAATTCCACGGGAAGGCCGATCGCGGCGACGGCCTCGACGATCCGATCGGCGTTGGTGTTCCGGCCGAGTCCGGTCAGGAGTTCGGTCCCGATCGAGACGATCTCCGCTCCCATCGGTCTCCCCCTCCTAGAGCGGCGCGCCGAGCACGACAAGGAGCCGGAGCGTCAGGTTGGTCGCGATACCGGCGAGGACGTCGTCGGTCACCACGCCCCACCCTCCCGGAAGGGCCTGGGACTGCCGGATGGGGAACGGCTTCACGATGTCGTAGGCGCGAAAGAGGAAGAACGCCGCGATCAACAGGAGCGCGGGCGACGCGGACGCGGCGTGGGGCACGCCCCATACGGCGATCAGCATGCCCACCACCTCGTCGATGACGATCGGGTGCGCGTCGGTCCCCAGTTCGCGCTCGGCCAGGTGGCTGGACCAGATCGCGAGGGGCAGCAGCGCGACGACGAGCACGCCCAGAACGACCGGATCCCGGGCCGCGGCGGGAATCAGGAGCAGCGTGACCACGGCGGAGGCCCACGTGGCGGGCGCCACGGGGAGGCGACCGACGCCGAAGAGCGTCGCGAGGAGAACGGCCGGCCGGCGCACAGGCGGCTCAGCCCAACTGCTTCAGGACCTGCTTGCAGGCGAGCTTCAGGGTGTCGAAGACACCCGTCCCCCGGAACGCCACCGCCTCGTAGTAGGGGTGGTTCTGAGGATTCAGCTCCTTTTCGAGGTCGGGCACGGAGACGACGCGGGGAAGATCGCGCTTGTTGTATTGGATCACCATCGGGACCTTGTCGATGGAGAGGCCGTGCTCGGCCAGGTTGTCGTGCATGTTCATCAGGCTTTCGATGTTGGCCTCGTAGCGGTCGATCTGCGAATCGGCCACGAAGACCACGCCGTCCACCCCCTTCAAGATCAGCTTCCGGCTGGCGTTGTAGTAGACCTGGCCCGGAACCGTGTAGAGATGGAAACGGGTGCGAAACCCGCGGATCTGGCCCAGTTCGATGGGGAGGAAATCGAAGAAGAGCGTGCGGTCCATTTCGGTGGCGAGCGAGATCATCTTGCCGCGCGTTTCCTGGGGAACGCGCGCGTAGATATGCTGCAAGTTGGTCGTCTTCCCGCAAAGCCCGGGACCGTAGTACACGATCTTGCAGTTGATCTCACGCGACGAGTAGTTGATCAGCGACACGCCGGCACCAACCTCCTAGTCGCGGAACAGACTATCGATTTCGCTTTCCGCTTCCGCGGCAAAGTCGGCCCCCAGGGACGGGGGCGCCACTTCTTCGTTCCTGTATTGAAGCTTCTCGAACAGGCGCTGCAGCACGTCCAGAAGATCGTCGCTGGCGCGGCGGGCCTTCAGACGGACCAATCCGAGCGATGTCTGGCGGTCGAACAGCACGACGAGGATCACGCGGTTGGAAATGAGTTGGAGGAAGAGGCTGTCCTTCGCTCCCTGGTGGACCAGCGTGGAGAAATCGGTCTCGCCCACCATTTCGGCGAGCTGCTCGTTGGCGGCGAAGTCCGCGGCCGCCAGCGAGGAAAACGAGGTGACGTCGAATCCGGGCGGCTCTCCAATGGAGTTGATCAACTGACCGGTCTTGTCGATCAGCATCACGCTCCGCGCGGATGCGCTTCGCATCAGCGTTTGGAGAATTTGGTTGATCGCCCAGAAGTCTTCTTCGAAGAGCGCCCAATTCCCCTTGACCATCTCCCTCGGCTCCTTGGACACGCGATCACCGCGGCGTGGCAACGCTGGTCCCGTCGCGGACGAGGCCGGGGTGTCCATCCCAGGCGCCCGATCCCAGACACGGCGAGTCCCATGGCCCCACTCCCGCTCCCCGCGGCGACCCCTGCCGCCCGCACGCTCCGGGGAGTTGCCGCGAACCCTACGCAGGGGTCCCACGCGGGTCAAGGGGAAAAGACCTGTTTCCAACGTCTTAGATTTGCTCTCAGATCTCCTTCCGCCCCGTGATGGCGCGGGCGAGCGTAATCTGATCGGAGAACTCGAGGTCGGATCCCATGGGGACGCCGCGGGCGATCCTCGTGACGCGGACGGACGGGTGCGCCTGCATGAGACGGGCGATGTAGAGCGCCGTCGCCTCTCCCTGCGCCGTCGGATTGGTCGCGACGATGATCTCGGTCACGCCGCCCGACTCGACGCGGGCCATCAGCTCCCGGATCCGGATCTGATCGGGGCCCACCCCGTCCACCGGTGAGAGCGCCCCCTTCAGAACGTGGTAGCGGCCGCGGAATTCGGCCGTACGCTCGATGGCGAGGACGTCCATGGCGTGTTCGACGACGCAGAGGACCGCGCCGTCGCGCCGGGAGTCGGCGCAGAGGGCGCACGGCTGGGTCTCGGTGACGTTGCCGCAGATCGAGCAGTCTTCGACGCGGGCCTTCAATTCCAGAATGGCGTTGGCCAGACGCCCCGCCTCATCGGCGGGGACGCGAAGCAGGTAGAACGCGATCCGCTGGGCGGATTTGCGCCCGATGCCCGGTAGGCGCGTGATCTCGGCGATGAGGGCTTCGAGGAGGGTGCTGGAGAACTGCACGGAACGCCCGGCCCCGTCCTAGAAAAGGCCGGGCGGCAGGTTCATCCCGCCGGTGGCGCGCTTCATTTCCGCTTCGACCATCGCGGTCACCTTCGATCGCGCGTCCCGGCAGGCGGCGATGATCAGATCCTCCAGCAAATCGGCTTCGTCGGGGCGCACGACCTCGGGGTCGATGTGAACGGAGGTGATTTCGTTCGCGCCGTTCATGGTGACCGTCACCTTACCGCCGGCGGCGGCCCCGGTCTCCTCGCGTTCCTTCAGCGCTTCCTGGGCCTCCGCCATCTTCGCCTGCAGCGCCTGCGCCTGCTTCAACATGCCTTGGATGTTCACGACTGCCCCTCCCCCTGACGTGTCGCGCCGCCCTCCATGACTTCGCCGTCGAAGAGATCGACGATCTTTCGCACGAGAGAATCGTCGGCGCCGACCTGGTCGGCATCATCGGGCGACGGCGATACCAGCTGCTGGCGCGCCTCCCGGTTCATTCGCGCGCGGTGCGCCTCCAGCTCCGGACCCGAATCGCGGATCACGCAGTGGAACGAGAGCTTCCGTTCGAAGCCGCGCTCCAGTTCCTGGTGGATCATCTCGCGGTTTTCCTTCATTTCGAGCATCGCCCGGTGAAACGAGTGCTCGGGGGTCAGCGCGATCTGCACCTGGGTTGCCGAGAGCCCGAGGAAATAGCCCTCCTCGAGACAGGTGCCGAGGAGGAGCTTCCGCTCCTTCACCCGCTCCACGACGAACCGCCAGCGGTCGGCTTCCCCCTCCGGAGGGGCCGGCAGCGCGGCGGGGGCGTCGGCGGTCGATGGCGCCGCCGGCTGCGGCGCGGCGGCCGCCGGCGGCGGCGATTCCGCGATCGCCACGGGCGGCGCCGTGACGACGCCCAGCGGCGGGCGCGGCGCGGGCGCGGGACGGGACGGGGGCGCGGGACGGGATGGCGGGTCGGCCCGGCGGGCTTCCGCGCGGGGCACGGACGAGGCGCGGCCGCCGCCCGATCCGGAGCCTCCGCCGCCGAGACGTCCCTCGATTTCCTCCAACCGGCGGATCAGCGTGTCGACGGCGCCGGCGGTCGGAAGCGTGCACAGGTCGACCAGGCACACCTCGAACAGCGCGCGCGGCGCTTCGGCGCGGCGCAATTGCCCGCGGCACTCGATCACCATCGCCAGCATGGCGGACAGGTCCGACGCCTGGAACGCGCCGGCCTGGGCGGCGTACCGCGCCCGATCCGCGGGCGCCGCGTCCACGATCCGCTCGAGCGACGGGTCCACCGCCAGCAGCAGCAACTGGCGAAGATGGTGGGTCAGGCCGTCGGCCACCTCCTCCACGTCCATGCCGCGATCGTAGAGTCCGTCGAAGGTCGTCAGCGCGGCCTTCGGGTCGCGCTTCGCCAGCGCTTCCCCCAGGTCGAAATACGCCTCGAGCCCCGCCAACCCCAGCGCCGACGCCACGGACGTCGCGCTCACCGCATCCGGCGAGATCGCAAGCGCCTGATCCAGCCTGGAGAGCGCGTCCCGCACGCTTCCCTCGGCGGCGCGGGCGATCAACGCCGCCGCCTCCGCTTCCAGCGTCACCGCTTCGGCCTTGGCGATGGCCACGAGGTGCCCCACCAGTTCCTCGCTCCGTAGGCGGCGGAACTCGAACACCTGACAGCGGGAGGTGATGGTCTCGGGCACTTCCTGGGGTTCGGTGGTCGCGAAGATGAAGCGGACGTGCGCCGGCGGCTCTTCCAGCGTCTTCAGCAGGGCGTTCCAGGCGAAGTCCGTCAACTGGTGCGCCTCGTCGATGATGTAGACCTTCGATTTTCCGCCCGACGGCGCGTATTTCACGTTCTCGCGAAGATTGCGAATCTCCTCGATGCCGCGGTTGGAGGCGCCGTCGATCTCGAGCACGTCCATGGAGGAGCCGTTGGTGATTTCCTGGCAGGTGCCGCAGGCGTTGCACGGCTCGGCGGCGTCGGCGGCGCGCGTTTCGCAGTTGAGCGCCTTGGCCAGAAGCCGGGCGGTCGTCGTCTTGCCGCTGCCGCGGGGACCGCAAAAGAGGTAGGCGTGCGCCACGCGGCCGGTCGCCACCGCGCGCTCGAGCGTGAGACGCACGGGGTCCTGGCCGACGAGTTCGGCGAACCGCTGGGGTCGATACTTACGGGCGAGGGCGAGGTGGGACAAGGCAAGTTCCTCGGACGCCGCGGGCGTCTGGCCCGGACAACGTGTCCGGACGGGGCGGGAAGACGGCCCCCCCGCGACTGGCTCGGGTCAGTCGAATCCGCGGCGCATCGAGTCGATCACGGGCCGCTGCTACCTTCCGGTCCTGACGGGGTAAGTGACCCTCGATCGCGCGGGAACTGACCGTCAACGCCAATCCACGAGGAGGCCAATACCCGGACTCCGCGGGCCGGGGATCGATCTTCCCCGGCGAGAAGACATGGTGGAGATGAGCGGGATCGAACCGCTGACCTCCTCGTTGCGAACGAGGCGCTCTCCCAACTGAGCTACATCCCCACGGAATCTATGATCCTGACTACCCAATCTGGCGGAGAGAGAGGGATTCGAACCCTCGAAGCACTTTCATGCTTACACGGTTTCCAACCGTGCTCCTTCAGCCACTCGGACACCTCTCCGGGAAGCCAAGGTGCAGGCGCCATCCCTCGCGCGCCGACTTGTACATGGCGGAGAGAGAGGGATTCGAACCCTCGATACGCTTGCGCGTATAGCGGTTTTCGAGACCGCCCGATTCAGCCACTCTCGCATCTCTCCGCGAAGGAGAATACGCGATCGGGCCTTACTTTTCCAGGTGGTTCCTATCGCGGCGTTTGAGGCGGAAGAACTCCTCGAGCATCGCGCCGCATTCCTCGGCCATGAGCCCCGGAACGATTTCGGCGCGGTGATTGAGGCGCAGATCTTGGGGGACCAGCGCCAGCGATCCGCAGGCGCCCGCCTTGGGATCGCGGGCGCCGTAGACCAGGCGGGGGATGCGCGCCAGGACGATCGCGCCGGCGCACATGTGGCACGGCTCCAGGGTCACGTAGAGGGTGGCGTCGTCCAACCGCCACGACTTCAGCGTTTGGCAAGCGGCCCCGATGGCGAGGATCTCGGCATGCGCCGTCGGATCCTGGGTCGACTCGACCCGGTTGTGGCCCCGGCCGACGATGCGATCGCCCGAAACGACGACGGCGCCGACGGGGACCTCTCCTTCGTCGGCCGCGGCGCGGGCCTCCTGGAGGGCGGACTCCAGGAAGCGCTCGTCACCCGGCCGGATCCCGATCACTTCTCCGGGAATTTCTTGAACGCGTCGCGGACCAGATCGGCCGCGACCGTTTCGTACCGCGGCGGATCACTGGCGCGCCGGTTCTGAATGAATCCCGTTTCGTCGTAGTTCACCGTGCCGCTGGTCGGATCGATCTCCTGCCCGAACCGCTGTTCGCGCGGATTCTTCCGCCAGATACGCTTCATGCTGCGGATATCGTAGCAGGCGAACGAGAATCCCACGGTCGTATGGGACGAGCCGGCCCCGATGACGGGCACACGGTGATTCTCCCACTCGTTCACCCTCGCGAAGAGGATGGCGTCCACCACGAGGATGGAATCGAGCCCCGCCATGGCGGTGGAATCGATGGTGCCGTACTTCGCCCACTGCTCGTTCAGCCGATAGGCGCGGTCCAGCTCGTTGCGGGAGGTCAGGATCTGTTCGGTGTCGAAGGGATAGAGGAAGACGCTTCGCTCCTTGGGAACCTCCTCGAGCTGTTCCCGGAGCACGTCGTCCATGATCTTGGTCGCGCTCAATTCCGGACTGGAGTTGATGATCGGCAGGATCGCGATGCGCATCGGGGCCCGACGGCTCTTCGCGTCGGCCTTGGCATACGACGGCGCCGGAGCGAGCAATGCCGATCCCAGCACCCCCAGCATGGCCACCGAGGCGGCGACCATGCCGCACGTGGCGCGAAAGTTCATAGCGGCTACCTCTTTCGGGGAAGTTTCCGGCGTCTACCGATTCGGGCGACGGGCGGACGGAGTGGCGGGCCCAGGAGGATTTGAACCCCCAACCTTCTGATCCGTAGTCAGACACTCTATCCAGTTGAGCTATGGGCCCGCGCGATCGCGCGAATCGTTCGAAATGGCGGAGAGGAGAGGATTCGAACCTCCGATAGGGTATTAGCCCTACAACGGTTTAGCAAACCGCCGCCTTCAGCCACTCGGCCACCTCTCCCCCATTGGGAGCCCCTACTCGGAGCCGGGTGATACTACCCGCCC
>QJVW01000118.1 GCA_003235575.1 Candidatus Eiseniibacteriota bacterium | reverse complement strand
GCCAACGGAGAGACGGGCTCCGCCTGGCCCCATTTCCTCCCGGACGGGCGGCACTTTCTCTTCCTGGGCCTGACGAGCAAGCCGGACGAGTCGTATCTCAAGGTCGGCTACCTCGAATCCGACAAGGTCGTGACGCTTCAGAAGGGGAATTTCAGCCGCATCGAGTACGTCGAACCCGGATACATCATCTACGTCCGCGATCGCGCGCTGTTGGCCCAGCCGTTCGACGCGAAGGCGCTCAAGTTCACGGGGGATCCGTTCCCGGTCGTCGACGACGTGGCCGCCGGCGGCGGAACCTCCTCGAACGCCGACTTCTCGACCTCGCGGGCGACACTCGTGTTCCGAGGCGGCGCCGCGGGCGGCCTCACCGAGGTCGTGTGCCTCGATCGCGACGGGCGTGAAATCCAGACCGTCGGGGAGCCAGGAAACATATTCAATATCGCCCTCTCGCCCGATGGCCGCCGGCTGGTCACGAGCCGCGGTTCGACCACGACCGATCTCTGGATCACCGACCTCGTGCGCAAGGTCAGCTCGCGCTTCACGTTCGATCCGGCCGACGAACTCGCGCCGATCTGGTCGCCCGACGGCTCTCGGATCGCCTTCGTGTCCGATCGCAGGGGGCGGGACGCCCTCTACTCCAAGCCGTCGAACGGCGTGCAGGCCGAGTCGCTGCTGCACGCGGAGGAGGGGTCGTTCGGCGCCGGCGACTGGTCGCAGGACGGGAAGCATTTCGCCTGCATCCTGACCGCCAATCGGGAGGGCGGGATCTACATCATGAATGCCGACGGATCGGGAAAGCTTCAGCCCGTCGTCGTCACGCCCTTCTTGGAGGCCAGTCCGCGCTTCGCCCCCGACGGGCGCTGGCTTGTCTATTCGACCAACGAGTCGGGCCAACGCGAGGTCTACGTTCAGCCGCTGCAAGGCGGAAGCGGCAAGTGGCAGGTCTCTACCGACGGGGGCCGGGACCCGAAGTGGAGCCGGGACGGCAAGGAGATTTACTACATCGGCTCGGGGAACCGCCTCATGGTCGTGGACGTGACGACCACTCCGAACTTCACGCTGGGCAACCCCCGGGAGCTGTTTCGCCGCGTCGCCTGGGATTTCGACCGCTTTGGAGGCAACTACGACGTCTCGGCGGACGGACGCCTCTTCTACGTCCGGCGCAGCTTCGGTTCCAGTTCGCTCCCCGCGACCACGGTCTACGTCAACTGGATGGAAGGCTTCCGCGGACGGTAGACTCCACGCCTAGGGGACACCGACTCCCGGAGGCGGCCTGAACCACGATCCACGATCGTTGCAGGAAGTGCACGGCACCGTGCCGGTGCCGTCGCGCGCGTCGTGGCTCCGCCGGATGCTCGCCTTCTCGGGCCCCGCATACCTGGTCAGCGTCGGGTACATGGACCCGGGCAATTGGGCCACCGACCTTGCCGGGGGCGCGCGGTTCGGCTACCGGCTCCTCTGGGTGCTCCTCCTCAGCAACCTCATGGCGATCCTGCTCCAGTCGCTGGCCGCGCGGCTGGGCGTCGTCACCGGCAAGGACCTGGCCCAGGCCTGCCGCGACTACTACCCTCGACCGCTCACGATCCCGCTCTGGCTCCTGGCAGAGGTGGCCATCATCGCCTGCGACCTGGCCGAGGTGCTGGGAGCCGCGGTGGGGTTGAAGCTCCTGTTCAACGTGCCGATCCTCTTCGGCGTCACGGTCATGGCGCTCGACGTGTTCCTCCTGCTCGCGCTTTCCCGTTTCGGCATGCGGCGGCTGGAGGCCGTAATCCTTGTCCTGATCGCCACCATGGGGTTCTGCTTCGCGGTGGAGATCGCGCTGTCGAAGCCCGTCATCGCGGAGTTGATGCGGGGCTTCATCCCGCGCGGCGACGATGGGTCGGCCAGCCTCTTCGCCGCGATCCCCGGAGGCGGCTGGTCGATCCTGGGGCTCCACGGCGAGTCGCTCTACATCGCGATCGGGATCCTCGGCGCCACCGTGATGCCGCACAACCTCTACCTCCACAGCGCGCTGGTGCAGACGCGGGTCGTCGGGCAGTCGACGGCGGAGAAGCGGCAGGCGACGCGGATGAACCTGATCGACTCGGCCGTCGCGCTGAACGCCGCCTTCTTCGTGAACGCCGCGATCCTCGTCGTGGCCGCGGCGGCGTTCCACACGTCCGGGCACCAGGACGTGGCGCGCCTGGAGGACGCCCACCAGCTGCTGGCCCCGCTTCTCGGAACGAGCGCGGCCTCGGTCCTGTTCGCCGTGGCGCTTCTCGCGTCGGGTCAGTCGAGCACGATCACCGGCACGCTGGCGGGGCAGGTCATCATGGAGGGGTTTCTACGGCTGCGCATCCAGCCCTGGCTCCGGCGCGCGGTGAGCCGCGGCCTCGCCATCATCCCGGCGGTCCTCGTGATCTCGCTCCAGGGGGAGGGCGCGGTCGATGAGCTCCTGGTCCTGTCGCAGGTGGTTCTCAGCCTTCAACTCTCGTTCGCCATCATTCCGCTGATCACGTTCACCAGTCGTCGCTCCCTCATGGGCGAGTTCGTGAACGCGCGCTGGGTCGTCGCGCTCTCATGGATCGTGGCGGCGCTCATCCTCACGCTGAACGGCAAACTGGTGGTCGACTTCATGGTCGAGTGGCAGCGCGGGGCTCCGGGCGCCTGGTGGGTGACCGCCCTCGTCTCCGCCGCCGTGGGCGCGGTCATCCTTCTCCTGGCGGCGATCATCGTGATGCCGCTCCTCGAGCGCTGGCGGGCCGTGCCGCTGCCCGCGGCCGTGCCGACGGTACCGGTCCTCGTGACCGAGGCCGCGCGCCGGTCGACCTCCGCGCGTCCCGCCAGGGTCGTGGTCGATTCAGGGCCGCGGCGGATCGCCCTGGCGCTGGAATTGGGGCCGGCCGATCTCCCGGTGCTGGAGCACGCCTGCTCCATGCCGCTCCCCGCCGACGCCGAATTCGTCCTGCTGCACGTGGCCGAGAGCGCCGCCAGCCGGTACTTGGGGGAGGAGAGCCGCGACCTGGAAAGCCGCGACGATCGGGCCGCGCTCGAAAAGATGGCGGGCGACCTGCGCGCCGCGGGGCTTTCGGCGCGTGTGCTTCTCGGGAACGGTGACGTGAAGCGGGAACTGACCCGGATGGTGAAGGAGATCGACGCGGACCTGGTGATCACGGGATCCCACGGTCACCGCTTCTTCGGCGATCTCTTCCACGGCGCCACGACCTCGGGCCTTCGCCACCGGGTAGCCTGCCCGGTCCTGACGATCCGTTCGCGTCGCTGAGCCGCGACATGTCGGCGGCTAGGCGCCGTTCTCGGCCTTGGGCCTAGTAGACCCGCCCCGCCCGAGCACGCCCAGCCACTCCATCGCGGCCTTCTCGTCGCGGAATACGGCCGCCTCCACGCCCCCCTTTCCGGAATACGCCGCCCCCATCCGGCTCAACCCAAAATGGACGTCGCGCACTGCCAGCACCGCGCACCGGCCCCCGACGCGGTCGGCGTACGGCGTGAGCGCCTCCACGAGGTGGCGGATCTGGGCGGGACTTC
>QJVW01000020.1 GCA_003235575.1 Candidatus Eiseniibacteriota bacterium | reverse complement strand
CCGGCGTTCCTTCGAGTTTCCGGACACTACGGACTCAGCGGTCGGCGCCTTCTTCCAGCTCTCTCAGCTTCGTGACCGCATTCTGGTTGTGCGGATCGAGCTCCAGCGACCGTTTGTAGCTCGCCATCGCTTTCTCTTCGTTGCCGAAGATCCTGTAGGCCTCACCAAGACTTTCATGGCACTTGGCGGATTTCGGAAACATCTCGGCGTTGAGTTCGAGGACGGCGATCGCATACTCGACTCTATTGTGCGCGAGGAGCGCATGCCCCAGAGCGTTGAGCTGAGGTTCCGTGAAGTCGTAGTCATTCGGTCGCTCTCGACGCAGGCGGCGGTACTCCTCGATCCCCGCGTCGGCTCCCTTGTGCATGATCGTGTTGGCGATCGCTTGGCCGATCGAGGGAAGCTCCTTCGAGACTCCGATCTCGATGATGTGCCCGGCCTTGACGCGTAGACTGATCCTGCTCAGCGCGCTGAAGTCCTCCAGCGGGTTGGATTCCAGCGCCAGGAAGCTGGCTTCGTAGCCGTCCGCAAGGCGACCGATGAGACGATCCGGGAAGAGGTAGCGCGGGGTATCGACCGTAAGGAGCCGTACGATATCTTCAGCGCGATACACCCCCATATCAAATAGCTGCCGGGATTCGTCAATCACGGTCTGATCGCTGTCGGTGCCGAGCACCAACCTGACCCCGTGCTTCTTCAGCAGCACGATGTTGTCCCGGTGCAGCGCACGGACGTCAGCGATGCCGTGGGTCGGGCGATGGCTCACCACTGTCGTCACGATGACCACCCCCCTGGCGGCCGCGAGGTCGGCATCTGCTTCGGTCAGCGCGGCAAGCGGCAGGTGTGCCAGCTCATCGACGCCGGCCTCGACGGCCGTGCGGAAGTCGAATGCCGACGTGATGTGAGCCGACACACGTAGGCCGGCGGCGTGTGCCTTCTCGACAATGGGCGCGACGAGGGAAGGATCGAGGCCGCGCCTGCCCACGAACTCTGGATCGTCGCGACGTTCGGAGTGTTTTTCGGCCGTCTCCAGGTAGATCTTCAGGAAGTCCGGCTTGCCTGCGAGGATCTCGGGCCAGCGTGCGACGAGCTCGGCGCGGTCGTCGATCGTGAAGTACGCCTCGCCGTCGAGATCATCAGCGCTGAGTCCCTCCACCTGTTGGGGCAGCGAGGAGTAAATCTGGGTGGGGTGGCCGCCGGCACTGGTCAGTCCTCCGTTGGCGTAGCGCACATCGACCGTTTGAGGTTGAGCGGCCTTGATGCGCGATTGTCTCGTCCATCGCAGTACGCTGTTCGGGTTGCCGACATAGAAGACGCCCGTCGAGAGGAACGCGTCGTTGTCAGGTTCAAATCGCGGGCCAGCCAGCGCATGGCTATGAGCATCGCCATAGGGTGGAACGACAAACGCCCCGTTGAGGTCGATAACACCAGACGGCTCGCCGTCGAAGGATGTTTGGAAGATGCCATCGACGACAAACATCGTGTGCTCGACGAATGTTGTGCCGTCGTACCAGCGACCATTGTCATAGCGTTGAACGTGCTGGGCCATGGCCGTAATCGGCAGCAGCAGCAGCAGAACGACTGACGTCCCGAGCGTCGATGCGACACGTGCATGACTCGGGCGCGAGCGGCCAAGCCTCTCGGCAACGACATGGGCATCGATCATGGAGAGGGGTTCCTCCTAACGGAGACGGACCTCGTTTCCGACGCGACGCTTGCGAGTGCGCCCGCTACGCTGGAAGTGGTCAAATAAGGGGCCTCGACGCTCAGTATTCTAACGCGAGGATCGGCGGCCCTCCACAACGACCCGCGCTGGGGCGCGATTTTGAGGAAAATGGGGCTGGAGGACTAGAACCTCTCGCAGCGGCCGCGGCGGCACCACACGTGCAAACACGAGAGCCCCGGCGCATCGCTGCACCGGGGCTTCGCTCTATCTCATGCCGCGCTCTCTGGGCGGCGGACGTTTGTTCCGGAACTGAAACCCCGACACGCCCGTCCGGCTGTTCGACGTTACACGGAGGCGAGCGGGGCGCCATGACGACGCCCCGCTTCGCCAAAGGCGTACCTAGAAACTCGACCCCAGCCGGATCGACAGGCTGTTCGCGCTGAAGTCGCTCCGCTGCTCGTGGTCGAACCGGAGGTTCGCCTTCCAGCCCGCGGTCGTCACGTAGTTCAGTCCGATCCCGGCCGTCCCGCCGTCCTTCGTGACATCCTGCCCCGTGACGGTGAACGTCATGGAGGGATCGCCCGCGAAGGCGGCCACGACCTCGCGATCGTCGAGACCGAAATCGTGGTTCCAGCTGAGGATCAGCTCCGGCATGAAGGCCGACCGCTCGCCGGTGAATGCCCGGCTGAAGCGGACGCCCAAGTCGGAGTTCATCTGGCTCGACGAGCGCGAATCGATGATTAGGTTCACGCTCCCCGCGCCCTGCTCGGTGAATCGATCGGAGCTGAGCGTCGCGTACCGCACCGACGCGAAGGGCTCCACGGCCCAGCGTCCGGCGTCGAGTCGGCGTCCGCCGGTAACCAACGCCGAGAAGGCCGACCCGTTGAAGTCGCCCCGGGCGATCCGCTCTTCCAGCCCGACGTGCACGTCACGCTCGTTCTTGAACTTGGTGCTCGCGTAGGAGACCACACCGTGGGCGAACGTGCGGCCCCAGATGTGTCCGCCGTAGACGGCTCCGGAGTAACCGTCGACGTTCCCGGTGGCCATCTTGTTGTCGCGGTCCACGTCGGTCTTCGCCATGCCGAAGGAAACGCCGAGGATCGAGCGGCCGAACGAATGCTCGTACCCGCCGAGCCCCAGCGAGGTCGTGAAGTTGTGCTTGAGATAGCCGCCGCTCTCGTCTTGGTCGGCCCCCTGCCATCCGCCGCTCAGCCAGACGCCATGGCCGCCCTCGAACGCCAATCCGCCGGGCGTCTCACGCCCCGGGAACGGGTTCGAGCGCGCGGCATCCATCCGCTGGGCAAGCGCGTCCTGATAGAGGCGGATTCCCTGCCACGAGCCCCGCGTGAGGTTGTCGTAGGTGTCGGGGCTGAGCGTGGCGTACGCCTCCGCGATCTGATCGGCCGTCGCCAGCTGGAACGAGCCGATCATGTACGCCATGTCTCCGGACGCGTCCGAGAGGCACTGGTCCAGATAGGAGCCGATGGAGCATTCCACCGGATTCTTCCCCGCGTCGGCGAAACTGGTGACGTCCACGGAAACCGTGACGCCGTCCGCCGTGTCGTCGAGCGTGAAGTCGAGGAACGCCGTGTGCGGCAGGACGACCTCGTCGAACGAACCGCTCACGCCAGACGCCTGGATCAAATCGAACGTGGTGCCGTCGACGTACTTGTCGCAGTTCGCCACCAGTTCCAGCGTGCCGTCGAGCGTGGCCGTACCATTCGTGACGATCAACTGATCGGTGTTGGTGCCGCAGACGGACGCTTCGAACGTGCCGGTGCTGGTCTGCACGAAGTCGCAACCCAGCGTGGTCGTCGCCGAGGCTCCCGCACCACCGGGCGAGAAGGTGCCCGCGTTGGTGAAGACGCCGTCCACACCGAGATCCACTGTCGTGCCGGCGTCGAACCGGGCTCCGGCCTCGTTGGTGAACGCGTTGAGGCCGTCTCCCAGATCGATGGAGCCCGCGATCGTCCCGAAGTTGTCAATGAAGTCGTCGCCCAGCGTGCCGCGGATCGCGAACCCCTTCGTCATGTCGAGCGTCGTGATGGTGCCGTGGTTGGTGATGCTGTTCTCGGCACCGTCCAGGATCAGGATGCCCGCGCTCTCGCCGGCGCCGCCCTGGATCGTTCCCGACTTGACCTCGACCGTGATGTCGCCATTCGAGACGCCGCCGACGCTCTGCGCCATGACGCCGTTGGCGTCCTCGCCGTGAAGAAGGATGTTCCCGTCGACGGTCACGTCGACATCGCTCGCCATCCCCTGGTGCGCCGCGCTTCCGCCGACACTCTGCGCGAAGATGCCGTGCGAGGCGTCGCCGTAGGTCTCGATGTCACCCTTCTGGTCCACCGACACGGTGCCGCCGCGGCCGCTGCCACCGGCGCTCCCAGCGAAGGACCCGAAGAAAGGACTGTTCGCGTTTCCAGCGCCGCCGCCGAGACCGCCGCCGCCGCCCACGCTCTGCGCGAAGATGCCAATCGACGCGTCGCCAAGCGTCGTGATGTCGCCGTTGTTCGCGATCGTCACCGCTCCGCCGTTGCCGCTGTTGGTTCCCGCCCCGCCCAGCCCGATGCCGATTCCGACGTTCAAGAACCCGAGGCCGCGCTTCACCTCGCCGCCGACGCCACCGCCGCCACCGACGCTTTGCGCGAAGATGCCGTAGGCCGCGTCGCCCTTGGTGAGGACCGTGCCGGAGTTGGTGACGGCGACGGCTCCGCCGTTTCCGGACGCTCCGCCGTTCCCGCCGAGCGAGAATTGACTGATCAGTCCGGCGTCGACCGTCGCACCCTGCCCACCGCCGCCACCCACGCTCTGAGCGTAGATCGCGTGCGACAGGGTCCCTTCGGTGCCGATGTCGCCGGAATTGGAGACCGCGACCTTGTCGCCGTATCCAGCATTCGCCCCATTGCCGCCGATCGAGATATTCAGCTCACCGCTGCCGGCGAGCGGGTCCTCTCCGAGCGGCGAATTGGAGAGCCCACCGACTTCGAGCCCGCCGCCGCCCCCGACGCTCTGGGCGAAGATGCCGTAGGAGTACTTCCCCTGGGTGAGGATGGTGCCGGAGTTGGTGACACGCACGGTGCCGCCGTTCCCCGATCCGCCCGCCTCGCCGCCCAGCGTGATCGACCCCTTGCGCAGATCGAGTTCGGTCAAACCGCCCTGACCTCCCCCTTTCCCCACGCTCTGGGCGAAGATGCCGTAGGAAGATTCGTCGTGGGTGACGATGGCTCCCGAATTCGTGATGTCGACCGCGCCGCCGGAGCCCGAAGTGCCGTTCTTGCCGCCCATCTCGAAACTGATGGACGCGCCCCCGGCGGGCTTCAGGATGTCTTCGACCGGTCCGTAGACATCGGAGATCTGGCTCCCGCCGCCACCCCCGACGCTCTGCGCGAAGATCCCGTGCGAGAGCGCGCCGGAGGTCTCGATGGAGCCGCTGTTCGCCACGCGGACGGAGTCTCCGTGACCCGCATTGCCGCTTGCGCGACCGATGCTAAGGGTGAAGCCGAGAGCAAGCGTGGGCTCTTCGCCGCCACCGCCGGTCGGGATCGGAAGGCCGAGTTCGGCGCTCGTGCCGGCGCTGCCGCCTCCCCCACCGACGCTTTGCGCGAAGATGCCGTTGGAGATGGTGCCCTTCGTGACGATGCTGCCGCTATTCTCGATCGCGACCACGCCGCCGTTCGCCGCGCTGCCCCCCTTGCCGCCGACGGTGACGTTGACGTCCACCGACGTGGACATTTCGGCCTGCCCGGTCGGGGACGCGCCGCTCAGGGACGCCGCGACGTTCGGCCCGCGACCGGACGTAGCGCCGGGCGCCGACCCGATGGACGGCAACGCGATCTTCGTGTTGCTCCCACCGTCGCCGCCGCCGCCGCCGATGCTCTGCGCGAAGATGCCGTGCGAGGCATTGCCGGTCGTGAGCACGGTGCCGGAATTCGAGATGCGAACGTCGTTCCCGTCACGTCCCACGCCTCCGGATCCGCCGAGATCGAATCCGATCGCCGTTTTCCCGCCGAGACCGCCGACGGAGTAGGTTCCGCCGCCGCTCCCGCCTCCACCGCCGACGCTCTGCGCCATAATGCCGTAGGCATGCGTCCCGGACGTGGCGACGCCGCCGCTGTTGAGGACGGTGACGACGCCTCCGACGCCGCCCTTGCCGCCAGAGCCTCCGAAATTCGCGGTCAGCGACAGCTTGTCGCTCGCCGCGAGCGTTCCGCTGACTCCGCCGGTGCCGCCGCCGCCGCCGACGCTCTGCGCCATGATGGCGTGCGATTCGGCTCCCTTCGTCTCGATGCTGCCGCGGGTGTCCACGGTGACGTTCCCGGCCGAACCGCCGTTGGCCGCGCTGCCGCCGAAGCCCGCGGACGCGGTGAACTTGCTCCCGACGCTCCCCGCGAGGCCCATGCCCCCGTCTCCTCCACCCCCGCCCACGCTCTGCGCGAGAATGCCGTACGAATGGAACCCGGTCGTCGTGATCGAGCCGGTGTTGAGGACCGAAACGTTCGCTCCGGCGCCTCCACCTTCACCGCTCCCGCCCACGCCGATGCCGGCGCTGGGACCTCCGGCGACCGCCAACGAAACCGCGGCTCCGCCCGTGCCGCCGCCGCCGCCGATGCTCTCCGCAAGGATGCCGTGCGCGGAACTGCCGCCGGTCGTGATGTCCGCATCGGTCGTCACGGAGACGTTCGAGGCGTTGCCGCCCTTGCCGCCGGTCCCCCCGACGCCGACGCTCACGGCGCCCTTGTCGCCGGCCGCGGCGCTGAACGCGAATCCTCCATTGCCGCCGCCGCCGCCGATGCTCTGGGCCTGAATCCCGAACGAATTGGCGCCCTCGGTCGTAATGGAGCCGTCGTTCGCCGTGACCTTCACGACGCCGCCCTTGCCTCCGTCACCGGCCGAGCCGCCGACCGACACGTTCACGTAGAGGCCCACGCTCACCGTCGAGCCGCCGTTCCCGCCACCGCCACCGATGCTTTGAGCGGTGATGGCGTTCGAGTCCTTGCCCTTGGTTGCGATCGAGCCGCTCTGCGTGACGATGACGCTGTCTCCGTTCCCGCCCTTTCCGCCGTGGCCGCCGATGCCGAAGAACCGCGAGTTGGTATCCCCTCCGTTCCCACCACCTCCGCCGATGCTCTGCGCGAGGATCCCCTCCGATCGCGCGCCCGTCGTGGTGATCGTGCCGCTGTTCTCCACGCGAACGGCCGCCCCGTGATTGGCGTTCTCGCCATTGCCGCCGATGAAGAGGAACCCGCCCTGGCCGCCGTTCCCACCGCCTCCGCCGATGCTCTGGGCCAGGATCGCGCTCGCGAACGTGCCGTGCGTCTCGACGGTTCCGCTGTTGGTGACCGTCACCTTGCCCCCGTGACCGCCGCCGGCGCCGTGGCCACCGAGGCCGATGCCCCACCCTCCGCCGCCGTTGCCGCCGCCGCCGCCGATGCTCTGCGCGGTGATGGCGTTCGCGCTGTCACCGCCCGTGCTGACGTGGCCGCTATTGGCGATCGTCACGGCTCCTCCGTTGCCGCCGCTGCCGCCGACGCCGCCCACCGAGATGACGTACCCGCCGCCCGCGGACGCGCCGAATCCCCCGATGCTCTGCGCGGAGATGCCGTCCGCGGCCACGCCTTTCGTCGCGATGGACGCGGAATTCGTGATCTGAATGCTCCCACCCGCGCCGGCCGCGTTGGAGCCTCCGCCCCATGTGATTCCGATGCCGTCACCGGCCGGTCCGCTCGAGCCTCCTAGGCTCTGGGCGAGGATCCCGTAGGCCCGGTTGGCATCGGTCGAAAGGGCACCTTCGTTCGTGATGTCGATCGCCCCGCCGGAGCCTCCGTAGCCTCCGGTCCCCTTGGCGCCGATCCCGTAGGCCGTACCCCCGCTCCCGCCGTTGCCGCCCACGCTCTGGACGAAGATGGCGGCGGCGCTGTCGCCGTGGGTGGTGAGGGAGCCTCGATTCACGATCGTGATCGCGCCTCCGTTTCCACCGTTGCCGCCGTCACCCGCGTTCGTGATGACGTACGAATTGCCCCCGTTCCCCCCTTTGCCCCCTTCGCTGCGGGCTACGATTCCGTGCGCCAGACCTCCCTGGGTCACGACCGCGTGCCCTGTATCGAGGAACTTCACGGTGACGGCGGGCCCAGCGACGCCGCCTCCTCCATTCTGGTAGGCGCCGCCGTTGCTGCCGTTCCCGCCCTTCGCGGCGGCCTCGACGCCCGGCTTGCGCGAAATCGGCGTGATGTCCTTGGTCAGGTTCTGCACGATGATTTGAATCGCCGTGCTCGAGGTTCCAGTCTCGGGAACGCGGATGCCGCCCGACACGTCCCCCTCGCAGGTCGTGATGCCGTTCACGGTGGTGCAGGCGGTGACCGCCTTGAAGATCGGCCCTCCATCGTTTCGATAGACGCGCGTCACGAGATCGTCGCCCCGCGAGACCGTCACGAAGAGGTCGAGATCTCCGTCGCCGTCGGCGTCGCGCCAGGCCACAGAAGTTTGGCCCGAGTCCCTTGGGATCGGCGCCGCAAGCTCGCCTTGCTCTGAGATCACGAGTGCGGCGCCAGAGGCGGGCGCCGTGCCTTCGGATGGCGCCGCATGGGCCATCGGGACTGAAAAGGCAATCACGAAGACCGCGGCGGTTGCCGCGTACCACAATCGACTGAACATGATGACCCCCGACTTCATTGCCAATAGGGAACTGTGACTCGATCGGACTTTGTCGCGAATGGGGATGCAGCAATGTCCGCACTGGGACCCGATATCGACTGCAAGTCCGGTCCGACGATAGGTCTGCATGCGCCGGCCGTCATTGACGAGGGGCATCCGATTTCTTAATGGCCGTCAAGATGGATTCCGGGGGGAAGGATGCGTGCGGTCATCGTGCTTGCCGGCACGCGAACCCGAGGTGGTCTACTCCGCGAGGCGCTTCAGCCGGATCTTGTCCAGCACGTGGATTTCCTTGCGATCCAACTCGATCAGACCCCGCTTGGCAATCTCATGCAGGGTCCGCGACAGTGTCTCAGGGGTCGTCCCCAGCAACTCCGCCAGATCCTCCCGGCGCGTTGGCACCAGTGCGCGGCGTCCCCCGCGCGCCGACAGTTCGCTGTCCTCGGCCACCTGCACCAGGAAACGCGCCGTCCGCCGCATCACCGGCTCTCCGCCGCGCTCCACCAGGCGCTCCTCGGACATTTGGGACTCGAGGGCCAGTCGCCGCAGCAGGTGGGACGCGAGATCGTGGCTCTCCTCGATCAGGGCCAAAAAGTCGTCACGCGGAATCGTGCACACATCGGAGGGTTCGACGACTTCCGCGGAGGCCGCGTATGGGTGATCGGAAATCACCGCGCCGTAGCCGAGAAGGTCCCCGGCGGTCCACACCCCGGTCACCGTGACGCTGCCGTGATTGTGGTGCCGCATCGTCTTCACCATCCCGGAGCGAATGCAATAGACGGCCAGAGAAGGGTTGCCCTCGTAGAAGATCACCTGGCCGCGCTCGTAGGCGTGCGGCACCGCCACGCGCGACAGTCGGGCGCACTGCGGAGTACTCAGGCAAGCGAAAGCGCTGGCACCCGCGACCGGGCACTTGTCGCAGTCCACAGTGGCAATCATCTGCCCTCCGTCGCGCCTGCAATCGCGAGGCAGGCATGAGGCGCGCCGGGGTCGGCATCGTCGCCCGCGTCCTGCGCGAAAAGCGCCTGGGCGACACTCTGCCGCTCACCACGGGACTTCCACCCAAACACGAACACCTCCGGCGGTCGAAGATCGGACACGTCGCGTGGGTCGTTCGGGGAGGCGCGGGCGCTGCGGAAGGTGCAAACCGGAATGCGGGGCTACATCATCGGCCGTCTGCGGACGATGTCCAGGAGCGCCCCATCATTACCGGCCCGCGTCCGCAAGCGCCACCTAGTCTGCGGGAGTAGCATGCCACGTGCCGCTCGGCCGATGGCCGACGGGACAACATGGAAGCCCTTGCGCCGCCTGTGAATCCCATGCGGGCCGCCCGCCGTCGACACCACCGTCACTTCACCACCCCGCTGACAGCCTGTCAGCATCGAGATCGCGTCTCTGCCACTCTGTCCGACGGAAACCCGCCGTGTCAGCGGGGCGGGATCAAGCGCAGGGCGATCGTCGAGGACTACTTCTCCAGCACGAACGTCACGTTTATGTTGACGCCGTACTCCAGGGTCTTCTCGTTCTCGACGTTGATTTTCTGATCCTGGATCCAGGCGCCCCTCACGTTGTTGAGCGCGATGCGGCGATCGGGCAACCTCGCCACAAACGCGAGAGCCCCGGCGCATCGCTGCACCGGTGCTTGCCTCTATTTCATGCCGCGCTCTCTAGGCGCGGCGGACGTTTGCTCCCGGAACGTAGCCCTGTTCGAGCTGGCGGATTGGCTGGCCCGTGTGACCTGCTGACAGCCGGCCCGGCGGGGGCTAAACTGGTCCGCCATGCCGCTTTCCCCGAAATCCCGCCTCGGCACGTACGAGATCCTCGGCTCCCTCGGGGCCGGGGGGATGGGCGAGGTGTATCGGGCCCGCGATACTCGCCTCGGGCGCGAGGTCGCGATCAAGGTGTTGCCCACGGAGGTGGCCTCTTCCCCCGACCGCCTGGCCCGCTTCGAGCGCGAGGCGCGCACCGTGGCGGGGCTCAACCATCCGAATATCGTCACGCTCTTCACCGTCGAAGACGAGGATGACATCCGCTTCCTAACCATGGAGCTGGTCGAGGGGCAGACACTCTCGACGCTCGTCGCCCCCGGCGGGCTCCCGCTTCCAAAACTCCTCGAACTTGCCATCCCCCTGAGCGACGCCCTCGTCGCCGCGCACGAGAAGGGCGTGATCCACCGGGATCTCAAGCCCGGGAACGTGATGGTGACGCGCGAAGGGCGGGTGAAGGTTCTCGACTTCGGTCTCGCGAAGATGATGAATGCCGACGCGCCCACCGACCAGGGGGCGTCGTCCACCGCCACCGTGGAGTCGCCGATCTCCCGCGAGGGCCACGTGGTGGGCACGGTTCCCTACATGGCGCCGGAGCAGTTGCGAGGCGAGGCGGTCGACGCTCGCTCCGACCTCTTCTCGCTCGGGATCATCCTCTACGAGCTCGCAACCGGGCGGAGACCGTTCACGGGCGAGACTTCGATCGACGTGAGCCATGCCATCCTCCGCGATACGCCGGAGCCGCTGAGCCATGTACGCACCGGTCTTCCCGATGATCTCGCTCGAGTCATCAGCCGTTGCCTGGAGAAGAACCCTCGGGAGCGGGCTCAATCCGCTCTGGACGTGAACAACGAACTCCGCCGCCTGCGGAAGAGCCTGGAGCGTGGGGATCCGGAGAAGTCGGCGTCGGACAAGATCGCCTCGATCGCAGTACTTCCGTTCGTGAATCGGAGCGCGAGCGCGGACGACGAGTACTTCTCCGACGGGCTCGCCGATGAGCTCCTGAACGTGCTCTCGAAGATCAAGGGGCTGAGGGTCACGGCGCGCGCGTCGTCGTTCCACTTCAAGGGCAAGGACACGCCGGTCGCTGAGATCGGTCGAGTGCTGAACGTCGCGACTTTGCTCGACGGCAGCGTTCGCAAGGCCGGCAACCGTATCCGGGTGTCGGTGCAGCTCGTGCAGGTGTCGGATAGTTCGCATCTCTGGTCGGAGACGTACGACCGGACGCTGGAGGACATCTTCGCGGTGCAGGACGACATCGCGCAGTCGGTGGTGAAGGAGCTGCGGACGACGCTGCTTGGCGAGGAGGCGGACTCCGACGCGAGCGGAGCGGCGAAGGCGGAGGTGGCAGAGGCGGCAAGAGGCCGCGGGACCGACCCCGAAGCGCACCGGCTCGTTCTACTGGCACGACATTTGATGGATCGGTATGCCCGAGAGGAGACGGCGAAGGCGATCGGTTACGTGAAGGAGGCGCTTGCGCGGGATCCGGAGTACGCGCTCGCTTGGGCGGATCTGGGCCGGGCGTACTCGCAGGAGGCAGGCATGGGCTGGGCCCCGGTGGCTGAGGGATATGGGCGTGCGCGGGAGGCGGTGGAGCGGGCGCTCTCCTTGGATCC
>QJVW01000105.1 GCA_003235575.1 Candidatus Eiseniibacteriota bacterium | reverse complement strand
ACCGGTTTCGACATCCCTTGGCGGCGGCGGTGATTTCCCTCGCGGCGGCGGGGCTGGTCGCGGCGGGAGACGCATGGGGCGCTCGCCATGCGGATCGCGACACGTGGCCGCGGCGGCGCCTCGCGGCCGGCGCGGCGCTCGTGCTGGCCGCGGCGTTCGTCTGGGCGCCGTTCCCCCGGTGGCAGGCGCCCGAGACGGGCATGTCGTGGTTCCGGCTGGCCGCCGGCTATGAACAGGGCGGTGACCCCGCGCGCGCGGGTGACGCGTACGCGCGCGCCGAGGCCGCCGGCCTGTCCACGCCGGAGTTCTGGAACAACTACGGGCTCCACGCGATTCGCGCCGGGGACCTGGACGCCGCGGCAAGCCGCCTCAGGCGGGCGGTCGCGATCGATCCGTCGAACGGCCCGGCGCTCGGCAATCTCGCCGAGGTCTACCTGCGGCGCGAAGAATGGTCGCTGGCGGCGGGCGCCTACGCGGCGGCGGCCGGCGCCATGCCCGAGAAGGCCGCGGAATTGCTGACCAACGCGGGCGCGCTGTATCGTCGGGAGGGGAAGCTCGACGCGGCACGGCAGGCATTCCACGACGCGCTCTCCGCGCGGCCGGGGTTCGAGCCGGCCGTGGAGGGGATGCGGTCGGTGGGCGGCGAGCATTGACCTTCGCGAGGGAGGGAACGAAATGAACAAGCGAGGATTGCCGCGGCGGCCCGGCCGGCGCGCGGCGCGGAAGCAGGTGATTCGGGACACGCCCACGCTCTTCGTCTACGGAAGCCTGATGCACAAGAAATACTGGCGCCACGCGCTGGGGGCGAAGGAGGCGGCCGCCGTTCGACTGAAGCCGGCGCGGTTACGGGGCTGGCGTCGGTGGTGGAACGGCGTGCGCCGCGGGTACGGCGGGGCGGTGCTGAACATGAAGCGGGCCGCCGGTCACGAGATCTGGGGCGCGGTGGTGGAAGGGCTTTCGTCCGAAGCGTGGGCGCGGCTCGACGCCCAGGAACGGTCGCACCTCCCGCGGCAGCGGGTCATGGTCGTCACCCCGCGCGGCAAGCGGATGTGGGCGGATTGCTACCGCCAGCGGGTTCGCGGGCCGGAGCGGCGCCCCGCGGCGGACTACGTCCGGGCCGTGCGCGCGGGCGCCAAGCGGCTGGGTCGCGCGGCCTCGCGGAACGTGGAGGAGGATGTGGCGCGGCTGGCCAGCGCGCTCTCCCGACGATCGCCGGCATAGACCACGCGCCACGCGATGCCGCCGGAACTGCCGACCTCGTAGCGCAGGAGCAGCGCCTCCTCGATGTGGCCGTCGTCCGCCAGCGCCCACACGTGGCCGCCCGGCAGGACCCAGATGGCGTTCTCGCGGAACGCCATGACCCCACCGACGACGCCCTCTTCGGGAATCAGTTCCGGATGGCGCAGGAGGTCCAGCCGGAGCGAGTCGGCGGGGGAGGCGAGCCCCGCGCGGCGAAGCCAGTCGCGCTCCACCGGGTCGAGCAGGTCGTACGTCGCACGGACGTCCCCCGCGCGATCAGTCACGCGCGAGGGGGTGTCGCCCGGCCCGGGCCGCATCACCCGCCACCCCAGCCAAAGATTCAACGCCACGCTCGCGATCAAGAGCACGCCGACCCAATTCCGGTTCACGACGGGCCTCCTCTCGAAACGCCTCGCCTACTCGTCGACCCACCGCGCGAGGAATAGATTCGTCTCGCGCGATTTCGGATCGGCGCGGTTCGAGGACCAGACGACCCACCGGCCGTCGGGGCTGAAGTGCGGGAAGCCGTCGAACCCGGGCGCGAACGTGATGCGCTCCGGCTCGCCGCCTCGCTTGTCGATCATCCAGAGGTCGAATTCGCGCACGTCCGCGCCCACGTTCGACGACCAGATTATCCGGTTTCCGTCCGCGTAGAACGTGGGGCAGAAGTTCGCCGCGCCGTTGTTCGTCAGCGCGCGCGCGCCGGTGCCGTCGGACTTCATGAGATAGATCTCCAGCGCGCTGGGTCGGATCAAACCCTGGTCCAGGAGCGCCCGGTACTCCTCCAGCGCCTTCCCCTCCGGGTGACTCGCGCGCCAGACGATCTCGTCGCCGTTGGGCGAGTAGAACGCGCCGCCGTCGTATCCCGGCGTGTCGGTCAGGCGCTTCACGTTCCCCGCCTCGTCCATTTCGTAGAGATCGAGGTCGCCGTCGCGCGTCGACGTGAACACCAGCTTCCCGCCGCGCGAGCACCACGTCGCCTCCGCGTCGTACCCCGGGGAATCGGTCAGCCGCTTCCGGCCCGTGCCGTCGGGCTTCACCTCCCAGAGATCGTAGGAGTCGTAGATCGCCCAGACGTATCCCTTGCTCATGTCGGGCGGCGGCGGGCAGGAGTCGCCCGCGGCTTCCGTCGAGGCGTAGACGATGCGGTCCTGCTCGGGATAGTCGAAGTAGCCGCAGGTGGTGCGGCCCTTGCCGCTCGAGATCATCGTGGTGGCGCCCGTCTCGAGGTCCATCACGTACTGCTGGTCGCAGGCGGCGCCGCGGACGGTTGCTTGAAACGTGATCTTCGTGCCGTCCGGGCTGAAGTAGGGCTCTGCGTTCTCGCCGCCGAACGTCAGCTGGCGGATGTCGGCGAAGTGCTTCTCGCCCTTGAAGCGCGGCGTGAACGGTTTGCCCGCCTTCGGATTCCACTCCACGCCGGGGCGGCCTTCGAAGAAGGGATCGGGGAGCCAAATGTTCGGCTCGTCGTCACCGCCGCCCGCGGCGGCGCCGTGCGGATCGTCGGACGAATCGTCGTCGGCGGCGGCGTGCGGGTCGCCGCTGACCGTCGCGCCCGCGTGGGGTTTGGCGGTGACGGCCGCGGCACCCTCGTGCGGATTCGCCGTTCCCGCGGCGCCCCCCGCGTGCGGGTTCGCGGGCTCGCCGGCGGCCGGCGCCGCCGATGCCGATACCGCGCCGGGGCGTCCCATCGTGGCCCGATCGCCCAGAATCGCTCGGACGGTCAGTTCCTTCTCACCGCGCATCACCACGACGTCCACGGTCTGTCCCGGCTTGTGATCCTGGAGCGCGTAGGTCATGTCGTAGAGATTGGCGATGGTGGTTCCGGCGATCTTCATCACCCGGTCTCCGCCGCGAATGCCCGCCACCTCCGCGGGGCCGCCGGGGCGGACGTCGGAGAGCAGCACGCCGCCTTCCGTCGATTCCATGGCTCGAAAGTCCGGCACGGTGCCCAGGTAGGCGCCGTAGCCGCGGCTGTCGCCCGACATCGCCGGCGCGGCGCTGGCGCGGGCATAGACCGGCTCCGCCTCGTTGACGGCGGTCGCGAGATCGGCGCCGAGCGAGACCGTGAAGCGCGTCACCGCCGCGCCGCCCACCGCGTTGATCTTGTCGGCGTCGTCGCTGGGGGCGTGGTAGTCCTCGTGCGTGCCCGTGAAGAGGTGGAGCACGGGGATCTGCTTGGCGTAGAAGCTGGTCTGATCGGAGGGGCCGTAGCCGTCGCCGCGCGCCGCGACGTCGAGTCGCGTGGCGGTGGCCGCGCGCTGGATGAAGTCCTTCCATTCCTCCGCTGATTCGAGGCCGAGAGCGATCAGCGTGTCCCCGCGCAGCCGGCCGACCATGTCGAGGTTCACCATGGCCCGGACCTTCTCGATCGGGAAGGGGGCGTGGTCGACCAGGAACGCCGAGCCCGCCAGCCCCGACTCCTCGCCCGAGAAGAGCATGAAGGCGACGCTGCGGTGCTCCTTGGACTTCGAAAGACGGTTCTTCATCGCCTTCGCCGCGAGGATCACGGCCGAGGTGCCGGAGGCGTTGTCGTCGGCGCCGTTGTGGATGGCGTTTTCATTCGGCCGCATCGAACCGTGGCCGCCGTGTCCCAGGTGATCGTAGTGGGCGCCGATCACGATGTACTCCCCGGCCAGCGCGCCCTTGCCCGGAAGGACCCCGACCAGATTCTCGCCCTCGGTGTAGATGGGGCGAATCGCGACGTTGCCTTGCACGCGCACGCCGGTGGACGCGCGCGAGCGGGGCGAGAGATCCCGGTCGACCTTCTGCTGGAAGGCCGTGAGATCGATCCCCGCCTTCTTCAGCCATCCTTCCGCGACCGACGTCTTTACCTGGATGATGGGCAGTCCGGCGGGGCTCTCCGGGCCGTCGTTCTTCAGCGCCGGAACCTTGTCGGTGCCGTCGTCCTGGAGCGGGCCCGTGACGAAGATCACCGCCACCGCGCCGCGCTCCCGCGCCTGGAGCGCCTTGTAACGGAGCGCCGACCAGCGGCTGGGCCGTTTGCCGTCGAACGGAGAGGCCTCGTCCTTCTCCTGAGGCTCGTAGCGAAGCATGAGGGCGACCTTCCCCTTCAGGTCGACGCCCTCGAACTCGCGATACCCGATGGGCGGCGCGTCGATGCCATACCCGACAAAAGCCAACTCGCCTTCGAAGGCTCCCGGGGAAGAAAATCCAAGCGGCGTCCAGTCGCCTTCGGCGAGTCCCTCGATCCGGTTTCCGTCGAGCTTCTCGATGCCCACCTTCACCGGAAACGGCTGGCGATACGACTTCTCGAACGCCGGCTTCAGGCCCGCCTTCTTCAGCCGCTTCTCGATGTAATCGGCCGCGAGTCTGATTCCGTTGGTGCCGAGGCCGCGGCCCTCCATCTTGTCGTCGGCGAGGATCGTGACGGCCTCGCGGAACTCCTTCGCCTCCTTGGCAAGGGCACGGTCGGAGGCGGCGGTCGCCCCGGCGGCGCGGCACGTGGAAGGGAGCAGGGAGCAGCCGATCACGGCCGCCAGCATGGCGACGGTCGCGAAGCGGGCGGAAGCGGGCAGACGATCGCGGGACGGCATGAAGGTCCTCCATGGAAACGCGGTTGTTCCGGGGGCGCCCGTCGGCGGGCGCATCGTTCCTAGATTATCACGCCCGGAACGGAAATCCCTCCGGGTGGGGTCCACCGCGACCGGCGGCGCTACCGGCTTGCCGGCGCCGCGGGGCCGCTCTCGCGGAAGCGGAGGATGATGATGTCGTCGTCCGGGGGGTGCTCGCTACGCGTTCCGCCCACGGCGATGACCGAACCGTCCCGGGCTACGATGATGTCCTTGCCCATGTCGGGGAAGGGGCCGCCCTCGCGATGGATCCAGAGCAGCGTTCCGTCACGATCGATGCGCCGAACGATCATGTCCCAGTCCCGCTCGCCTTGACGCCTGGAGTAGCCGACCGAGGCGAAACCGCCGCCCGGCATCGCGGCCGAGTGCAACACGCGGTCCTCGGCCGAATCCCCATACGTATTCATCCATCGCAGCCGCCCCTCCGCCGTCACCCCCATGAGAAGCCCGTCCTGGTCGCCCGGACCGAAGCTGCCGCTGTATCCGGTGACGACGAACTCCTCGTCGCCGGCGCGCACCACGTTGTGCGCCACGTCGAATCCGTGTCCGGCGATGGAGCGGCGCCACCGCTCGTTTCCATCGCCGTCCACGCTTAGGAACAGGATGTCCATGGAATCCGGATAGACGCCGTGAAAGCCGACCACGAGGGCGCCTCCGTCCGCCGTGGCGGCGACCCCGAGGGCGCGGTCCGTGTCCGGACCGCCGAACGCCCGCGCCCATTGCTCCCGTCCCTCGCGGTCCGTGCGCACGACGTAGAAGTCGAGGCCTCCCGCGCCCTCGCTGTCCGTCTGCCCCACCAGGAAAAATCCGCCGTCCGGCGCGCGATCGGCCGCCCACAGCACTTCGTCCTTCGCTCCGCCGTACGTTCGCATCCAGATCTCCTTGCCGGAGCCGTCGATGCACTGCATGTAGCCGGCCGCGTCACCATCGTCCGTGGGCCGGGTTCCCACGATCACGAATCGGTCGGGCCCCAGCGATCGCACCACCCAAGCGTAGTCGTTGCCCTCGCGATCGCTCGCGCGGCGCCATGCCTGCTTGCCGTCGGCCGACACGCGGAGCGCCAGCGCGTCCCAATCGCCGTCAACCGCATCGTATTCGTAGCCCGCGAGGATCAGATCTCCTCCTTCGAGTTCCACGACGCTGGTGGCGACCTGCCCCCCTTCGGCGGACAGGATGTGACGGACGACTTCGGCGGGCCCCGGCGCCGCGGCCTCGGCCGTCCCTACTCCCGCCAGGCAAAGGCCCAGCACCGCGACGCGGCGCACGATGGACTCCCTGGAGCTGCGAGACGTGCGGTACGGCATGGGACTCCTCCCTGGCATTCGTGTGGAACAAGCCACCGCGCGCTAGGCGATCCGCCGCCATCGGAGCGTTCGAACGACGGGCTCTCCTTCGGTCGTCGCCGTCTCCAGTCGGATCGTCAGTTCGTCTCCGTCGACCGTCATGGCTCGTGTCAGAACCTGCCCGACGTTCTCCGGAGAGAGCGCTCCGACCAATTTCTGGGTGACGGTGCCTCGCTCGTCGTCGACGGTGTAGGTTCCGAAGTAGGCGTCGTACCCGCCGCGCGCCCGGCTGTTGTTCGGCCCCGCCGCCGCGACGTCGGCGTCCGCGTCGCTCGGTGAGCCGCGCCGCCGCTTCATGAACTGCGCCGCGAAATGACCCTGATCATCGTAGAACAGCAATCCCACCGGATCAGGTCCCAGCGACGGATCGATTCGGGACTCCCCGGCAGGGGTACGATCGACGCGTGATCGAAGCTCCCACGTGCCGACCAACGCGGCGGAAAGGGGACGATCGGAGGCCTGGTTCGACGGTGCGGTCATGCTCCCTCCCGCGCACTCACTGCTTCGGTTCCTGCTTGGCGATCGCACAGAAGAGACTCGATCGGTCGATCTCCGTGATGGCGCCGTCCACGCCGACGGCGGCGCAGAGATCGCCGAAATCCGCCGGCGTCATCCGCCCGGCCCGAAAGCCGTCCGTGCAGACGATGACACCTCGGCCGGTTTGCTCATGGTCGATCGGGCCGATCAGGCCCTCCCGCGCTTGCTCCTCGAACCAGGCCAGACGCTCCGGCCAGATCGAGTCGGCGTACGTGGAAAGAAGGACGATCCCTCCGCTCCGCGTCACGCGGAGCGACTCCCGAACTAGAAGCGCCGGATCCACGTGGAACGCGCCAATGCCGTTCTGGACGCACGCGACCACGTCGAACGTGTTGTCGCGGAATCCCAGAGCGATCGCGTCCATCCGGGCGTACGCGCACCGCTGGGCGCGATCGATCTGCCGGGCCAACGCGAGACTCTCGGCCGCCGTGTCGATCCCGACAACGCGCCCGGTGGCGCGCGCCAGTCGCCGGGCGACCCTCCCGTACCCGCAGCCCAACTCGAGAACGCGGTCTCCTTCATGGAGGTGCGACACCACGTGCGCGATTTCCGCTTCGAGATACTGCAAGATCCGGGGAGGCGCCATTTCGTAGCAACGCTGCAGCCGCCGGCCGGCCAAGGACTGCGCGTAGTAAGCCTTCATCGTTCCCGCACGGCGTCCCCTTCGCGTTCCGAGGACAGGTACGCGGCCGTCTCCTCCCGCGTCCACATCTCGCGGGCGAAACAGTCGTACCCCTCGAATCGGGCGAGCGCGGAGGCGATATCCGCGAACTTGCGGAAGCAGGACCTGAAGAGAAACGGACCGAAACTGACCCGGTTGATGCCGATCGCCGCCATCGTCCGGAGCGGCGCGGCCCCCGGCGCCGCCAGGACGTTGATCGGCGACGAGATCCTCGCGCGAAGCGTCTTCAAGGTCTCCGCGTCGCCTGGCCCGATCGGGTAGACGCAATCCGCTCCCGCCTCCACGTAGGCCGCGGCGCGCTTCACGGTCTCCTCGATCAGGTCATCGCGGTCGCGCTTGGTCCCGGCGAGAAAGGTGTCGACCCGCGCGTTGATCACCAGAGGAATCCCGCGCGCGGCGGCCGCCGCCCGCACCGTCGCGATTCGGTCCGCTTGCTCGCGAAGGGGTCGCAACGACTCGCCCTCGGTGAGGCTGTCCTCGATGTTCATACCCACGGCGCCGCTGTCGAGGAGCCCGCGCGTCGTTTCCTCCAGGGCGGCCGGCGTCGAGGCATAACCGGACTCCATGTCGGCGGTGAGCGGCACGTCGATCGCGCGGGCGATCCGCGACACGACCTCCAGCATGGTCGACCGGCGGATCTTCTCGCCGTCCTGGAATCCCAGGGAGGCGGAGATCGCGGCGCTCGCCGTGGCGACGGCGGGGTAGCCCGACGACGCCAGCACGCGGGCGCCGATGGGATCCCAGACATTCGGCAGCACGAGCAGCCGATCGCCCGCATGCAGGTCGCGCAGCGCCCGGGCCTTGCGTCGCTGTTCGTCCGCCGTCATGGGCGTGACGCGTTCATGGCTGATCCTTCCGGCTCGCGGCGCGTCGTCGGCCGCGCGCTACTTCGATGCGCTCTTCTCGGCGGCCTTCTGCGCCGTGAACATGACCGCCTTGACCCCGTACGCTTCGGCCGAGTTTTGCGTGGCATCCTTCCGGAAGCGGAACCGCGGCACGACCGCGGAGCGCACACGCGTGAAACCCGCGTCCTCGAGCAGCTGGAACATCTCTCCTTCCAGGAGAGCGCCGCCGATTCAGCTGGCCCAGAGCTTCGGATCGTTGACGATGGACTGCGATAGTTGCTTGGCGCTGACGATGTCCGTGATGGATATCCGGCCGCCCGGCTTCAGGACCCGAAACATTTCCTCCACGACGCGTCGCTTGCGAAACGAGAGATTGATCACTCCGTTCGAAATCACCACGTCCACCGAGGCATCGGGGAGCGGGATGTCCTCCATGCGACCCTCGTGGCACTCCATCGTCGCGCCGGTCGAGGCCGCGAGCGCTTGAGCCTTCAGGCACATGGAAGGATTGAGGTCCACGCCGATCACCCGGCCCGAGGGCCCAACACCCCACGAGGCGATGATCGCGTCGAGTCCGGCGCCGCTCCCCAGATCGAGCACCGTTTCGCCCGTCTTCAGCGCGGCCCGCTCGTGCGGATTTCCCACGCCGGCGAACGACGCCACGGCGTCGGCGGGAGCCCGGTCGAGCCACGCCGTCGGATAGCCGAACAACTCCGCCGCCTGGCGGCCGTGAAAGAAGTGAAACTCCCCGTTAGGGTGATCCGCGACCTCCTGATACATGCGGATGATTTCGCCCTTGAGCATGGACTCCAAGGACTCTTGGGTGTCGGCGGTGTCGGTCATCGGTTTGCTCCTCCCCTGGGACCGCGCGCATCCGGCCGGCCCCGATGCCGAAGATTCATCACGCGACTAGGCGACCTTCGCCCCGCTGTCGAGGAGAAGCTGCCGCAACACCGAGCGGTGGCAGCGGCTCTCCTCGTCGCAGTAGCAACCGACGGAGAAATTGCATGTGTGCGATAGCACGGCCAGGAGCTCCAGGGCGCGCTTGGCATCGGGCTGGGCCATCTCCGCCTTGTACTTCTTGATGAACGTCGCCCACTGGGCGGGGGTCGTCGCCTCCTGTCCAAGCTTCATCGTCGCGGCGCTGGGGGCGAGGTTCGGGAACCAGACGTCGTACCAGTTTCGCGATGAGAACTGCGACTTGGGGACACCGCGAGGAGGCCGGCGAACGGTGCCGATCCGGACGCCCTCTCCCGCGGCGCGTGGACTTCCAAGGCGCACGACTCGGACACTCACGCGTCCCTCCCGCCGCCAAAGCGGCGATTCGAGTGAACAGGACGTTTCGAACACGCCGACGCTTCAACAGTGCCGGGCGCACAAGTTGGAGGCAAGCGAAAGGTGGTCGCGATGCTCACGAATGCCGGTCCGTCGTCGGGCGCGGCGCCGGTGGCGCCGCAGTCTCGATATCACGATACCGCTCCGGCGCGTACCGAGCGGCCAGCAGGCCCGTAGCCTGGTTCACGTCGAGCGCCGCCGTCAGGATTCCCTCCTGTCCGTAGGGAAGATACGCCTGGCACACGCCGGACGGCGCGATGAGGCTCGTCGCGGACTCCTGAAAACGCATGGCGTAGTTCACGCTCGCGAAGTAGATCGTGTTCTCTTTGCTGCGCATCATCATCGCCTTCTCGTAGTAGGGACCGTCGGCGGCGCCCCACTCGGTCAGGCGGATGCCCTCCCGGTCGCTGCCGGTGTGCTGGGGGTGAAAGACGACGGCGGCGCCCCGCACCGCCGCCCACCGCACGGTCTCGGGATACCGCCAGCCCTCATGGCAAATCGCCACCCCGAACTTCAAACCCTTGATCTCGAAGAGCTGCCTCGTGGCGCCGGGCACGTAGAAGCGGTCCTCGGAAGGATCCAACTGATTCTTGGTCTGGAACCCCTGGATATTCCCCTGCTCGTCGATGACCGCGGCGACATTCTGTCTGCCCGCCGCGACCAGCCGCTCCATCCCCAGGATCACGGCCACCGAGTGCGCGCGCGCCCACTGGGCCACGGCCCGGAGAACTCGTTCCTCCCGCTCCGGGTCGAAGGGGAGCACGTCGATACCCACGCCCCGAAGGCCCGGCAGGTAGGCCTCCGGGAAGCAGACGACGGCGGCTCCCTTGGCCGAGGCCTCGGACAAGGACCGTTCGATCTTCTCGAGGCCCTCGTCGAGGGTCGAAGCGATGCGGGGCGACGCCAAAGCGATGATCATGCGCGATCGGGATCTAGGGTTTGCGGCGCCGCTCGAGACCCGAGGCCTTCCGGCCCGCTCGCTGGAAGTCGGGCGCCGTGCTGCGCTGCAGGCGCTCGGCCAAATCGAGGCAGCGGTCCAGAAGCGCGCGCGCGCCGTCGTGCAACTCCTCGCTGCGCTGGACCGTCTCCACGTTGTGCTCCATGTCCTCCGCGGTCCAGCCGCGGCTATGCGCGATGAACGGATACTGGGGGAACTGCATCCCCAGCTCTCCGAAGAACACCAGCATCTGTCCCGCGACGGCCTGGATGTTGTCCTGTCCTCCCGTCACGATCAACCCCGCGACCTTGTCCCGCAACATGACCCGGTTCTTCAGCGTGATCTGGTTCTGGACCGCGTTCAGCCGCTCCGCCATCTTGAAGTAAAGGGAACTGGCCGCGCCCCATCGAATCGGGGTCGCCACGAGCACGACGTCCCCCCAGAAGACGAGGTTCTCGTAGACCGCGTTCATGCCGTCGTCCGGATCCATTTGGGAGATGCTGCACGGCCACGTGCACGCGTGCGCGCTCTTCGAGTAGTAGCCCTCGCACGCGCGAAACCGCTGCTCGCGCAGCCGCACCAGGCGCGTCTCCAGGCCATGCTTCGTCCGCGCGTGCTCCAGGGCGGTCGTCAACAGCGCCTCGGAGGTCGAGTAGCGCGGGTGGGCGTTGTCCATGACCGTGGTCGAGATGCCGACGACGCGCAGCGGACCGGGCTCGCGTTTGGTGTCGCGATCGAGCGGATGCGGCGGGTGCGGGAGCTTGTGGCGGCTGGTGACCGGGGTCTCGCGGATCAGGACGCGACCTCCCTCGACCCGGCACTCGAAGCGCGGCACGCGATCCGCCTCGAAGCCCGGCTCTCCCTCGCCCGTGAGGCGATGAAACTTCCAGTTGTGCCAGGGGCAGGTGACGTAGTCGCCGTCGAGCGTGCCCTGTCCCAGCGGTCCGCCCACATGGTTGCAGACGCCGTGGATCGCCCCGAACGTTCCGTCCACGCAGGAGAGCGCCACCTTCGCGCGGCCGACCTGGACCTGCTGGAGCGGCCGCTGCGACAGATCCGCTGCCGCGCCCACGTCGTGCCACGTGTCGTTCGTCACGCGTGGCCCACGATCAGCTGCGTGAGGTTTCGAAAGCGGCGAGGGCCGTCGCCGTCCGGGTAGACCGCGGCGATCACGGCTTCCTTGGCCTCCCGCTGCCTGTCCGCGGGGAGATGCGCGGTGGTCACGAGGGCCAGG
>QJVW01000154.1 GCA_003235575.1 Candidatus Eiseniibacteriota bacterium | reverse complement strand
GATGCGACTGCCCCGAAGGGCGATCTCATTCCCGAGCTCGGACACCGCCGGGGTGAGTGCCTGGTACTGCTGGGCGACGCGAATGCCGCGATCCTCGCGTGCGAGCGGGGCCTTAAGGTGGCACGCGACACGAGCGACCGGTACGAAGAATGTGCGACGTACCGGGTGCTGGCCATGGCCCACAGGGCCGCGGGAAATCCGACAAAGGCATTTCGAATCGCAGAGGAAGGCATCGCGCTCGGACACGAGTACGAGATCCCCTACGAACGGGCCCGGGCTCTCTACTGGGTCGGTGAGACAAGGCTTCAGGGCACGACGCAGGAGGACCGGGAGCAGGGTCGCCAGTATCTCTGGGACGCGCGGACGCTCTTCGAGCGTTTGGAACTGAAGGCATGGTTGAAACAGATCGACGCCCTGCTGGGATTCGAAGAGTCCGACGAACCGACGGAAGAGGACGCGGGCCTTTCCGCCATCGGCAGCCATGAATCTCTTGATCGCGGCGCGCTCCGTTTCGGGATCGTTACCGCAAGTCCCGAGGTCAGCGAGGCGGTCGCGACCATCCAGAGCATCGCCCCATCCACGATCCCCGTGCTCATCACGGGGCCGAGTGGAACGGGAAAAGAGCTCTTGGCGCGGGCGCTTCACCACATGAGCGATCGCCGCCGTGAACCGTTCATTCCCGTCAACTGCGCGGCGCTGGCCCCCGGACTTCTCGACAGCGAGTTGTTCGGCCACGAACGCGGGGCGTTTACGGGGGCGGTTGCCGCCCGGGAGGGTCTGTTCGCGAGCGCCGACGGCGGTACGCTCTTTCTGGACGAAATCGGCGAGCTCAGCGCGGCGGCCCAGGGGACCCTGCTCCGGGTCTTGGAGTCCGGAGAATTGCGGCGCGTCGGAACGGATGAGATACGGAAAATCAATGTCAGGGTCGTAGCCGCCACGAATGCGGCGCTGGAGGAGATGGTCGATCGTGGCACGTTCCGTCGGGATCTCTACTACCGCCTGGCCGGCACCAGCGTGACGATCCCCGCCCTCGCGGATCGTGAGGAAGACATCGTCATTCTGTTCCGGTACTTCATGGCGGAACTCAGCGCCGCGTCGAAGAAGCAGCTCCAGGTCGCGCCGGACGTCGAACCGATGCTTCGCGCGTACTCCTGGCCAGGCAACGTCCGTGAGCTTCGAAATGAAGTCGCCCGCGCGGTCGCGATGGCGGATGACGGCGCGATCTTGGGCCGGCGGGCCTTCCTGCCCCGCGTACGGGCGAAGTCGGAAGGCGCCCTGCGCCGCGAGCGAACGTCGGAAGTGCAGGACGCGGCCGAGCGCGCCACGATTCTTCAAGCGCTTCGCGCTCACGGCGGCAACAAGGCCAACGCCGCGCGTTCCCTCGGCGGCATGAAACGCACGACCCTTCTCTACAAGATCGAGCGCCTCAATATCCGCCCCGAGGACTACCTGATCAAAGAGAACTAGCCGCGACCGGCTGCTGTTTCGCTACACTCCCTCCTCATGATCTCCGCCGCGAAGCGCCTCGTCGTAGGAAGCCGCTGGGAATCCCCGGTGAAGCGGGCACATTTCATTCTGACCCGCGCCAAGAACAGCCTCTACGACGTTCAGACCATCGAGATCTTCCGGCGCGTCCTTCGTCCGAATTCAGTCGGCGTCGACGTCGGCTGTTTCGAGGGGAGCATGCTGCGCCACATGATTCGCCTGGCTCCGCAGGCGCGACACATCGCCTTCGAGCCCAATCCCGAAAAGGCCGTCTCGCTCGCAAGGCGCTTCCGCAACCACCAGATCCATGCCGTCGCGCTCGGCGAGACTCCGGGCGAGCAGACGTTTCACGAAGTGGTGGCTGCACCCGCCTTGAGCGGCCTCCGCCGCCGGGCGGACATCCCCGCGGGAACGCCGGTCCTCCAGCACACGGTTCGCGTCGAGACGCTCGATCGCCTGGTGCCGGAAGGCACGCCCGTGGCCTTGATCAAGGTCGATGTGGAAGGAGGAGAGCTCGGCGTGTTTCGCGGCGGCCTGCAAACACTGCGCCGCACGCGCCCTGTTGTGGTCTTCGAGTGCGGCCTGGGCGGAGCGGATCTCTTCGGCTCGGCCCCGGGCGACATCCACGACGTGCTGCACGACGACGCGGGGTTGCGCGTCTTCCTGCTGGGAGACTGGTTGCGCGCGGCCGCTCCCCTATCACGAGAGCACTTCGTCGAGCAATTCACCCAGGGATTGAACTACTACTTCATCGCGGCTCCGCAGTCCTAGAATTCTCTCGCCAGCCACCGCACCGTGTTCAGCGCGAATTGCTGGTTCTCATTGCCTGGTCGATTCATGCCGAACTTGAGGAGGCGACCGTCGGGGGTGCGGACGACCTGCGCCGTCAGCATTCCGGCCTCAGCCAGAACGACGACGCGCCCCTTCCCCAGGGGAAACGCGACGCCCATCGAGCGCCCCTTGGCGGAGACGGCGGCCCGGCGAATGGCCTCGGTGTTCCCACGATCTCTCATCGCCGCGGCCGGAACGTCGATGGCCGCGTCCGAGAGCCGCATGAGCGAGGTGGAGCCCTTCGGACCACGCAGCGACTGCCCCGTGAACGCCACGATCTTGTCGATTCGCTCCTCCTCGCTTCGGCCGTTCGTGACCGGATGCTCGCCCAGCGAGCCCGCCTCGCGCGTGAACTCGATGAAGGTCTGGCTCTGCATCCCGAACGCGGCTTGCAGGCTATCGCTCGTGTAGCCCTGGCTCATGTCCACGCCCAGCCGCGCCGCCAGTTCCGCCGCCGCGCCACCGAAGGGCGCGTGATCCGCGATGAGAAACAGCGAGCCGCCGGCCTGCACCCAATCCCAAACCGCTTCGATCTCACGGCGCGTGAAGGCGGAGCGCGCGATGGTCTCCTCGGTGCCCCGGTCCAGGTCGTCCCCGGACGCATTGGCGATCACAAGCAGATCATGTCGCTCCAGGGTGCGCACGGAGAACGGCTCGGTGTTCGGGGTCAGGGCGCAGCCGTCGCTCCGCAAGAGATCGGCGAACGGACGGTAGCGACCGTCCAGCGTGTGAAAGTTGTGATGCGCCTCGTCGAATAGGACGCGGGGATGGTGGTCGGTAAACGCGGGGCGAGCGACGACCGGATGGTATGTCGAGTCGGCCATCTGCTGGGCTCCAGCGACAGACGGTACGACGAGGCACAGGACGAGGGCGAATCCGAGAACGATGGATCGCAGCACGGTAAGAATCTCCTTTCGAACCGACGGGACGCGGCCCCAAGTGGCGGAGCCGCGGAACATCGTACGGCATGTGTGCGCCGGAGCCAATCCCGCACCCGTCGGCGCTTCCATGGATTCGGGGCTTCGGAAGGGTATTCAGGATTCGCTTCGAGAATAGGCGGCGCAGTTCTACCATCGCGTGGATGATTGGACTTCTTCGCGTATTCCCCACGGTCGCAGAGACCGCCACGGCGGTGGCAACGGAGTTCTTCCGCTTGGCCTCGGAAGCACAATCACGCCAGGGTGCATTCCACGTCGCGCTCGCAGGCGGCACGACACCGCGCGCGGCGTACGAGCGAATCGCCGAATCGTGGCGGGATATCGGCGGCAACGCGTTTGCGTGGGAGCGCGTGCATTTGTTTTGGGGAGACGAGCGGATGGTCCTCGCCGACGATCCGAGGAGCAATTTCGGCATGGCACGCGCGGCGTTGATCGATCGGATTCCGATCCCACCGAAGAACGTACATCCGATCATGGGCGCGGCCCCGGACGCGGCGAGCGCGGCGAAGCAGTACGAAGATGAATTGCGCGCTGCATTCGGACTTCTTCCGGGAGGACTCCCGCAATTCGATCTGGTGCTCTTGGGGATGGGGCCCGACGGGCACACGGCCTCGCTGTTCCCCGGCGCCGCGACGCTTGTCGAAACGTCTCGCCTGGCGTTGGCAGCGCGCCATCCCGAAACGGGGGAGGCGCGCGTGACGCTAACGCTTCCCGTCCTGAATCAGGCACGGGCCACGATCGTGCTGGTGACGGGCGGCGACAAGTCGGCAATGCTGCGCCGGGCGGTTCTCGGGGACGCACCCCCCTCCGGCGAGGCGACCCCTCCGATCCAAATGCTTCATTCCCAGCATGGTACCGTGCTTTGGATCGCATCCCGGGACGCCGCGCCGTGGGCACCGGCCGGATCGGGCACGCGGGGCCCCAGCCCGGAAATGACGGGGTGACGTCCCGGGAACCCAGCCGCCCCACCGGGGTATCCCTAGGCACACGCGGCTGATGCGAACCGGCCGCGGCCTGTGAGCAGCTCGAACGAGGTGGGTGCGATCTTTCGGCCGTCGCTTCGGCGACGAACCTGGGGCGCGCGCGAGACGCGCCTCGAACCGACTATCGCCGCCGCAACCGCTCCCCTCTCTGGCGGATGCGAGAGGCCCTAGCCCGGCGAAAGCGCACTTCACCTCGATTCGAGTTTTCCCCATCACGGCATCCGGTTGAACCCTCTCCTTCCCGCCAGGTATCCTTTGCTCCTCGTTTGTTGACCCACCCACCTATCACGGAGGATCACGCCATGACGTGGAGCAACGCCGTGCGCGCGCTCGTTGGGGGCTCCGTGGCGCTCGCCGTCGTCACTGCGGCGGGCATCGCGCCTGCCCAGAACAACGACGACAAGAGCGCCATGCATGAAATGGACGAGCAAACCCAGGCCATGATGGCCGAGATGGAGAAGTACGCGGCCCCCGGCCCCGAGCATGAAGTTCTCAAGACGATGGTCGGCAGCTGGAAGACGGCTTCGAAGGCTTGGATGGGACCGGGCGAGCCGTTGACCTCCGAGGGTACGGCCGATGGCGAGCTCATCATGGGCGGCCGTTTCCTCGTGCTACGGAGCCACGGCACAATGATGGGGAAGCCGTACGAGGGGATGGAACTCCTAGGCTACGACCGCATGGCCAATCAGTATACGGCCATCTGGATCGACGACGTGGGCACTGCTATCTACCCCATGGGCGATGGCGCCTATGACAAAGCGTCGAAGACGCTGACCCTGAACGCGGAGTGGGCGATTCCGGGCCAGGATGCGAAGATCCCCTATCGCCTGGTCACGAAGATGGCCGATTCAGACAAGCACGTCTTCGAAATGATCGCCATGCGCGATGGCAAGGAAGTGAAGGAGATGGAGATCACCTACACGCGGGTGAAGTAGACGTTCCGGTCAATCGCGATTCGAATTCGGGGGCGGCGCCACGCGCGTCCGCCCCCGATTCCTTCCACGGCCAGGCCACCGCGCCGCCTTCCTAGGGAGTGCGCTCGTAGAGGCGACCGCCGCCCGGGAGCGTGATGGGCCCGCGATATCCCTCGATGGCTTCGAAGCGGTCCCAGACCGCGACCCACCCGGTGTCGGCATCCGCCACGTTACGCCGGCGCGCGTTGGGCGAGAGGAGGATCGCAGCGACCGGATGCTCGGCTTCCAATCGCTTCATGGTGCGTGACGTCGGAAGCAGAACGGCCGGGCGATCGAGGTGCCACGCCGCCCAGTCGGGAACATCGGTCAAGAGCAAGCCCTGAGCCGGCCACCGCGACGCTCGCTCACGCAGGGAGTCGGCCATCGCGGCGGGAATCGGCGGAAAGCGCCGCGCCGCCACGCGGGTCTCGAAAGCCACCATGGCGGCGCGCTCCCCCACCAAGAGCAGAAAGAGGAGTAGGACCATTCTCCGCCCGCAGATGCGGCCAAGCGTAGGCGCTGCGGCGATCCCGGCTGCGATGCAGGCGAGTGGAACGATGGGCGTCAGGAATCGCGGACTCCGCTCGAGCGCGGCGAATGCGGCCACCTGAAGCACGATCGCGACGAAGAAGATGCGGATCGGCGCCAGCTCCCGGTACCGAACCCCGGGTTCGCGAAGGAGTAGACCCGCCATCGCCAGACCCAGAACACCGGGGCCCAATCCCCACGCGAGATCGACTCCGTACCCGATCACATCCTTGACCCACCGGCTGAAGAGGGCCACGGGATGGCCGAGCACATAGCCGAGCATTCCGGGCATCACCTCCCCATAGGTCCGCGATGACGCGTAGCCGGGATACTCAGGGGTGTAGAGCAGCGTGGGATTGCCTTGAATGGGCGCCGCCACACCACTCCACTCCCGGAGCAGGAACGGCCACGGCGCGCACAGGACGACGAAGACCGAGACGAATGCCACGGCGCGGCTGACGCGCGCGGGGCCGGAGCCGTCTCCGCGCCATGCCGCCCACGCCCATAGCGGGACGAAAAGTAGGGACTCCGCCCGCGTGTACCAGATGACCGCCGCCACGATGCCCGCCACGAAGGCGGTCGGAAGTCCGCGGCGACGGAGCAGGAGAATCCAGATGAGAAGCCCGAATGCAGCGGCTGGGAGCTGACTCAGTCCCGGATGGTAGGGGTCGAGGAGGAGGGGGCAGGCAACGGCCGCGGCCGCCGCCAGATGTGCCGCGCGGGTCGAGTGCAGGTGCGCCCCCAAGAGGAACACCAGGAAGACGAGTATTCCCTGCGAGCCCACCGAAAGGATCATGTATCCCACCGGAGGCGGGGTTCCGCTTTGAACGAACAGCGACCCACGCAGCGCGTAGAACGGCATTCGCCATCGGACCGGATACGGCGGCGATTCGTCCGATCGGAGCAGGGTGGGATACGTGTAGAGAGAGGTGAATCCTTCCCCGCGCGACAATTGGCGCGCCTCCTGGGAGTAGTCCCAGATGTCGTTTTGAGGGGCGAGATTCGGAAAGGTCGCCAACGCGTATAGCGCGCCCAAGACTAGGGCGAGCGCCGACCACGCCGCCGCTGCGCGCCACGGAAGCCGCTTGGGGGGCGCACCGGGGACGGCGAAGGAGTCCGAGATGGAGCAGGCGTCGGCCGCGTCGTCCATGAACGGGCAGCATACCGCAGGATGCGACCCGCGAAACCGGCGCGCGCCGTGCGCCAAAAAATACTCCCCGCCAGGCTCCGCCGGCGGGGAGGTTCCGCGGTCTCGCGGATCCGCGGATAGATCGGTTCGCGAGCGCCCCAAGACCCTAGGAGGGGCGCCCCGATTCGGCCGCCCGACCGGAGGCTGGCCGGGCTAACCGAATGGGAAGCGGGCGGTTACCGCGCCCGCCTTCTACCTACTTAGATCACCGGAGCGCGGAAATGGTTCCTCGATAATTTCGATTTCGAAGGCCCCCGATCCAGACGGCGAGGCAGGCGAAGAGGCCGGCGTAAATCGGCTCCAGGCCCAAGGGATAGCCTCCCTTGCCGACCGCTCCGGGCAGAAGCCAAACAAGCGCGACGCCCCCTCCGGCGAGCATCGCCGCGGCCGCGAAACGGGGCGGAACGCTCCATCGTGGGAAGTACGCCCCCAGGAGCGGGACGAGAAGGGCGGGCACTCCAACCGAACCGATGTGGTGCCACAGGTCGACCGCGGATCGAAACCAAAGGGCCAGGCCGAACGCGAGCAGCGCGGTCAGGACGAAACCGATTTGCGTGTAGCGGTTCACGTTCCGTTCGTCCGGCTCGCGCCGCCAGCGCCATACCAAATCTCGGCCGAAGTTCACGCCGCCGATGAATGTGAATCCGTCCACGGTGGACATCACGGTCGCCAGAAGTCCGAGGTAGAAAAGACCACGAACGACGGGCGGGAGGTACTGGAGCGCCAAGGCCGGATACGCGGCCACCGGGTCGGCCAGATCGGGAAGGAGCGCGCGAGCGTAGAGCCCCGTGAACGTGGTCAGGAAGTCGAACAGGATCCAGAACCCGACCGACAGGAGCACGCCGCGCTGGGCCGTCGCCTCGTCCTTGGCCGCGAAGGCGCGTTGATGAAACGTCGGCTCCACCAACGTCTGGAGGGCGATGAAATACCAGACGAGGATGTACTGCAGCGTGTTTCCTCCGTGCCAGACGAAATGCGTTTCCGGAAGATGGGCGCGCAGGAACGGGAGTCCGCCGTGGGTCGCGGCCAGGTACGGGAGCGCGACGATGAATCCGAGAAACATGAGTACGAACTGCACGCGGTCGGCCCCGACGACGGACGGGAGTCCGCCGCGGAGCGAGTAGGCGGTCGAGAAGAACGTACCGACGATCAGGGCCGGCACGAAGCCCCACCCGAAGAGAAGTTGAAGCAGCACGGCCAGCATCAGGATGTATGGCGCCGGCGAATTCATGATCTGAACCAGCACGGCGCCGACGAGCGCGGCCGGGCGGCCGTAGGCAGCATGGAGCACGTCGGGCACGGTATAGAGGTTGGTGCGGCGGGCGCGACGCGCCAGGAAGATCGCAAAGAGCACCGCGCCGACGTAGTAGGGAACCCCGAATACAAGCCAGTTGGAGATTCCGTAACGGAAGGAGAACTCGCCCACGCCGAGCACCCCCCCGTACCACGTCGTCACGAGGGTCGCCACGAACGACGGGAGCGTCAGCCTCCGTCCCATCACCAGGTAGTCCGCCGTGCTCCGGCGGGCCACGCCGGCGAGGCGGATCCCGAGGAGAATCAGGAAGAGCGCGTAGGCGCCCAGCAGCGCGAGATCGATCGGCGCCATGCGCGCTCCCTCGGACACCTAGAATTCGGCGCGGAGGCCGACGAACGCGTTCCGACGGGCGGCCGGGTAGAAGTACGGCACGTCGGCGTAGACGTATCCCGCCGTTTCGTAGCGGAGGTCGGTGAGATTCATCCCGCGCACGTCGAGCGTGAGCGACCGAACGCCCAGGCCGCGCGCGAGCCCCCGCCCGACGTCGATGGACAGAGCCGCGTTCAGCACCGTGCTCGGCTCCACGACCTTTTTCTGGTACCCGGGCGCGTCACGGAGCGACGGGTCCTTGCGATTGTCCTCGGTGTTATCCAGATACTGCCGGCCGACGTCGACCATCGTCGCCGAAATCGCGACGGGGCCGCGTCGATAGGCCGCGGTGATGTTCGCCATGCGGCCGGGAAAGCCGGCGATGGTGTTTCCCCCATGATCCAGGTACGTCGTCGCGTCGAGGTACTCGCGTGCGTCGTCGAACCGATTCCGGCTGAGCGTGAGATTTCCGGACAGCGAGAGGCCGGTTCGATTCAGCGTCTCGAACTCCAGTTCCACGCCCGCGTGCGTGGAGCGCGCGGCATTCCCGGTGATGGGAACGCCGGTCGGGCCGATCCGTCCGTTCGGCACGATCTCGTTCCGGAAATCGAGCCAGTATCCCGTCGCGCGGAGGCGCACGCCGCGGCCGGAGACGTCGACGCCCAACTCCCAGTCGTTCAGCGTTTCAGGATCGACGAGCGGATCCTCATAGACTCCATGTGCCGGGTCCAACTTCCGGAAGAGGGGCACGGCCGTCGGATCGTCGGCGCGGTAGATCTCCGTCAAGATGGGTTCCGCTTGAACATGCGCGAAGGAGCCGAAAAGGTTCAGCCGCGGAGTGACAGTCCAATTCACGCCAAGACGCGGATTCAGGAAGGAGTAGCGGAGTCGAAAGTCATAGCCGTTCAGCAGGTCTCGACCGATGGCGTATCTCGTGTGGCGCCATTGGAGGCTCCCGGTGAGCGTGAGGTCCCGCCAGGGCTGGTAGGTCTCCTGGGCGAACAAGGACTGCGCGTTCACACGGCCCGTATAGTCATACATGACGTGGTTCGGCGTCATTCCGGGAGGAGGCGCGGACGCCCACGTCACCTCGCCCCAGCGCCGACCGACCGCTTCCCTCCATTCGCCGCCAACGGTGAGTTCCCCTCGCTCGTGCCGTATCCGTGCCCGCGGGACCCACCCGTAGTGCTTGTTCTTCGCCCAGAGCCGTTGCGTGAGGTCGGAGGCGACTACTTCATAGGGGCCTACGCCGGAGGTGTCCGCGTAGTACGAAGCGGGATAGAGCGTATTGTCGTCGACGAAGAAACTTGGCAGCCGCCGCGAGTCGAGTGGAATGGGGCCATAGGGAAAGTCGTCGTAGTACCCGCTGCCCGGGAAATAGAACATCGATGAGGACAGCGTGGTTCGATCGCCGAGCCGGATGTCGTTCAGCAGTTCATAGTGCGGTTCGAAGAAGTTGTCGGTCTCGTTTCGCCATGTGAGCGGGTTGAACCGGCGGTCCTCGTTCGCGTCGCCGGTGATCCGCCCGTCGAGGTAGGCGCGGTCCACGGCGAAGTAGGCGAGGTGAAGCTCCTCCGGCCCCCCATACAGATTCACGCGTGTCGTCACCCGCTCGTCCAACCGCGCCGCGGAAAGCGCGTAGGACCAGAGGCGCGACCAGGACTGCTCGCGGTAGCCCTCGCTGACGATCCGGGAGTACCGTCCGCTGAAGGCGTACTGGTTGTCGAGCAATCCGGTCTCCCCCTGCAGGGAAAAACGGGTCGTGCCATAGGACCCCGCGCCCGTCTCGACGACCATGCGACGCTCGGGCCCGAAGGCGGCGGTCTCCAGGTTGATCGACCCGCCGACGGCGCTGGCGCCGTAGAGCGCGCTGCCCACGCCTCGTTGCACCTGCAGCGACCGGGCGCTGGCCAGAAGGTCGGGATGATCCACCCAATAGACTTCATGGGATTGAGGATCGTTCAGCGGAATTCCGTTGATCGTCACGGCCACGCGCCGCTGCCCGAAGCCGCGCACCTTCACGTAGGAGTAGCCGATGCCGTTGCCGGCGTCGGAATAGGCGTACACGCCGGGCGTTTCGGCGAGCAGCATCGGCACGTCCTGGGCCCAGTACCGTTCCTTCAATTCGTTCGTCTCGAGACGCGTAAAGGCGACAGCCGATTGCCACGCCGTGGGTCGCGTGGTCGTCACCTCGACGACGCGCCCCGGAAGGGTCAGCGGTGTGAGCCTGAGTTCCAGATCGATCTCCCCGGAGCGGGGAACGCGCTCCAGGGTGTGGAATCCCAGCCGCGACACCGTGAGCGAGAGGCTGCCGGCAGGAAGACCGGTGAGTCGGAATCGGCCGTCGCGGTCGGTCACGACCTGAAGCATCCGGTCGCCGCCGCGAACGCGAACGAGCGCGTCGGCTACGGGCGCATTCGTGCTCGAGTCCAGGACCACGCCTGTCAGCGTGGTGGAATCCGCCTCGGTCTCCGCCCGGACGGGCGGCGCCAGCAAGGGGAATGAAGCCGGTGGGAAGAGCGAGGCAACAACGAGAAGAAGCATCGAGAGCACGCGAATCATGGCAGCGTCCTTCCGCCGAAATGAAATCGGCCGCGACCAGCGAAGGGCGCGGCCCGAGCGGCATCTGGACGTCGGTCCCGTTTCCCTACGCTGGTATCACCCAGTTCAGGTTCCGAGGGTCTGTTCTCAGGCCGGATCGCTCCAGCCACCCCTAACGGTTCGAATCGAGCATCGCGCCGGTTGCGGCGCGTGTCAAGGCGTCACTGGGTCGCGAAGGCGGCCGGCTCGGAGCTTTCGGGGGCGCGGTCGGCATAAAACACAGCCAGGCGCCAGTGATAGGTGCTTTGGGGGGAGAGTCCTGGCTCCGCGTCGGCGGTCACCGTCCAGGAATTGGTGCGCAGGGTGTCGCTGGCGAAAAGCGAGTCGTCGCCGGCGGTGAGGATCGTGACGCGGTAGCCCGTCGCCCCTTCGACCGCCCGCCACCCCAACTGGACTCGGCCGGGGTCGCTGACGATGGAATTCATCTCGAAGAGAATCGGGCCGTGATCGGGCTCCTTCGGCACCGGAGGACCCGCGGAACGCGGCGGGACCGGACGAAAGCCCAGCCACAACCCCACCCCGCCGACCACCAGGGCGAGCACAGCCACGACGAGTACGGTTTGCGCATCCCTGCGGTTTGCCATGTCTCCTCGGCCGGTGATAGGCTCCGTAGCGCCAGCGTCCGCC
>QJVW01000068.1 GCA_003235575.1 Candidatus Eiseniibacteriota bacterium | reverse complement strand
CCAAGTCAAGCGGACTTTGTTCGGCCCCGGGGCGGGCGCCATCGGGACCCTATCCCTCGATCTTGTAGATCTCCCGCCGGCCACGCTCGATCAGGTCGTGGTAGCCCTTCATGATCGCCTCGAATTCCTTCATGGCTTCGGGGTTGTCCTTCGGACCCTCCATCATCTCTTCGAACGCCTTCATGGTCGGGACCTCAATTTCCATCACGAGGGTCCAAAACTGCTCGGCGCAAACGTCGGTCAGTACGCGCACCGATCCCATCTTGCCCTTCTTCATCAGATTCGAGATGGCCAGGGACTTTTCGACCATGGGGCGGACTTTTCCGGGCTTGCAATACATGACTTCGCGAATGAGTAGCATGGCACCTCCATACAGTGGTGGGATGTGCGGGCTTGTCGCCTCGAAGGCACCGACGCGGTGCGGCCGCCGTGGCACTGGAGAGGCGTCATGATGACAGATCGCGGGGCCCAACGGCAAACGGGGGCCCGGCTCGCGCGGTCGTCGCGGAGGAACGTGCTATCCTCGGCGCCATGGCGCGATTCCTCGTCAAGACCGAGCCTTCCGCGTATTCCTTCACCGATCTTCAACGCGAGAAGCGCACCGTCTGGGACGGATTGTCGAATCCCGCGGCGCTGCTGCACCTCGCCACGATTCGGAAAGGCGACACGGTTGTCGTCTATCACTCGGGGAAGGAGAAGGCGGCCGTGGGACTCGCGGTGGCGAGGACGGACGCGTACCCCGACCCGAAGCTCCGGAATCCCAAGCGCCCGGTGGTGGAGCTCGAGGCCGACCGGGCGCTCCCTGACCCGGTGCCGCTGGCCCGCGTCAAGGCCGACGCCGTGCTCCGGGGGACGCTGCTCGCGCGACATTCCCGGCTTTCGGTCATGCCGCTCACGGAACCTCAATTCCGACGCCTGCTCCGCCTCGCGGGGGAGCCCGGTCGAAAGGGGAGCGCGGCCGGCACGCAAACCAAGGGGTAGCCACGATGTGCCGAAACATCCGAACGCTCTACAACTTCACCCCACCGGCCACGGACGCGGAGGTGCGGGCCGCCTCGCTTCAATACGTCCGAAAGATCAGCGGATTCCACAAACCGTCCGCGTCGAATCAGGAGGCCTTCGATCGGGCGGTCGACGAGGTGGCGCGCGTCTCACGGGAGCTGCTGGGCACGCTGACCACGACGGCAGCCCCCCGGGACCGCGACGTCGAGGCGGCCAAGGCGAGGGCGCGCGCGGCGCAGCGCTTCGGGACGCGAAGCGGCCCCGCGTAGGCGCGGGCTTCCCCCTTCGCGACGGGGTTTCTGTTCGAGGGCAGACTGCGCCAGCACGACAAGAAGGATGGAGTGATCCTCGACGGGCCGCTCTACGCGAAGCTGGCGGGTTCGTCCCCGGACAGCCCCGCGCCGGCGAGCGAGGCAACGCGGCGCACGTAGCCGTCGATGTCGAATTTGCGCTCCAAGCCCTTGGCGTTCATGTACCGCACCATGCCGAAGACGGGACGCTCGGCCCACGGGCGGTCGTGCTTTCCAAAGCACCACGCGACCCCGGCGAAGCTGTTGGGGTCTCGACCGTCCAGTTGGTATTTGTTGTTGAGCAGGAGGGCCGTGCGGAATGCCTCCTGCGGCCGGTCCGACCACTCGAGGATCTTCTTTCCCCAATACATCCGCATATAGCCGTGCATCGTGCCGGTCCGGACCATTTCGGTCTGGGCCGCGTTCCAATACGCGTCATGCGTCTTCGCCGCGTCCAGTTGTTCGATGGAGTAGCGATAGGGACGAGGATCGTGCTGGTGCGCGTGCAGGGTCGCGCGACACCAGGAGGGAAGCCCGTCGAAGCGATCGTAGGCGTCGTTGTAGTGCGTAAAGTTCATGCTCAACTCGCGCCGCACGATGAGCTCCTCGAGAAACGCCTTCACGCCGGGACCACGCCGGCCCTTGACCGCCTCGACGATTTGCAGGGGAGCGATGTGTCCGAAGTGCAGGTAGGGGCTCAGGCCGGATTGCCCCCGAAGCGAAGGGTCGTTTCGGTCGTCATGGTAGGTGCGGAGCTTTTGCTCCACGAATGTCGCGAGAACGTGCGACGCCTTCGCGGCGCCGCCCGTGACGCCGGCCACGGGGGGCACGGATCGATCCACGCCCAGAGCTCGGACGATCGCCGCGGGATCACGCAGATCGATCGAGCGCGGCAGGTCCGTCGCGGGCGCGGACCGCAGCGGCGTCTCGCGCACGGGGACGCGGAATCGGCTGAGGAGCGCCGTGATGCGCGGACGAAGGGTTGCGGCGGCGTACGCTTCCTTGGGCGACGCGGTCTCCACCGGAACGATGACGTCGCTTTCCACCTGCACCAACGCGCAGGCCATGCGCTCGGCGGCCCGGGCGCGCCACGCCCGCTGAATCCGGAGATAGCCGCAATCGGTGACGACCAGGCAGGCTTCGCGCGCCAAGTCCACCGCGACTTCATCCGGCGATCCACGGACGATGACCAGCGGGATTCCGCGGCGCTCCAGCCCGCGCTGCGCGTCACGCAGCCCTTCGAGCAGAAACGTATAATGCCGCGCGTTCGCCTCGGGGAAATCGGCGGTGAGACCGAAGCAGGCGACCACCGGCTTCCCGCGCTCGTTCGCCAGGCGAATGGCGTACTCCAGCGCATGATTGCACTCCGCGCGACAGGACGCTTGCATCCAGTAGAGAACGTAGCGACCGTCGCGGGGGGCTCCGCCGTTCAGCCAACGAATCCGGTCCTCGTGGATCATCGTGCTTCTTCGTGTCGGGCGGCATCCAGGGCGGCGCGGGCGATGCCCGACAGCATGCCATCGAAGATGAGGCCGTGCGCGGGGTGGAGGACGTACCAGTAGAGGAGCCCGCCGAGCCCGACTGGGTCGAAAACTGCCGTCTGGCTGATCGTCGCGCCCGTCGCACTCGGCGCCACCTCGAATTCGAGCCAGGCGCGGCCGGGGATCTTCATCTCCGCGGAGAGCCGCAGTAGTTTGTCGGGCTCGAAGGCCTCGACGCGCCAGAAGTCGATACTGGAGCCGGGCCGAAGATCGGCGGGATCCGGCCGGCCCCGGCGCATGCCGACACCGCCCAGCAAGAGATCGATGGCGCCCCGTGCGCGCCACAGAGCGTCGTACGCGTAGTAGCCGTTTGCTCCGCCGATGCGCGCGATCGGCACGAACGCCTGCGCCGGCGAGAGCGGAACGTCACGGGTCCGTGCGTCCAGGATACGATTCCCACGGCGCGTCGCCGAGCGTCCCGCCGCTCGGTCCGCCGACGAGAGCGCGGCATAGGAGGGGGTCTCGGCGAAGTCGCGGTCCTCGGCGCGTAGCGCCGATGCCAGCGCCTCGTTCATCCCCATCGGACGCACGGAAAACGCTCGAAGCGCCTCGTCGTCATGGACGACCGTCGGGTGGAGGATGCTGTCGATGAGTGCGCGCCCGACCTTCGCGTAGAGGGGCGTGACGAGCCCGAGCCAGAGGCTGGAAAGCCGCGGCGTCAGAAACGGGACGGGAATCATGTGGCGCTTCAGCCCTCGCTGCCGAGCGTATTCCATCATGAGGTCGCCGTAGGAGACTCGGTCGGCGCCGCCGATTTCGAACACGCAGCTGCCCGCGAGCGGCGTCTCGAGCGCCTCCAGCAAGTACTGGAGCAGGTCATCGATCCCGATCGGCTGGGCCGTCGTGCCGACCCACCGTGGGGTGATCATCGCGGGCAGGCGTTCGACCAGCGCGCGGATCATCTCGAACGAGAGGCTTCCGGATCCCAGGATGATGGACGCCCGGAACTCAAGGGTGGGTACTCCGGATTCCCGCAGGATGCGGCCCACCTCGTGCCGGCTGCGAAGGTGGGGTGACAGGTCCTCCACATCGGGGCCGAGGCCACCGAGGTAGACAATGCGCCGCACCCCTTGGGCGAGCGCGGCGGCCGCGAAGTTCGTGGCGCCTACCCGATCTTCTTCCTCGAAGTTAGGGCCGGAGCCCATCGAATGGACGAGGTAGTACGCGACATCGACGCCTTCGAGCGCCGCTGAGACGGCGTTCGGGTCATGAACGTCGCCCGCGACGACCTCGGTGGACGGGCCCAGGCGTTGTGTCAACCGCCCGGGCCGGCGTGCGAGGCACCGGACCCGCACGCCGCGCGACTCGAGAAGGGGGAGCAGTCGCCCCCCGACGTATCCGGTCGCGCCGGTCAGAAGGACGGTCGTGGCGACCTCAGGCACTCGCCCAGCGACGCTGGATGGAACGCCATAGCAGGGCCTGGTAGATCGCGGAGGCCCCGACCAGGGCGTAGACGACCGCTCCCAACGGGTTCTTGGCTCCGAACCCGCCGGCCCCGGTCAGAAACGCCACCAGGTCGAAATTCGCCAGCGCCACCAATCCCCAGTTCAATCCTCCCACCACCAACAGTACCGCCACGGTCACATCGAGGGTCTTCATGGTTGTCTCCTTTCGATTGTCTGCGTTTCGCGCCCGGGGCGGAACAACGTTCGTGCCGATCCGGACGCCGACGGAGCGGCCCACCGGTGCTCCCGGTGCGCCGACAGTCCTGTAGATGCGCCCGGTCCAAAATGTGTTCAACATCTCGCCAACATCTATTAGGACGGACGAGACGCCCATGTCCGGACGCTGACGGGAGGGGGGCCCTGCGTGGCCCCTCCATCGATGCGAGAGCTGGCTTCTATCCCAGAACGAACCATAAAGCAATATAATATAGCGCGTTAACACACTCCGCCCCGTGACTGCGGGGCCGAACCTGGGCCACGTCTCCCCGCGTGGATCTGCGGGGCAGTCCGAGAATTGGCACCCGACGTGAATCTTGTTCAAAATATATGCATCTCATGAGGCAGTGCGGAAGTGTGGCGTCCCGATCGACGCCATTCAGTTCCCGGACCGCTTCAAAGGTCCACAACGTCAACGCAGCATCGAGAAGGAGGCAGTCATGAACAAGGCACGCGTCATCATCGCCGCAGTGGGTGTGGTAGCCATGAGCACGGCTTTCGCCGTCACGAACTCCATCGCCGGTGGGCCGGATCGCGCCGGGGCGAAGGAGAAGAGCATCGTACAGATCGCCCGCGCCGCGGGCTCGTTCCAGACGCTGATCGCGGCGCTCGACGCGACGGATCTCGTCGGAACGCTGACCGGCCAGGGCCACGGAACGTTCACGGTTTTCGCTCCGACCGACGAGGCCTTCGCGAAGCTTCCCGCCGGGACGGTGGAGTCGCTTCTGAACGACCCCGCGGCACTCAAGCAGATCCTGCTCTACCACGTGGTGCAGGGTGAGTTTCCCGCGTCGCAGGTCACCAGCATGACCAGCCTTCCGACGCTGAACGGCAAGGCCCTCATGGTCGATACGATGGGCGGCGTGAAGGTCGGCGGCGCGAACGTAATTCAGGCGGACATCGCTGCGCGGAACGGCGTGATCCACGTGATCGACAGCGTCCTCATCCCGTAATCGAGCGGGAGCGGATCGAATCCTTACCTCTCAACCTAGAAGGAGAACCACGGTGAAGCGAATCGGGATCGTTGTAGCAGGCCTCGGCCTGATGGTGGCGGCCGGAAATGCGTCGGCCGCCGAAGGAGCCTCGTCCAGGCTCTCGATCGGCCTCGGCCAGGGTGTTGCGGACGGCTACGCGGCCGAAGTGGTCGGCACCGGGAATTACCTTGCTCCGACCACGACGCCGGAAACGAACGTCGGCGTGGAGTACTGGTATTCCGTGAACGAAGGTGTGGCGATCGCGCTGTCCGGCGCCTACGGCTTCTCCTCGATGAAGTGGCAGGGTGAAGCTTCCGGCGATCCCGAGATCAAGGCGACCGGCACGTCGTTCAAGGTTCGCGTCGGCGCCGATCGGGTCGGGGCGATCGGGGATCGTCTGGTGTTCTTCATGGGCCCCGGCATCGAGTACTGGTCCGGCAAGCAGAAACTGAAGGTCGGATCGACGGAGACCGAATCGGAGTCCACGAATCGGTTTGGCGTGTCGGGCCGCGTGGGCGGGTTCATGATGCTCGCCGAGAAGATGGGAATCATGGGGCAGGTCGGCCACACGTTCGGTCTTGCGAAGGCGGATGCGAACGGCGCGGAGACCACCTGGATGCCCAGCAGCTTCAACGCCTCGTGGGGCCTGACGTTCGTCTTCTAGCATTTGCCGCAGGGTGGGGACCGCCGGCAGGGCCAGGCGGTCTCCGCCCATTGATGGGGGCCGGCCCAGCCGGGCCGACAGCAGCCTTGCTCGCGCCGGGGTTCGATGTCATACACTGAGCCAGCCGGTATGTCGCCGACCAAGAACAAGGGAACGGATAGGGTCATGACGGATAGTCACAAGGGAACGGACAGGCCGGCGCGGTCGCTCACCATCGGAGCACTCTCCCGGGCTACGAGAATCCCCGCCGAGACGCTGCGCACCTGGGAACGCCGTTACGGCTCGCCCATGCCGGAGCGCAAGCCGTCCGGCCACCGTCTCTATCCGTCCACCTCGGTCGAGCGGCTTCGGCGCGTCGCTCGGCTACTCAGCCACGGCCACCGCCCCGGAGAACTCCTTCAACTTTCCACGCGCGAACTGGACCGGCTGCTCTCCCTCGCGGAGCCGCCGCCGCGGGCTTCGGGGCATTCACCGAATCCGGCTGACCTCGTTGCCGACGGCGTCGAGGAATCGCTGGTGGCGATGCTCCGCGCGTCGAAGGAGTTGGATCGCGAGTCGCTCGTACGGGAGATGCGGGTCAACTGGATCCGCTTGGGGCCGCTTCGCTTTCTGGACGAGCTCGCGGGTCCCTTCATGCTCGCCCTCGGCAAGGCTTGGCGGGAGCAGGGGCTCGACATCCGTCACGAGCACTTTGCGTCGGCGTGTATCACGGGATTCCTTCGCGAGATTCGCGAGCCCTACGATCATGCCGCGAAGGGGCCCCGCGTGGCCGCGGCCATGCTGCCGGGAGACCGTCACGAGGGCGGTTTGCTGATGGCGTGCGCCCTCGTGGCGATTCGGGGTTGCCGCATCCTCTACCTGGGCCCGGATACGCCCGTCGATCAAATCGCGGCCGCCGCGGTGAGCGGCTCGGTCGCCGCCGTCGCGGTCAGCGTCTCGGCCGCCGTACCGCGCTCGCGCGCCGGCAACGATCTGGCGCTACTTCGCGAGGCCCTCCCGAGCAGGATGCCGCTCTGGGTCGGTGGCTCGGGCGCGCCCGACCCTCCGCCGGGCGTCGAACGATTCCAGACCCTGGCTGGTTTCGACGCCAGACTCTCAACCTGGGTGTAGCGTCGACCCTTCCACCATGTCGATGGAGACTTCATGATCGACCCGAACGATCTCGTGGATTTCGGCCGCTCCGACCTCGGTTCGTGGCGCGTGATCAACGACGGCGTCATGGGGGGAGCATCGCGAAGCGCCCTTCATCGCACCGACCGCGCGACGGGCGTTTTCGAGGGGGTGCTTTCGCTGGAGAACAACGGAGGGTTCGCGTCGGTGCGAACGACGGTTGGCCCGCGCGATCTGTCCTCTCATGATGGCCTGGAACTTCGCGTCCGGGGGGACGGCCGCACCTACCAGGTGCGGCTGCGAACGGACGACGACATGGATGGGATCGCCTATCGCGCGACCCTCGAGACCCGGCCGGACGAATGGATCACCGCACGCCTTCCCTTTGGCTCCTTCCTCCCCACGTTTCGGGGACGCACGCCACACGACGCTCCGCCGCTGGACCCCGCGCGCATCCATCAGGTGGCCTTCATGCTCAGCGACAAGCGTCCCGGTCCCTTCGCTTTGGAGGTCGACTTCGTTCGAACGTGGAGCGCCGGGAGCGACGTCCGATGAGTCTCGTCGTCCGAAGCCTTGCCGCCATCGTCGTCGCGGCCGCGCTGCAGGCGATGATCGCGCTGCCCGGCGCCGCCGGCTCGGAAGGGAAGGAAGCGAACCCCGTGACAACCGTCGACAGCCTCGATCTCGAGCGCTACCAAGGGTTGTGGTACGAGATCGCGAAGATTCCCAACCGATTCCAGAAGAAGTGCGCGCGGGGGACCACGGCCGAGTACACCCTTCGGGAGGACGGGCGCATCACCGTTCGCAACTCGTGCGTTCAGTCCGATGGAGATCTGAGGAAGGCGAACGGCGTCGCGAAAGTCGTGGACGATGGCGGCAACACGAAGCTCAAGGTCAGCTTCGTCAGCTTCCTCGGTATCCGTCCGTTTTGGGGGGACTACTGGGTGATCGGGCTGGACCCTGACTACCGCTGGGCGGTCGTCGGGACACCCAACCGCAAGTACGGCTGGATCCTGGCCCGGGAGCCCGTCCTGAACGAGAAGACGCTGGAGCGGGCATTCGCGATTCTCGAGCAGAACGGGTACGAACGCGAGGTTTTCGAGGTGAGCCCCCCCTAGTCGCCTGCACCCCGAAGCGTCTTCGCAGACCGCCCCTCCGTTCTTGCTGACGTCGCAACCCGGTTCGGATTACAGTCCAACCTCATGCCCTTGATCTCAATCCAGGCCATCCGGGAAGCGGCGGCGCGCACGGCCGCGCGACTCCATCGCACACCCGTTTTCACCTCGAGCAGTCTGGGGGACCGGGCGGGCGTCCGCCTCCATCTCAAGTGCGAGAATCTCCAGAAGACCGGGTCCTTCAAGCCGCGGGGGGCCCTCAACATCGTTCTCTGCATGACGCCGGAGCAGCGGGCTCGTGGATTGATCACCGTGTCCGCGGGAAATCACGCGCAGGCCGTGGCGTGGGCCGCGCGCACGGCCGGCGTGCCGTGCACCGTCGTGATGCCGGTGGACGCCCCGCGTTCGAAGGCCGACGCCGTGCGCGGCTACGGCGCCACGATTGTGGCCCATGGCGAGCGCGCCACGCTCTTCGACCGGATGCACGAGGAGGAGGCGCGCACCGGCGCCAGCTTCGTTCATCCCTTCGACGACCCCGTCGGGCTGGCGGGCGCCGGCACGGCCGGCCTCGAAATCGTGGAACAGGTTCCCGACGTCGCCTGCGTCGTCGTGGCGATCGGGGGCGGCGGCCTGATGGCGGGCGTCGCCTCGGCGGTCAAGGCGCTGAAGCCCAGTTGCCGCGTGATCGGCGTCGAGCTGGAGGCGGGACCCGGGATGACGCCATCGCTCGCCGCCGGCAAGCCGCTTGCCGTTCCGCGTCCCACCACGCTCGCGGACGGACTCGCGCCGCCCTTCGTCGGCGCCATCCCGCTGGAGGTGGCGCGGGAGGCCGTGGATGAGATCGTGCTCGTTACCGAGGCGGAAATCGTGGCAGCGATGCGGGCGCTACTCCTTCGCGCGAAGCTGTACGTCGAGGGCGCCGGAGCCGCGGCCACCGCGGCGCTGCTGGCCGGGAAAGCGCGTCCCGCCGCCGGGAGCGCTGTCGTGAGCATCGTGTCGGGTGGCAACGTGGATCCGGAACAGGCGTTCGCCGCCTTCGCGGCGGCGGAGGGCGCGCGATGAAGGTCCTCTTCGTGAACGAAGCGGACGTCGTACGCCTGCTTCCGATGGATGGATGCATCCCCCTCATGCGCGAGGCGCTAACGACGCTGTCGCGCGGCGACGTGGTCCAGCCGCTGCGCACTCCCGTCTGGCTGCCCGATCGATCCGGACTGCTCGGGCTCATGCCCGGCTACCTCGGCGAACCGCGGTCCTTCGGGCTCAAGGTCGTGAGCGTGATGCCGGGCAACCACGGCACGCCGTACGATTCGCACCAGGGCGTGGTGATGTTGTTCGGCGTCGCGCACGGGGAGCCGCTCGCGATCCTTGACGCGACGGCCATCACGGCGATCCGCACGGCGGCCGCCTCGGCGGCGGCGACCGATGCGCTCGCGCGCCGGGACGCCGGCGACCTGGCGCTCATCGGATCGGGTGCGCAGGCGGGCGCCCACCTCGCCGCGATGCGCGCGGTGCGGCCGCTGCGGCGCGTGCGGGTCTGGAGCCGGAACCGCGCCAGTGCCGAGCGCCTTGCGCGCGAGCGGGAAGAGGAGACCGGCGTCGCCATCGAGGTCGTCGCGACCGGAGAGGATGCCGTGCGCGGGGCGGACCTGGTCTGTACGACCACCGCGTCGAAGGAGCCGGTCCTGCACGGCGCCTGGCTCTCGCCGGGCGCTCACGTGAACGCGGTCGGGGCCTGCTTCGCCACGCATCGCGAACTCGACACGGACGCCGTGCGCCGCGCACGCTTCTTCACCGACTGCCGCGCGTCGTGCGTCAACGAGGCGGGGGACTTCCTGATCGCCCGCGAGGAGGGCGCGATTCCGGACGGACATCTCCTCGGTGAGATCGGGGCCGTGTTTTCCGGAGCCCTGACCGGACGCGTATCGCCCGACGACGTCACCGTGTTCGAATCGCTCGGCGTCGCTGTTGAAGACCTCGCCGCGGCGCACGCGATCCATCGTCGCGCCATCGAGTCCGGAACCGGGACCTGGCTCGAATGGGGCGGCCCCTCCGTGGTCGAGCCGGGCGCCGCGTGAGTCCGGGCGGCGCGGCCGGACCGCGCATTCCATCGCTGCAGGAAATCCGGGCCGCGCGCGAGCGCATCGGCGGCTTCATCCTCCGAACCCCGCTGATCCGCCTTCCGCTCGAGGATCCGGCGATGACGGTCTATCTCAAGCCGGAGAATCTCCAAGCGATCGGCTCGTTCAAGATTCGGGGGGCGGGGAACGCGATGGCGAGTCTGCCGGCGGACAAACTCGCCGAAGGCGTGTACACGGCCAGCGCCGGGAACATGGCGCAGGGCGTCGCGTGGAACGCTCGGCGGCTCGGAATCCCCTGCGGCGTCGTGGTCCCGGAGCACGCTCCCGAGGCGAAACTAGCCGCCATCGAGCGCCTCGGGGCGCAGGTCGTGAAGGTGCCCTTCGAGCGGTGGTGGCGGGTCATGGTGGAGCACCGGCATGACGGCATGCGCGGGCAATTCATCCACCCGGTGAGCGACGCCGCCGTCATCGCCGGCAACGCGACGATCGGCCTCGAAATCGCGGAGGACCTACCCGACGTCAGCACGGTACTGGTTCCATACGGAGGAGGCGGTCTCTCGTGCGGGATCGCCGCGGCGCTCCGGGGCGTGGCGCCGCGCGCGCGCGTGCTGGCGTGTGAAGTCGAGACCGCCGCGCCGCTCACGGCGTCCCTCGCGGCGGGCGGGCCAACGGCCATCGACTACCGGCCGTCGTTCGTTGACGGCATCGGCGGCAAGGGGGTGCTGGAGGAGATGTGGCCCCTCGCGAGCAGCCTTCTCTCCGGGAGCGTCGTCGTGTCGCTGGAAGAAATCGCCGCGGCGATCCGACTTCTCGTCGCGCGTGCGCGACTGGTCGCGGAGGGGGCGGGCGCAGCCCCCGTGGCCGCGGCGCTGAGCGGTCGCGCCGGCGCGGGCGCCATCGTCTGCGTCGTGAGCGGCGGGAACCTGAATGCCGCGACGCTCGCGACGATTCTTGGCGGTGCGCTGCCTTGACCACGACGCGTCTGGCGACCGACCGCCTGTTGGGGCATCTCCGGTTGAACCGCGAGGCGCCGACCCTGGACTACCTCCATCGAATCATTCGCGAGCATCAGCGGCGCGTGCCGTTCGAGACGCTCACCAAACTCCTCGACTACGAGCCGGGGCTGCAACGCGGCGATTTCATGCCGCCCTTCGAGGAGTACGTGGATCGAATCGTCACGCGGGGCGCCGGCGGGCTCTGTTGGACGCTGGCGCGTGGGCTGCACGTCCTCCTTACCGATCTCGGCTTCGATGCGTCCCTGATGTACATGGACCCGGGCCACTGCTGCGTTCGCGTCGAGCTCCCGGAGGGACCGTACTACGCCGACGTGGGCTATGCGGCGCCGATCTT
>QJVW01000091.1 GCA_003235575.1 Candidatus Eiseniibacteriota bacterium | reverse complement strand
TCCTGCTTCGGCTGTTCGGTGACGACGTGCGCGTAGAGGAGGAGCGCCAGCACGAAGGACGCGAGCTTGAGACCGACGTTGTCGAAGAAGAGGCTTCGCAGCCACTCGACGAGGGCGCCGCCGATCGACATGATGATCTAGAAGCCTCCACCGTTGCGGCCGCCCAGCTCGATCCAGTATCGCGTGTCGCGCGGATCGACGCTGTCGACCGATTTGCCGCTCACCACGGAAAACGTGACCCCGCGATTCTCGGGTACGTCCGGAAAGTAGATCCATCCCAGGTCGTCGCCCCGGCCCCAGCGGAGTTGGAAATCGCCGAAGCGTACGTCGCCGCCGTCGGGCACGACCCGCACGCCCCGGTCCCGACCGCCGGGAATGACCCACAGAAACGGTCCGCGCTCCAGGTACCAGAAGTACTGAAGCGAGTCGGGCGAGCCCGGACGCGCCTCGATGGGAAGGATCGCCGCGAAATCGCCGCCCCGCCGCACCACGACCACGAACCCGCGCTCGAGCCGAAGGCGCACGTCGTGGAGCGGTCCGAAACGAGCGCGGTCGGTCTCCGAGACCTCGTCCAGAAACCGGACGAGATGCACGCTGGCCTTCCCCGTCACGCTGGCGGCGCGGCCCGCGGCCGGCCATGCGGACACCGCGAGCGCGCCGAGGACGGCGACGAGGAGCGCCGGGAGCACGGCGCGCGCGCGCGGCGTCGTGAAGCGTCCCGCAGGGGGCGATGTTCGGCACGCACTCGGATTCATGGATCCTCGAAGCTCCTGGCGGACAAGGCGGATCGCGGCGGCGAGGGCGCCGCGCGCGAGCGTCGCTGCTGCCGTCAGTGTCCCACGCGACGGAATGAGGGGTCAACGCCGGAGCCCGCTCGCCGCGAAGCGCTTGACGCGCGGGGGGACGCACCGCGACGCTTGGGCGATGCCACGCACGCGACACCGATTCCCTGTCGAGGGACCGCTGGACCTTTCGCTCACGTTCACCTGCGGCCAGGCGTTTCGCTGGAGGCTGGAGGAAGGCGCGTGGTCCGGCGTGGTCGGCGGCGCGCTGTGGCGGGCATCCACCGATGCGCGCGGTCTGGTGGTCGACGTCGACGGTGCGGACCCGGGGGCGGAGGTGGTGCACCGCTATTTCCGCCTGGACCAGCCGCCCGAGCGCTTTCTGGCTCAGGCGGAGGAGCTGCGGGCGTTGCCCGGGTTCGCCGCGCTTCTCGGACTGCGCCTCCTGCGCCAGGAGCCGTGGGAAACGCTCGCTTCGTTTCTCTGCTCCGCCGCGTCGAACGTGAGGAAGATTTCGGGAGGCGTGGAAGGGATGGCGGCCGCGTGGGGGGATCCCGTCCGCGGAACCGACCGCCGCGCCTTTCCCTCGCCATCGGCGCTCGCCGGAGCGGAGGAGCGCGATCTGCGCGCGCTCGGTATCGGATTTCGCGCCCCGTACGTGCTGGGGGCGGCGCGGCGCGTGGCGGCGCGCGACTGGTCGTGGGAAGCGCTCCGACGCGCACCCATCGAGGAGGCGCGCACGACGCTTCGCACGCTGCCCGGCGTCGGGCCCAAGATCGCCGACTGCGTCTTGCTCTTCGGATTGGACCGGCTCGACACCTATCCCGTCGACCGGTGGATCCGCCGCGCGACGATGGAACTGACCGCGAGCACCCGCGCGCGGGATGAGGATCTGGAGCGCTGGTCGTTGCGGCTGGGACCGGGACGGGGATACCTGCAGCAGATTCTCTTCCACCTGCGGCGGACGGGAGGACCGCTCCCGGCGCTCGCGGCGGCCCGCCCGGTCGGACGCGAGCGACGCCGGCGGTCCGCATGAGCGCGCCGTCGCGCGACATGGCCGCGGGCGCGATCCTCGCCAAGGCGCCGGTCGCCGGCCTGGTGAAGACGAGGCTGGTGCCCCCGCTCACGCCCGACGAGGCGGCCTCGGTCGCGCGCGCCTGCCTTCTCGATACCCTGCGACGCGGCCCCGCGGCCGTCGGCGCCGCGTGGACCCTCTTTCTGGACGGCGAAGCCGACGAGGCGCTGCGACAGCGGGCGGAGGCCGACGTGGTGCGCATTCTTCCCCAGGGTGACGGGGATCTCGGGATGCGGCTGGAGGGCGCGTTCGCGCGGCTCCGCGCCGAGGGCGCGGGACGCATCGTGGCCATCGGCGCCGACAGCCCCACGCTCGATCCGGCGCGCCTGGCGGAGGCGTTCGACGCCCTCCGCGCGCACGACATGGTGATCGGCCCCGCCGAGGACGGAGGCTACTACCTGATCGGGCTCTCGGTCGACGCGGGGGATCTCTTTCGGGAAACGCCGTGGGGCACGGGCGAGGTGGCCCGGGTGGCCGTCGCGCGGGCGAAAGCGCGGGGACGATCGATCGCGACCCTGCCGCCTTGGTACGACATCGACGACGAAGCGACGCTCCGGCGCGCGGCGCGGGAGGCCGCCTCGGCCGGGTGCAGGGCGCTGGTCGCCGCGCTGGCGCCGCTCCGCGAAACGATCGGGTAGCCCGCGGAACGGGCCGCTAGGCTCCCGAGCGCACGGAGGCCAGCTCCTTGCGGATGGCTTCGGAGTGGGGGCCGTTGGGAGCCAGCTTCAAATACTGTTCCCACGCCTCGATGTTGGTCTTGCGATCGCCGAGGGCGCCCGCCACGACGCCGAGGTTGAGCCACGCGTTCTGGTGCTCGGGCTTCTCCCGCGTGACGCGCTTCATCTCCTCGAGCGCGGTCTTGTTGTCCCCCAACGTGTGGTAGGCGATCGCGCGGTCCACGCGCACGTCGGCGTTCGTCGGATCGCCCTCCAGCGCCTTCGTGTAGTGCTCGATCGCCTTGTCCCACTTGTTCGAGTCGAACATCATGTTCCCGATCCCGATGTTCGCCTCGACGTTGCCGGGGTCCTCCGCCAGGACGTTGCGGTACCGCGCCATCGCTTCGATGACTTCGGGGAGCATCTGGTTCGACGGCATCCCGCCGCCGGCGTTGGCGCCCGCGCCGGCCATGACGTCCGCCGGGCCTCGGGGCATTCCGCCGTCGTCCCGCGGGGATACCGCCGCGTGCAGCGAGTAGCCGACCGCGCCGCCCACGATGAGGCCGACGAGGAGGAACGCCCAAGGCGGCATCCCTCCCGCGGGGGCGTGACGCCCGCCGCGAGGGGCGTTGTCGTGGCGACGGGGACCGCCGCCCTTCTTCGATGTCCGATTCGGTTGCGATCCGCCGCCCCCGCCGTCGCTCGCGACGATGTAGGCGCCGCACGCATCGCACCGCGTCAATCCTGCCGGTAGCCGTTCCCCGCATCGGGGGCATGAAAACGTATTGTGTGGAGTCATGGGGGGGAGTGTACGGACCTCGGACGCGCCGTGCAACTGCGTCGGCATGATCCTCCGGGACCACGCGCGATGCGACCGCCGTCTCCGGGATTGCTTGCCGCCCGCCTGGGGCTGGGCTATCGTGCCGCACGAGTGACAAATCCCCGTTTCATCGTGGCCCAAGTCCTGGGGCGGTCCGCGCTTCTCTGGGACGGCACGACTCTGCACGAAGCGATCCTCTCTGGAAGGCTCAAGGCCGACTCGAAGGACCGGCGCGCGAGCACGCTGGCGGTCGGGGACCGCGTCGATGTGGAGCGGTCCGACACCGGCTCGTGGCGGATTCTGGGCGTGGAACCGCGCGTCACGTGGCTCGAGCGGTGCGCCGGCGGCCGGGGCGAGGCGGCCCGCACCCAGATCATCGCGTCGAACGCCGACCAGGCGCTCATCGTGGCCTCGCTGCGTGAGCCGCCGTTTCGGCCCGGCCTCGTGGATCGATGGTCGCTTCTGGCGCGACGGGGTGGCCTCGCGCCGATGCTGGCGCTGAACAAGGCGGACCTGGGAACGGAGGAGGAGGCCGCGCGCGCCGTCGCCGACGCCTGCATCCCCCTGGTGATGATTCGCGTCAGCGCCGCGACGGGATTCGGGCTCGACGTTCTGCGAGAGCACCTCGTGGGGAAGGTCACCGTGCTCGTGGGACATTCGGGGGTCGGCAAATCCTCGATCCTGCGACGGCTTCTACCGGACATCGAGGCCGCGACGGGCGCGCTGAGCGAGAAATCGGGAAAAGGGCGGCATACGACCTCGGGCGCGCGCCTCTACCCGCTCCCCGAGGGGGGCTATCTCGTCGACACCGCGGGCGTGCGAAGCGTCGTCCTGGGCGAGACGCATGCCTCGGAGGTGGCGTCGGTGTTTCGGGAGATCGCCGAGTCGCCCCCCTGCCGGTTTCGGGAGTGCACGCACCGGATGGAGCCGGGGTGCACGGTGCTCGAGGGACTGAAGCGGGGCACGGTGCCGAACGTGGTCTACATGCGCTATCGCAAATTGCTCGAGGAGGCGGACGTCCTGTGACCGTAGACGAAGCGATCGAACGAATCGGCGAATTGATGATCGTCGGCGTTCCCGGCACGAATCTCGACGGCGAGACCGAGGCGGTCCTCCGCCGCCTTCGGCCCGCGGGGGCCATCCTCTTCTCCGAAAACTTCCGCGGCGCCGAGGAGGCGGCGCACCTCACGAGGGCGCTCCATGCGCTCCTCGGCACGCCGGAAATGCCGGCGTTGCTGGCCGTCGACGAGGAAGGTGGGCCCGTCTCCCGCCTCGCCCACGTCTGGGAGACGCCACCGTCGGCCCGCGCCGTGGCCGCATCGGGCGGGCCGCCGCTGGTGCGGGACCTGGCCGCGAGAACCGCGCGGCGCCTCCTCGCGCTGGGCTTCAACCTCGACTTCGCGCCGTGCGCCGACATCCACTCCGACCCGTCCAATCCGGTCATCGGCGTCCGCTCCTACGGAACCACGCCATCGCAGGTGACGGCGTGCGTGCGCGCGGCGATCGAAGGATTTCAGTCCGTCGGCGTGCTCCCGGTCGCGAAACACTTCCCCGGTCATGGGGACACGTCGCTCGACTCGCACGTCGCCCTGCCTCGCATCACCGTCGACGAGCGGACGCTGGCCCGACGTGATCTGAAGCCCTTCGAGGGCGCGATCCAGGCGGGGGTGCCCATGGTGATGACCGGCCATCTGCTCGTGCCGGCGCTGGACCCGGACCCCGCGCGCACGGCCATGGTCTCGCCGGCGATCGTGACGGGACTGCTTCGCGAGCGGTTGGGGTTCACGGGCGTGATCGTGACGGACGCGCTGGAGATGGCGGGCGCGACGCTGCTCGGCTCCTACGGCGATGTCGCCGTCCGGGCGATCGAAGCGGGCGTCGATCTCCTCCTCTATTCCAAGCTGGCGCCGGGCCCGGAGGAGGCCCAGTCCGCGTTGCGCGACGCGCTTCGCTCCGGACGACTCACGCCGAACCGGATCGAGGCGTCGTTGGGACGTCTGGCCCGTCTGCGGGCCGGCGGCGCGGCGCGGCCCGCGCGGTGGTCGGCCGAGGCCGAACAGAGCGCCCGGCAATGCATCCCGGCGGAGGAACTGACCCGGATTTCCGAGGGCGCGATTCGCCTGCTTCGCCAGGGCGCGGGCGGGTTGCCGCTCCGTTCTCCGGTCGATGTGCTGGAGATCGATCGCACCGAAGGAAAAACGCCGCTGGTGACGCTCCTGCGATCGGCGGGGGTCGAGGCCTTCGAGCAGTCCGCCAATCCCGAGGCGTGGCCGACGCGCATCGCGGGAAGCGCGGTTCTCATGGTCGCGACGCAAGGCGCCGTTTCCCCCGATGCCGCCGAGACCGCGCTCGCGTGGCTGCGGCGATTCCCTGAGACGGTGACCGTGGCGACGCGCAACCCCCACGCCTGCGACAATTGGTCCGAGGTGCGGACCCTCATCGCGACGTTCGACAACGGTCCCGCCTCCCGGCGGGCGCTGGCGCGCCTTCTCACGGCGCCCCACCCGGACGACGCGCCGACCCGACGCGCCGCGCGGAAGACCGCACCAAAAGAATAGGGCCCCGCGGCGCGTGCCGGGGGCCCCTCTTGCTTGCGCGATGCGGCGGTGTTAGATGCGTTCCTTGCCCTTGGCGCAACAGGCCATGCCGTTCTTGGCAAGGGATCCGCTCATCGCCTTCGCGAATTCGGCTTGGATCTTCTTTCCCTCGCCACGATAGGTGTTCTTGAATCCCGCGGTCTTGATGACCCCGGAGAGCGTCTTCTTGTTCATCTTCTTGTCGGCGAGAACGTACGCGACATGCGATTCCAGATCCACGTGGGCGCAGTGGACGCCGTCCTGGCGCATGAGGGCCGACTGAATGCTGTGGGCGCAGCCGTCGCACTCGGCGCCCGGCACCGCGAAGGAGTAGATCGCCTGATTCTTGCCGACGGTGCACGCCTCTGCCATCGCCTCGGCGCTGCTCCCGTCGCTCATGACGCAGCCCGCTCCGTCTGGGCCGTGCGCCGACGCCATCTTCGAGCCGGAATACGTGCAACCCTTCGCCGCGGCGCTCTCCGAACCCTTCACGGAACAGGCCGCGCCACCCGCCCACGCCGTCGTGGCCATGAGGAGGGTCACCGCGCTCAATGCTGCCAACGTCCTCAGTTGCTTCATGTTGCTCTCCTTCCGACCAGGGTACGGGGTTAGCACTTCTCCCAAGAATACACCGCTCGTCGCGGGTTGTGTCCGATCAATTCGAGTTGATACCCAAGGCCTTGTCGCGGTTGGCCTTGAACCGCTGGAGCCCGGTCGCCAGCATTTCGGCCATCTTTCTCTGGAAGTGGACGTCCTTCAGCATGGCGGCCTCTCGGGCGTTCGTGATGAATGCGGTTTCGACCAGAACCGAGGGAATTTCCGGCGCCTTGAGCACGACGAATCCCGCCTGCTTGACGCCACGGGTCTCGAGTCGCGTGTCCGCCTCGAGGGCGTCGATCAGGTGCTCCGCCAGCTCGCTGCTCTGGCGGATTGTGTCGTTTTGACGCAAATCGAAGAGGATCGACAGAAGATCGTTTCCGGTCTCCGGCGGAACGCCGCCGATGAGGTCCGCGGCGTTTTCGGCCTCCGCGACCGCCCGGGCGGCTTCGTCCGTGGCGCCGGTGAGGCTGAGGAAGTAGACCTCGGTCCCGGTCGCGCGACGATTGCGGCTGGCATTGCAGTGAATGGAGACCATGACGTCCGCCTGGTACTTGCGGGCGAGGTCGATGCGCTTGCGCAGCGGAATGAAGTAGTCGCCCGTTCGCGTCAGGACGGCCGAGATGCCGGGGACTTGGTCGAGTTCCGCCTTCAATTTCTTCGCGATCGCCAGGGTCACGTCGGCTTCCTGTAGCCGGCGGTGGCCGACCGCGCCCGGATCGTCCCCGCCGTGACCGGCATCGATGGCGACGATCAGCTTTCTCGATTTCTTCAGCTCCGCCACCCGCTGGGCGATCGCCTTTTCCGCGGCCGGGTCCGCAGGCGCCGGAACGTCCACGACGACCCGATCGGGCTGCCCGTCGGCGGGCGCGAGGACGAAGGCGAGGGGCGTGACCTTCTTCTTGAGGCCGATGCGAATGGCGGTGCCGGCGTCCGAGACCGCCGTGAAGATGTCCGCCACGAGGCTGTCGCCCACGAACTCCGTGGTCAGCGCGGGCGACTTCCGCGCCCCCGGCAGATACACCTCGAACGTCAGCGAGTCGGCCAGGCGGAAGCGCGGCTCGCCGGGCGGGCCGGTCATGTCGAAGACGATTCTCGTATGGTCGGGGGCCGTCCAGTAGCGGATCCGCGCCAGCTCGGGCGCTTCCGCCGCTCCGGCGACGCCCGCCCCCAGCAGCAGCGCGGCCAACGCGAGAAGGCCCGTGCGCGCCCCCCGAATCGGGGGGCGCGACGCGGGCCGCGGTCGTCGCGTGGGCGCGCCGTGGCGCGCCACGCGGCTATTCGCCGGGATCAACCGCGATGAACTGGGTTGCATCGCCTCGCTTGATCAAGAGCACCACCGGTTTCTTGGGGTTCTTGTTTCGCGCCTGTTCCAGGGCCGCATTGTACTCGAAGGCGTTCTTCACATCCTCGTCGTTCACCTCGACGACGATATCGCCTCGCCGCAGGCCGGCGTCATCCGCGGCGCTGCCCTGCGCCACGTCCACGATGACCACGCCCTCGTTCTCCGACAGGCCGTGCTCCCTCGCGAAATCCTTGGTGATCGTCTCGACGGCCGCGCCCAGCCACGTGCTCGGCGTCTCCACGGCCCGGCGCAGTTCGTCGTCGGACGGCCGCTCGGCGAGCGTCACGTACAGATCCTCCGCCGAGCCCTGACGCAGCACCTTGACCTTGACGCGCTTGTTGACCGGCGTTTCCGCCACCAGGAGCCGGAAATTCTGCACGTCGTCCACGCGGCGCCCGTCGAACTCCGTGATGATGTCCTTCACGCGGAATCCCGCCTTCGAGGCCGGGGTGTCGCCGCTAACGCTGCCGACCAGGACGCCCTTCCGGTCCCGAATGCCCCACGACTCCGCCAACTCGGGCGTCAGCTCCTGGGGCAGGATGCCCAGGTAGCCGCGCGTCACCTTCCCGGTCGCGATCAGCTGCTTCGAGATGTTTCGAGCCAGATTGATCGGAATGGCGAAGCCGATGCCCGAACCGCTCGGGTTGATCGCCGTGTTGATCGCGATGGCTTCCCCGCGGATGTTCAGCAGAGGACCACCGCTGTTGCCGAAATTGATCGACGCGTCGGTCTGGATGAAATTCTGGTAGGAGGGCGCTCCGCCGGCGATGGCGAGATTGCTCCGTCCCTTGGCGCTGATCACGCCGACCGTCAACGTGCCGTCCAATTCACCGAGCGCATTGCCGATCGCGATCGCCCAGTCGCCGATCCGGACTTCGTCGGAATCGCCGAGCGGCACAGTCGGCAGATCGCCGCCGTTCGAAATCTTGATGACGGCCACGTCGGTTCCCGGATCGTTTCCCACGACGGTCGCCTTGAACTTCTTCTCATTGTTGAGCGTCACGGTGATCTCCGAGGCGTCGCGCACGACGTGGTTGTTCGTCAGCACGTAGCCGCTCGGATCGATGATGAACCCCGATCCGCTGCTCGGCACCTTCATGTGGCGGCGAGGCATCTGCGGGGATTCCGGGAACATGCGCCGGAAGAAATCGCCGTAGGGGCCCTCGAATCGGAATGCCGAGCCGTCGTCGCCCGAGACGTCGCGCTTCACGTCGATGGTGACCACCGCGGGAAGCGTGCGCTCGGCGATGACGGTGAAGGGGCTGGAGAGCGGCGTGGTCGGCGCGCTTTCCTTCGCCGCCAGGGTCGCCGTGCCTCCGCCCGATCCGCCGCCGGCGAGGATGAACCCCGAGACGATGCCCAGCGTGATGAGCGAACCCGCGATGAGGAGCGCCTTCGCGGCACGAATGGATTGACGTGGATTCATTGGTTCCTTCTCCTGATGGCGGTGAGGTGCCGCCGGGGTCAAGATTCCGGCGTCGAGCCTGCGCGTGCCGGTGTAACGGGCGACTCCGCCGAAGCGTCACGGAGGCGGCGGCTGGCCGCTTCCTTCTCCGCGATGGCCGCATCGATCCCATCGACGCGCGAGCGAAGTCGGATCATTTCGGAGTCCTGCTCTACGGCGTCGAGCCGCTCCCGGTTCCAGAGCGTCAGCATGCGTTCGCCCAGGTCGGCGAGAGCCCGGCGCCGCTCCCGGTGCAAGGAGACGAGGTCCACGCGGAGCACCCCGGCGTCGAACGCCCGCCGCGCGCTCCGCCGCGTGTTGTCCGCGACGGAACGAACTTCCTCCCGCCATCGGCCCCAAATCCCGCGTCGGTTCGTCATGGAACAGTCTCCGTGCAAGTCGTTGGCATCACGAACTCTAGAAACGGTGAACAGCGCTGTCAAGCGATTGTACCCCCGTCCGGGCGAGCGGTTCCGGCGAGCCCTGCCGACCCTTCCTGCCTTGCGGCGGCCCGCGCGCTCCCTAATACTGACGCGCCATGTCGCCAGAACGTGTCGCCTTTTTCGTCGCCGACGCCCACTTGGGCCACGGAACCGAAGCCTCGAACCGAATTCGCGAGCGGGATTTGCTGGCGTTTTTCGACCACGTCGGCGCGTCGGAGTCGGCGCTCTACGTGAATGGGGACCTCTTCGACTTCTGGTTCGAGTACCGGCACGCGATTCCCAAGCGGTACGTGCGCGTGCTGATGGCGCTGGGCGAGCTTCGACGGCACGGCCTCCCTGTCCTGTATGTCGGCGGAAATCACGATTTCTGGATCGGTGATTACCTGCGGCGCGAGTTGGACGTGGCGTTCACCGACCAGCCGCTCGAGCTCCACCTCCAGGGCCGGCGCATCCTCTTGGCGCACGGGGACGGGCTGGGACCGGGGGACGCGGGGTACAAGGTGCTGAAGGCGGTGCTGCGCCATCCCCTCTCGCGCTGGTGCTACCGGTGGGTTCACCCCGATGTCGGCATCCCGCTGGCGACGGGAACGTCCCACACCAGCCGCCACCATGCGCCGAGGCGCACGCGGACGGAAGCGGAGCTGGAGGAAACGCTGGGAGGGCCGTTCTTCCGGCAGGGGTACGATGCGGTCATCCTCGGTCACTACCACCGCGCGATGCACCGCCGCGGGGACGGGCGGGATTTCCTGATCTTGGGAGATTGGATCGAGGGCCGAAGCGTCCTGCGGCTGGAGGGTGGAGCGTTCGAGCTTCTCGAGCGGGCCCCGGGTCTCGCCGCCCCCTAGGCATCGAGGAACCGCCGTTGTCGCGAGCCTCGCGGCTACTAGAGGTTCGCCCCGATCGAAAAGAAGTGGCTGGACCCGAGATTCGAACCGATCGGCAGAATGGCGTAATCGAAGCGAATCACGCCGCGCACGACGCCCATCCCGAAGCTCAGATCCTGATCGTCGTATCCGAACTTCGCTCCCGCGCGTAGCGCCAGCCAATCGCGAAATCCGAATTCCCCTCCGACGTGGAACTTTCCGTCGTCGCCGCGCGCCTTCCGGTACTCGGTCGTGAGGAGCGCGCTGTTGCCGCTGGCGCCGAGCGCGTGCCGGTAGGCCGCCCCCGCGCGAATCGTGCGAGGCAGCGGGAACGACTCGGAGACGAAGGTCGCCTCGCCTCCCACGTTTTGGAGGGCGGCGCCCAGGGAGAGCCCGGTGTCGGGCACGCGGTAGCGTCCCCCGAGATCGATGGCCACCGACGTCGCGTCTTCGCTGTCGATCATTTCGCGGATATAGCGCACCGACGCGCCGGCGTCGAAACCGCGGGCGACCGTCGCGCCGTAGCCCAGCGTCGCGGCGATGTCGTTGAAGCCGAAATGGCCGATCAGCACGCCCGTATCGTCGCGCCGCTCCAGCTCCGAGGTATAGAACCCGGTGAAGGACGCCCCGGCCGTTCCGGGCCCGACCGGGCCCGAGATCGCCGCGTACTCCTGGCGGAAATCCTCGATCCACTCGTTGTGCATGGCGGTCACCGCGACGCCCTTGTGCGCCGCCGCGAGTCCCGCGGGATTCCAGTGAAGCGCGGTCGGGTCGTCGGCGACGGCGACGAACGCGCTGCCCAATCCCATGGCGCGCGCTCCGACGCCTACCTTGAGGAAGGCGAAGCCTGCTTCGCCGACGGCGGCGTGGGCGCTTCCCGCGGCGAGGGATCCCGCCAGGACGAGCGCGATGGCAAACAAGCCGGCGGACCGGCGCGGGGTGGATCGGTTGGCGCGGGGCATCGGAATCTCCTGGGCGAAATTGCTAGCGAAGCACGGCGAGCCGGGTCACCACGACCTCGGTACCGGCCGCCGACGTCGCTTGAACGCGACAGACATAAACGCCGCTCGAAATCGCGGCATGGTTCCATACTACCGCATGCTCCGCGGAACCGGCTCGGTCGGCCGCATCCAGCGGGGGCTCGGCGACCAGCGATCCGGCGGCGTCGAAAATCTGGACCTGAACGTGGTCCGCCGGGGCCTGGAGCCTGTAGTGAATCGTGGTGGTCCCGCCCCGGGCAGGGTTCGGATAGGCATACACCTCCGAGAGATTTCGGGTCCCGCCGGGAGTCCCGATCGGCCCGTTCGCGGCGGCCGCGTTGCGCGTCGGGCCGAGGCGCCACTGGTTCCAGGCCAGGGTCCCCGATGCGACCGCGATCTCCGTTTCGCGCACGAGGATGACGCACTGGGACGATAGGTCGTAGGTTTCGATCCACTCCGCGGAGCCGTCTCCGTCGAGATCGGCCAGCATGGGAGGCGCCGACAGGCCGGTGGACCCCAATTCGCCGAACGAATCGATCCGGGAGCCGTCCCGGCGGTAGGCGAGCCGGCGGCCGTCCGGCAAGATCGCGATCACGTCGAGAAAGCCGTCCCCATCGACGTCCGCGATCAGCGGCGCGAAGACGCCGGAGCTGTCGGCCGGCGCGAGCGGATCGCCCGGGCCGACCGGAAATCCGGACCGAGGCGCCCCGTTCCAATGAAATGCCGCGACCCGCGTCCCCTCGCCCGTCTGGAAGATCTCCGGATACCCGTCATGCTCCAGATCCCCGACCGAGATCTCCACGGCGCGGCCGCCGCCCGCGATCGTCGCGGGCCACCCGGACAGTTCCTCGACGCCGACGTAGATCGACGGCGGGTCGCCCGGTATGTGCGGCGCGAACGAGAAGGTCAGCGCGTGGAATCTTCCCGCGCGGTCCGCGAGCAGGACCTCCGCCGATCCGTCACGGTTCAGATCCGCACAAACGGGGGCTCCGTACGGGCCGCCGGCGTGGACGACGTAGAGGTCCGAGAACGAAGGATCGCGGGGAAGGTCGACGTCGGTGAGAATCTCCCAATTGGCGATCGTCAGACCGTTCAGGCTGAGGTCCTCCGCCCCTTGGACGGCGGTGTGCGCCACCAGCACCTCGGCGAATCCGTCGCCGTCGACGTCCGCGGCCACGGGGGCCGCCTCGCTGGAGCCGGCGATCGGGAGGAAGTAACGCACGATCGAGGGCCCGCTCGCCTTGATGACCGTGAGCGTCGAGCTGCCCAAGGGATTGGCGGTGGAGCCGACCACGATCTCCAGACCGGGCAGACCATCGAGGTCGGCGAGAATCGGCTGCGCCCGCGTCGGCAACCCGCCGCCGCCGACGAGCACGCCGAGCGTGCCGGGATTGTTGTCTCCGTCCCGCAATTCCGTCCCGTCGCTCTTGAAGGCATAGAAGGCGCCGTCCGCGGTCTGGAATACGATCTCGTTCCCCGCGACACCGTCGATGTCGCCGACGCAGGGGCTCGACGCGATGCGTGTGGTGGGCGTCGTCACGAACGGCGTCGGGATGGCGTCGCCGTCCAGGTAGTCCGTTCCGTCCTCACGGAAGACGTAGAGCGCCCCGGTGTTGTTCAGTCGCTGCACCGGGACCAGGATTTCGGTCGTTCCGTCGCCGTCGATGTCCGCGGCGACCGAGGCGTTTCCAAACACGCGACCGTTCACGACTTTCGGGAACCCGGGGCGCGTTCGTTCGATGGAGACGTCGAACGACATCACGCTGTCCGCCGCGGAAATCGCCGTCACTGAGATCCCGGTTCGAACGTCCCCGTAGGCCGCCGACGATGGAACCGTATCGGGCGTGAGCCGGTCGCGGTACCCGCCGCGATAGACGTCGTCGGTGGAGCCGGCGCTCAACGTCGTCGGGGGCGCGTCGAGGTCCTCGACGCCGTCCGCTTCCACCAGATCGACGCCCTTCCGACGGGTGTCCCCGTTCACGGTGTTCGACGTCAGCGTGGCGGCGATCTTCGCCTCGTCCACGTGATAGATCGTGATGCCCGAGCCGGACCCTTCGCCCGGTAGGTAGAAGTCGAACTCCGCGCCGGCGTAGCTGTCGGTGTAGAAGTCGAAGAGCCCGTCGCCGTCCTGGTCGTCGAAGTCGAACGTGCCGTTCCGGTTCGGATCTTGGTCGCGATTCTCGAGGAGCAGGTATTCCGTCTGCGTCTGCGGAATCTGCACCGCGCGCGGATGCGGCGCCACCGGCGGGTCGAGGCGCGAGAGTTGGAAGGATCCGTCCGACAGGACGCGCGCCGGCGCCACGACATTCAGGAAGAGGCGGGACCAGGCGCTGGGTTTGGACGGGACGAACCCGTTGTAGTTCCACACCCCGCCGGCCATGACGTCCCACGCGCCCAATCCCTGGTTGTTCCCTTCCTCGTCGGGCGTGGTGTCGTAGAGGTCGGGCAGCCCCAGTTGGTGGCCGTATTCGTGGCAGACGACGCCCATCATGCCGAACGTATATCCGTCCTGGCTCTCCGATTCGGGCAACTCGGCGGCCTCGGTGACCCGGTAGAAAACGCCGGGGGAGATTTCGTCGTTGGTTTGAATCCCGACCGCCCCGGTGGGGTCGGGAAGGATCTTTTGGAAGTCGTCGGGGGTCACGAACGCCGACCAGATCTGGTCGCGGCTGTTGTCCAGGACGTCCGCTTCCTGCCCCTGCCCGGCGTGAAACACGACGAGATCCTTGTTTCGGAAGTCGACGGTCGAATCGGCGACGGCCACGACGTCGCGGATCAGGTAGACGAGACGTTCCTGGAAGCGGTCGTCGTCGCCGTAGTAGGCCATCGTCTGGGGCAGCGTGAAGACCGAGTCGACGAGCGTCGGGTTGAGGGTCACGAATCCGTCGGTGGACTGGCTCCAGAATTGATTGAGGAAGAGGAGCAGGCGTTCGTAGTACGCGGTGGAGGAGTCGATCGGAGTATCGGAAAACGCCACGCGGATGGCCAGGACCTGCCGCACGGCATTCCCCGCCAGCGGAGCGCGCGCGCCATTCAGCACCCCGGGGTTGGCCGGGATCCTCATCCTCGCGGTGGAGAAGCCCTCGCGCGGACCCAGCGTTCCCTGCTTGCCGGGCACGGGTGGAACGCGGTGCGCGGCGCGAGCCCGCGGCACGACGGCGAGAACGATCGCGGTGAAGACAAGGAAGGTAACGAAACGAAGCGCGCGGATTCGCACCCTACGAGTGTATCCGCGCGCTCCTAGCGGGGTCAACGATAGCCGTGATGGCTGCGCCGGCTCCGGGGCGGGCTAGCGCCCGCGCCCGGACCGGTCGCCACCACCCCGATTCCGCGACGATTCCGACTGCTGCTTCTTCTCCTTCGATTTCTCCTTCGCCGATCGATCGCCGGAGCCGCTCGACCCACGGGAGGACTTCTTGCGCTCCTTCACCTCCCGCTCGCGTTTCTTTTCCTCGTCCCGCGACTCTTGGCGGCGCTTCTCGATCCGCTCCCGTCGATCCCGGGACCGATCCGATTCGCGATTTCGCGCCTCCGGCGGGGTCGGAGGATCCTTGTCGCGCCGGGAGCGCGGGGTGACGTTGGCCTTGCTGCGGTCGCGCTTCTCCTTCGCGGCGTCCCGTCGTTCGCGCGCCTCCTGCTGCGCCCGCTCCCGACGCTCACGGACCTTGAGAATCTGGTCGCGCCCCTGCCAGAACCGGCCGGGACGATTTCGGCGCAAATCCTTGAACTCCGGCGGCGTCTTGCGACGCGGCGTCACGTCCCGCGAGCGGCGCTCTCGCTCGAGGACGAACTTGGACCGCAGGGTCGACGGTCCGTCCAGCGAGGACCACCGGCTCTTCCACTTGCGGTAGCGGGTCGGCGCCGTGGAGCGAACCGTGTAGTAGTAGCGCGGCCGCGCGCGGTGGACGCGAAGCGGGGCGTACCGTGCCCACGTGGCGTCGATGCGGATTTCGATGACCGAGCAGTGGCCCACGTACGGATCGAACCAGTAGGTGCGGTGGTGGCAGTCGGCGCAGACGTAGCGCGGATACTCCACGCGGCGGTCGATGTAGAAATAGGTGTCGGCGGAAGCGACCTGGTCTTCCCTCCCCTCGGGCACAAGGCGCCGATGGAGCCGCTCCATGCCCACGTAGGGATCGCCGACGACGACGCCCTGATCGAGGTCGTCTCCTTCCTCGTACGCCTCTCGCGACTCCTCGGCCAGCCCCGGCGCCAGGAACCATGGCAGATCCTGGAAGGGGAGCGGGCTCGCGATCGCCACGACGTATTCGACGCCGGTCGGCCCTTCGGCCACGAGGTCGTACGGGTCCTGCCGGGCGGGCACACGGTAGGTCTCTCCGCCTTCAATCCGCACGGGATCGCGGGGCCGGAACGGGTAAATGAGGTGGATGTAGCCCTCGGTGTCGATGTTGTAGATCAATACGTACGCGTCCTGGCTCGCGCGAAAGAAGACCTGCATTCTGTCGCCCGAGTGGTAGACGCCGCCCTCTTCCTTGTTCGTCCAGACGTCGACGTCGAGCCGACCGCGGGCCGCGGGCACCTGGGTGGCCGCGGCGGCGATCGACGGTGTCAGAGAGAGGCTCCAGGACGCGGCCGCGATCACGATCGCGGCCACGCCGATGCGGGTCTTCATGGCATTCTCCTCGCGAGCTCCGGATTGTCGGGATCGATCTGGTACGCCCAGTCGAACGTGATTCCGCCCGTGCCGCGCGTCTTGACCTCCAGTTTCGCGTAGTGGCCGTCCCGCGTGTAGAACACGTAGGAGTGGCCGACGATCGCCTCGACGACGCCATCCGCCGACCAACCGGCGGGGGGAGCGTAGTCCACGTCGCGAAGCGTGACGAATCCTGCGTCCTGAACCTTTGTATCGACGGGCACGAAGATCAGGTAGTGCCCGTTTTGATATTCGTAGTAGACGTCCGTCCCCGGATCGAGCGACGCACGGTTTCTGTACGCTGAGAAGTCCCAACCGCTCGAGGGATCGTTCGTCAGCGCGTTCGTCATGGTCTCGTTGAAGCCCTCGGGACGCGGCGTATCGAACGCGTTCTCGTACGAGAGCTCGGGGCTCTCCTGGCCGGCGTCATCCACCGCGGAGACGGCGTAATAGTACGTGTTTCCGTTCACGACGTCGTGATCGACGTAGCTCGTACCGGTAGACGTGCCAATGAGATGAAAGGTGCCGGTGGGCGCCACGCTATTCCGGTAGATCGCGTAGTACGCGATGTCGAACTCCTGGTTGGCGCGCCAGAGAATCGTCACCTCGTTGTCTCCGGTGATGCTGCGGACTCCCTCCACCACGAAGGGTGGCGGATCGGCCGTGATGACGCGGTCATGATCCTTGCAGCCGGTCGTCGCGAGGATCGCTAGGAACGCGGCCGCTCCGATGCCTCCTCGAAGTATTCCGTTCATGGTCGGTGCCCTCCTCCTCCAAGCGTGTTGCATGCCGGTGTCTCGATAGGGTCATAACGCAAGCGACATGCCACGCCGCCGAGCGGCTTCAACTGGCCGGTAAGACGTTCTATTTATGAAAGATATAGACTTGGGATCGTTTCGGGGCGGGCGCGATCAGCGTGGGTGTGTCGGGAACAGTGTGACGGGGCGGGCACAGGTCGAAGGATCGTTTCGAGGCGGGTTAGACGAAGCAGCGGGGAAAAAAATTGAGCCCCGGCCTAGTCAGCTCCTGTCGGGTTACACGTCTTCAAGAGAGGCCGGTGCTCTCTTTGGCCGCTAACCCATGGCCCAACGCTGACTAGACCTGCGGGCTCGTTGGAGGTCCCCCCCTCCAGGCACTATACTTTTGCATGGTGCGTGCCACGATTGGGGGGAACTGCGCCGGCCATGAAATTAGCTGTAAACACTTGTCAATTAACAATATTCAGCGTTCATGATGCATCCGATCAGGACTCCGGAAAACGCCCGTCTATAGCCGGATTTGACAATGATTTGATAGTCGCCCCGCCGAAAACAAGAAAGCCCATGGCGTCCATGGGCTTATCACTATCAAATCTTCTTATAGAAGGATTTTAAGCTCTTTGCCGAGTCACGTTCCTGCGATCGAGGCGGAAGGTCTTAATTTTCTGGAGCAGGGTGGGGTAGCTGAGCGAAAGCTCCTTCGCCGCCTGGACCTTGTTCCAGTTATGACGCTCCAGGGCCTGCGCGATGACGCGGCGCTCCACTTTCGCGACCTCGACCCGCAGCGTGGCGGGACCTTCGCTCGCCTCCTCTTCGACGTTCAGGAGATCGCGCGGCGCGAGCCGAAGCGACAGAACCTCCCCGTCGTTCGCCATCACGACCATTCGCTTCATCGCCTTTTCCAACTCGCGGACGTTTCCTCTCCAGGGGAGGCCCGCGAACGCGGCGACCAGGTCGGGATCGACCCCCCGGATTTCCTTCCCCATCTCCCGCGCGTAGTGCCGAGCGTAGTGATCGATGAGGAGCGGGACGTCCTCCGGCCGCTCACGAAGCGGCGGCACCCGGAAGCAGATGTCGTTCAGCCGGTAGTAGAGATCCTCGAGGAACTCGCCGCGCGCGATGCGCGCCTTGAGGTTGACGTTGGTGGCGCAGAGAACGCGGACGTCCACGATCTGCCCGCGGTTGCCGCCGACGGGCCGCACTTCCTTCGTATCCAGGACCTGCAGCAGCTTGCCCTGGATCGTGATCGAGGTCTTGTCGACCTCGTCGAGGAAGATCGTGCCGCCGCTCGCCTCGACGAAAAGCCCCACCTTGTCGCGCACCGCGCCGGTGAAGGCTCCCTGGACGTGCCCGAAGAGTTCGCTCTCGAGGAGATGCTCCGGAAGCGCCGCGCAGTTGACCTGAATGAGCGGCTTTTCGGTGCGCGCGCTCGAGGCGTGAATCGCCCTCGCCAGGAGTCCCTTGCCGCTTCCCGTCTCGCCCTCGATCAGGATCGTGGCATCCGACGGGCCCACGCGATCCAAGAGGGAGATGATCTCCAGCAGTTCGGGGCTTCGCGTGACGATTCCGTGCTCGTTCGCGGAGCCAAGGAGCCGGCCGCGAAGCGCGGTATTCTCACGCGCCAGCTTCTGTCGCTGCAATTCGAGAATGGACATGGCGACGTGATTCGCCAGCACCGCGATCAGGTTGATCTCGCGCTGCTTGAATGCGCCGTACGGGCCGTCTTCTCCGCGATCGAGGTAGAGGAAGCCCGGCTGCCCGGACGGCAGCGGTAGCGGCACCATCGCGATCGTCGTCCTGGGCCCGATGTGCGCGGACCCCGGCAGGTCGCGGAATCGCTCGTCCGCGCCGGCGCGGCTGCAGACGAGCGGCGCGGCGGCGAGGCGAGGCGCGCCAACACGCCGTTCGATCTCCACCAGCAATTCGTGCGCGGATCGCGGCGCGATCGCCAGCGCGGCGACGACCTCCAGTGATCCGGAGGCCGCGGGCGCCACGACAAATCCGCGCGTCGCGTTCGCGCGACGGGCCACGACCGACAGAACGTCCTGCACGGCGCCGTCGGCGTCTCCGCGTCGCAGCACGTCCCGCACCTCTTCGAACGCGGCGAACTCGTTGCTCGACGAGGCGGTGCCGTCGATCAGTCCGCGCTCGATCTCGGCGCGGAAATCCTCGATTTCGGCGGTCAGCTCGGCGTCGTCGCCCGGGGTCAGGAGCGAGGTCGCGTGATCCGCGTGGATCACCGCCTCATCCAAGAGCCCCCGGAGCAGCTCGCTTCGCGCGAGCTCGAGCAGCGCACGGGCGGTCCAGTGCGGAACGACGAGGCCCTCGAATCCCGCCACGGCGCGGCGGAGGCACGCGACCGACCGGTCGAGCACGCCTCGGGCCTTCCCGCGGCGCGCGCGGCGGCGCCAGCCGATGCCCGCGGAAATGTGCAGCCGTGCCAGCTCGTAGCGGATGCCGAGCGCCGAGAAGAGATCGATCGCCTCCTGAAGCGAGGCGGCGGCGCCTTCCAGGTCTCCCTGCTCCAGTCGGAGGAATCCGCGAAGCCGCAGCGCGCAGCCCTCTTCGACGCGGTCGCCCAGTTCGCGCGCCAGATCGAGCGCGCGCATCGCGTGGCGTTCGGCCGCCTCGAGATCGGATTGGCTCAGCTCCAGGTCGCCCAGGCGCCGAACGATCTGGACCGTCAGGTCGGAATCGGGCGCCACCTCCTGCGCCAGGTCGTAGGCCGTCCGATAGTGGCGGCGCGCGGCTTCCGCGTCGCCCTGCTCGACCGCCAGATCGCCCAGAGCTTCCTCGACGATGACCCGCTCGCGCGCGTAGTCGCGCTCCTCGGCGATCGCGAGCGCTTGGCGTGACAGCGATTCCGAGGTGGCGAAGTCGTGCCGACGACGGCGGACGATGCCCATGCAGTTGAGCGCGCGGCAGCGGCCGGCGTGATACCCGACCTCCGTGTAGATGGTCAAGCCGCGCTGAAACAGCTCTTCGGCGAGGTCGAACTCGCCCATCTTGTCGTGCAGGATGCCCAGATTGTGAAGGTAGGTCGCGCTGTCGACGAAGAATCCGCACCGCTCGGCGATACGCAGCGCCTCCTCGAGATAGCGGGTGCTCTCCTTGAAGCGGCCCTGGTTCTTGTAGACGAGCGCCAGGTTGTTGTACGCGGCCGCCAAGCCCTCCTGATAGCCAGCGCGCCGATAAGTTCCGATCACGTTCTCGAAATGTTCGCGCGCGGACTCCCACTCGCCCGTCCGCAGCGCGACGATGCCGAGCACGGTTTCGGTGCGCCCTAGATCGAGATGGCGGGAGGAGTCTCGGAGGAGCCGGTACGCCAGGGTCGCCGCGCGGTGCGCGGGGCGGTACCGCCCGCGCTCGTAGTGCAGGACCGCCAGACTCAGTGCCAGGCGGCCGATCTGCTCCTTCTGCACGTGCGAGCGCAGGCGACGGTGTAGGTCCCGCAGCGTATCGACGGCCTCGTCGACGTCGCCGCGATGGCGGAGGCACTCCACGATCTGGGTTCCGAGACGCAGCATCGTCTCGCGGTTCGTGCCATCCGGGCGCGCCGACTCCGCCTCCAGCGCGCGCCGGTAGCACTCCAACGCCGCGCCGAAGTTCTCCGCGGCGAAATAAAGGTCCCCGAGTTCCTGTGCCTTCGGCCCACCGGCCTCGATCGGCACAGACTCCGCCGCGCTTACGTCGGGCGCGGCGGCCCGACGCGATTTCTTCGCGACGCTAGGGGTTGTCTTGCGATCGTCCATTCCGGCCCTCGAACGACGCCATCGGCTTGGACCTGCTTGGAGCGGAGCGTGCCGCTAGGCACGCACTAGAACCCGCCCCAACGAAGTCCGAAGCCCCAACGCACCATCGACAGGTACGTCCTCCAAATGCTCCACGTCCGCTGGCGAATCACTCGCGTCGTCGTGCCCGACGCTTCGTACGTCGTGGGCGTGTCGATCGACCGTGCCTTGACGATCGTGCCGTCCCCGTCCCCACTTGGGGGTTTCGGTGCGGGGGCGTTCGGATCGAGATCGTCACGGTCCCAGTTGTACGGCTTGGCATCGACGGACGAAGGAATGACAGCCGGGAGGGCGCAGAGCAGGGCGAAGACGAGCCCTAGAATTAGGATGCGTCTTGAGTCTCGGATCCTCATTCCTTGCTCCTTGTCGGCGAATCGACGCCGGCATATCCGTCGATTCCCGGTTCCCTTACGGATGTTCCTCGCGCGGGAGACAGGATTCCGGACGCATGGCCGAAATCCAAAGAGGGACGTCCCAATGTAGGAGGAACGGGTTCCCGCCGAAGAACGAATCCGCTAGTGAAATAGGATAAGAAGACTTGCGCGATCCGTCAAGGAGAAACGACGGGTTTGGAGGGGCGTCGCCGGCGTGGTTTCACGAGGCCCTGGGGATGGTTCTTCGCGCTTCGCTCAGCACCAGCCCGTAGCGGAGTCCTCGGGTCGAGACGTGCAGTCCCCCGACGGGAAAACGGCTTACGAATTCGGCCAGGATCACCGACCCCGCCGGAATGATGTCCGCGCGCCCGCGGCTCACGCCCGGCAGTTCCCGGCGGACGCCCAGGGGCGTCGCACATAACTCCTTCTCTATGAACGAGATGCGATCCGCCGAGAGGAAGTGGTTCTCGATGCGGGAGGGGTCGTATTTCGTGAGGCCGAGGTCGAGGGCGCCGAATGCGGTCACCGTGCCGCCGACACCCACCGCGCGGTTGATCTCGCCCGCACCGAAGGTGGCCAGGCAATCGGCGTAAACCCCTCGTACGTGGTCGCGTACGGCGGCAAGCTCGTCTTCGCGGGGGGGATCGTTGGAAACGAAGCGCTCGGTAAGGTGAACGCACCCAAGGGGAAGGCTGATCAGCTCCCTGCCCTCGTCCCCCTCCCCCACGATGATCTCCGTGCTCCCTCCGCCGATATCGACCACGACGGTGCGGCCCGTCTTCACGTTGAGGGCGCTGGAGACGGCCAGGAAGACCAGCCGGGCCTCCTCCTCCCCGGAAAGTATCTCGACGGGGTACCCGATCCGTTCAGAGAGCCGGCCCGCCACGTCGGCGCCGTTCGCCGCGGAACGCATGGCGCTCGTGGCGGCGACCCGGATATAGGTGGCGCCGCTGTACTCGGCCTCCTGGACGAACCGCTCCAGGCAATCAAGGGTTCGAAGGATGGCGGGCTCGTCGATCGCGCCGGTGCGATCGAGGCCTTCGCCGAGGCGGGAAATCTCGCCCATGCGGTGGGCGGTGCGGAGGCGATGCTCGGGATCGACGTCCGCGACCAGCAGCCGCACGGAATTCGTTCCGATATCTACGGCGCCGATCCGAACCGTGTTGTTTGACGGGGTAGGCGTGGTCGTAGGTCCTCACGCATGTCACTTCGGCACCGTCACCCCATTCGGTTGACGGCGGGAACGCGCGGAACGTAGCATAGGGGACGATGCCTGTAAAGCCGGAACCCATTATCCTGTCGCAAAATGGCGGCGGCCACGAGTCACCCGACGGACGGGTGGACCTGCTTGGTCTCCCGTTGGGCACGCTGGAACGCATCCTGATCGGGCTCGGGGAGAAGCCGTACCGGGGTCGCCAGATCGCGGAGTGGCTGTACGCAAGGGGGGCGCGTGACATCGCCGCGATGACGAACCTCCCCCACGCGCTCCGCTCGAAACTCGCCGAGGGATACCGCGTCGGCTCGCTGCGCGAAGTGGCCCGGCGGGAAACGCCGGATCGTCGCACGCGGAAGGTCGGACTCGCCATCCCGGAAGGCGGCATCGTCGAGGCGGTCTACATGGCGACCTCGCGTCGCTACACGTTTTGCCTCTCCTCGCAGCACGGATGCGGCTTCGCCTGCCGCTTCTGCGCCACCGGCCGCATGGGCCGCGGTCGAAACCTGAGCGCGGGTGAAATCGTGGAACAGGCCCTGCGCCTGCGGCGTGAATTGCCGCCGGGCGTCACCGAGTTCAACGTCGTGATGATGGGCATGGGCGAGCCGCTCGAAAACTACGACGCGGTCATGGGCGCCCTGGGACACCTGACCGGCGCGCCGCCGACGGGCGCCGGGCTCCCCCCGAAACGGATCACGATCTCGACGGTGGGGCTCGTTCCCCAGATCATGCGCCTCGCCGACGAGGGGCACCGCTACCGGCTGGCGATCTCGCTCCACGCCGCCTCGGACGAGCTCCGCTCCAAGCTGATGCCCGTGAACCGCACGTTTCCCCTCTCCGCGCTGATCAAGGCGGTGGAGCACCATGTGCAGCGAACGGGGCGGCGCGTCACGTTCGAATACATTCTCATCGAGGAGATCAACGACAACGTGCGCGACGCCGCCAAGCTGGCGCGGCTGGTGGCGCAGATCCCCTGCAAGATCAACGTGATCCCCTACAACCCGATCGGCCCCGGACGATTCCGGCGCCCCTCCGAGGAGCGAATCCGCCGGTTCTCCGAGTATCTCGTGCCGCGCGTCGCCGCGGTCACGGTCCGCTACAGCCAGGGGGTCGACATCGGCGCCGCGTGCGGCCAGCTCGCCGGCGCCGTGGAGGAGCCTCCGCGCTAGCGCGCGGAAGCGCGATGTTCCGCACCCTTCGCGGACGCCTCCTCGCCCTCTTCTTCCTCGTCGCGCTCATTCCGAGCCTGGGCCTCACGTACGCGGTGACGCAGTACCTGGCGCGCAGCCTGTCCGCGCTGCGAAATCCGGAAACCGAACGGGCGCTGGGGCAGTCGCTTGAGGTGATCCGCCAGGGCATCGAGCGGCTGGGGAGCGACGCACGCCACCATGCCGAGGTGATGGCGCTCGCGCCGGAGACCGTCCGGCTGCTGGAGGCCGGGGACATGGCGGCACTCGAGCGCCTGCTGCGCGAGGAGGCGCGCGAACGCGCGCTCGACTACGTGTGTCTCTACGGCGTGGGCGGCGAGGAGGAGGTCCGCCTCTTCGGCGCCAGGCTCGGACCGCGCATCACGCTGCCGACGCCGGAGCGGTCGGCGCTCCTGGCGGCGCGGGACGCGGGCGGGCTCGTTTCGGGAAGCGACGTGCCGCGGCAGGTCAGCGGGGTCGCGGCGCTCGGCAACGAGCACGTGATCCTGGCCGGGTATCAGCTCGACCCCGAGGTCTCCTCGGAGATCGAGGCGCTGCAGAAGAACCTCACGATGTACCGCCGGCTCGGAATCTACACGTCGCTCTCCCAGCGAGGGGTTTGGCTCTTCGCGGCGCTCTGGACGATCATCCTCGGCCTGGTGTCGTTCACCCTCGCCGTTCTCATCTCCCGCGGCGTCGCCCGCCCGGTTCTGGAACTGCGCTCGGGAATGGAGCGGGTGACCGAGGGCGATCTGGCGCATCGCGTCACGCCGGGCGGAACCGCCGAGGTTCGATACCTCGGCCGTGCGTTCAATCGCATGGTGGAGGAGATCCAGACTTCGCGCCGCGCGCTGCTCCAGGCGGAGCGTCTGGCGGCATGGCGCGAGGTGGCGCGGGCCGTGGCGCACGAGATCCGAAACCCGCTGACGCCGATTCAATTCGCGCTCCAGCGCCTTCAGGAGGAAGCGAAGCGCGCGGAAGGGCCGCGGCCCGACGTCGTATCGGAGAGCACCGACGCGATTCTTCGCGAGGTGCGCTCGCTGCAGGAATTCGCGACGGCCTTCTCGTCGGTGGCTCAGTTGCCGGATCCCAAGCCCCAGGCCTGCGACGTGGGGGCCCTGGCGGAGGATGTGGCGCGACTGTACCGGGGCAGCTCGCCCGTGGAATTCCGCGTTGAGAGCGGGGCCTCCCTTCCCGTAGCCTGGGCTGACCCGGGACAGATTCAGCGCGTCCTCGTCAACCTGATCAAGAATGCGATGGAGGCGATGGGCGGGCGCGGCACGATCACGCTTCGCGTGCAGCGCGACGAGGAGGGCGGCGGACTTCTACTCGAGGTGGCCGACGACGGGCCCGGCATGGACCCCGGCACGCTGGAGCGGGCCGGTCACCCCGGCTTCACCACGAAACCGAGCGGGAGCGGCTTGGGCCTGACGTTGGTGCAACGAATCGTCGAGCAGCACGGCGGCCGCTTCACGCTCGCCTCGAACCCCGGGGGCGGAACGCGCGCGACCGTCACCCTCCCGGCGGCGCCGCCGGACGCGGCCACTACACCCAAGGAGCAGCCCACGCGATGAGTCCGAACCCCAAGATCCGCGTTCTCGTCGTGGACGACGAACCATCGATCCTCCTCGAGATCGCCGGCGCGCTGAAGCGCCACTACGACGTCCTGACCGCCACGAGCGCCGAGGCGGCGGAGAAGCTCATCGCGACCGAGCGTCTCGATCTGCTGATCACGGACCTTCGGCTTCCCGGCAAGGACGGCCTCACGCTCCTCGAGGAGGCCAAGGCGGGCACGCCGGATTTGCCGGTAGTGCTCCTGTCGGGGCACGGAACCATCGAGGAGGCGGTCAAGGCGATCCGGCTGGGGGCCGCCGATTTCATCGAGAAGCCGTTCGGACCGGAGCGGCTCCAGGTGACGGTGGAGCGCGCCCTGGAATTGCGCGCGCTGCAGCGCGAGAACGCGAGTCTCCGTGAGCGCGTCGGCGGCGCCGACGAGATGATCGGCAAGAGCAAGGTCATCGAGCAGATTCGCGCCGAGATCGCCAAGGTGGCGCCCACCGACGCGAAGGTGCTGATCACCGGAGAGAGCGGCACCGGCAAGGAACTGGTGGCGCGGGCCATTCACCGCCTGAGCGCGCGCGGGCGGGGGCCGTTCGAAAAGATGAACTGCGCCGCGCTCCCCAAGGATTTGGTCGAGAGCGAGCTCTTCGGCTACGAGAAGGGCGCCTTCACCGGGGCCGCGCAGATGAAGCGCGGGCGGCTGGAGGCGGCGGACGGCGGCACGCTCTTTCTCGACGAGGTCGGCGACATGAGCCTCGAGACGCAGGCGAAGTTCCTGCGCGCCCTCGAGACCGGGGAGATCGAGCGGCTGGGATCCACGAAGTCCATCGCGGTGGACGCCCGCGTCGTCGCCGCCACGAACAAGGATCTGGCCGCCGAGATCCAGGCCTCGCGCTTCCGCGAGGATCTCTTCTACCGGTTGAACGTGGTCCCGATCCACCTGCCGCCCCTCCGCGCGCGGCGTGACGACGTCCGGCTCCTGGTGGAGCACTTCGTCGCGCTGTACAGCGCCGAGCACGGCCGGCCGCGTCGCGCGGTCACGCCGGAGGCGATGGATCGCCTCTCGCGGTACGGATGGCCGGGGAATATCCGCGAGCTGCGCAACCTGATCGAGCGGCTCCTGATCATGACCGAGGGCGAGTCGATCGGGTCCACGGAGGTGGAGGAAGCGCTTCCGGGAGACTCGGACGGCGGACCGCCGAGCGAGATCAAGGTGGCGCGCGATCGCGCGGAGCGCGACACGATTCTCTCGACGCTCCGCGATTGCGATTGGAACGTCAGCGAGGCGGCGCGACGCCTGGGAATGGATCGAGGGTACCTCCATCGAAAGATCAAGCGCTATGGACTGGCGCGTGAGTCGGCCGGCGCGTAGCCGCGTCCGACGTATCGTGGCCGCCGTTCCCATCGCGGCGGTGCTCGTGTGCGTGGCGTTCGGACGGGCCGCGGCGGAGCCGGCCGCGGGGGATTCCGCTCGATGGGCCCCCGAACCGCCGCTGCCGGCGACGCGCAGCGCCGAGTGGGAGACGCTCGCGGCCGGACTTCCGGAAGAGGCGCGGCTGGGCGCCGTCTATCGCCTTCGCTACAACCGCGCGGATGGACCGGCGATCCTGGCGGGTCTCGCGGTGCACGACGAGCTGCAACGCCGCCCGCTCCTGGAGGCCGTGTTCGGATACGCGTTCTCGCGCGAGCGGGGGCTTGGCTCGGCCGAGGGCAATCTCCCCCTCGGTCGCCGCCATCGCGTCCTCCTCGGTGGAAGCCTGTATCGCCGGACGGCGACCAAGGACGCGTGGATCGTGGGCGAGGCGGAGAACACGATCTTCGCCCTGCTGGCGCGCACCGACGATCGCGATCACTACGAGGCGGAAGGCTTCGAAGCGCACGTGCAGTGGCGTCCGGGTAGCGACGTCGGGCTGTCCGCCGGCGGCGTCGTGGAGACGCAGCGCCCCCTTCGCACGCGGACCCGCGTCGCGCTCACGGGTCACGACGACCGCTTCCGGGAAAACCCGGCCATCGATCGAGGCGACGACGGACTCGTATGGGGAGAGGGTCGCATCGGACCGGAGGCGATCCCGGCCCGCGGCGGGTCGCGGGTCGTCGTCCGCTACGAGCGATCCGGCGATCCGATCGACCGCGATTTCGATTACGCCCGCATCCGAATCCAAGGGAACTGGCGCCAACGCGTCGGCCGGGGCCAGACGGCGCGGCTGCGCGTCATCGTCGGCTCCACCCGATCGGGAAGCCTCCCGCTCCAGCGGGTTTGGGATCTGGGCGGGATCGGAACGCTCCGCGGCACGCCCTTCAAACGATTCCATGGCGACCAGCTCTTCCTGGCGAACGCGGAGTGGGCGCTGCGGGCGCGGAAGAACCTGGATGCGTTCGCGTTCCTAGACTGGGGCGCGGCGTGGTTCGGCCGGGACCGCTGGAACGACGCGAGGCCGACGCTGGATGGCGGCGTGGGGCTGCGCGTCGGCGAGGGACCGCTGGCGGTGACGCTCGCGCGCAATCTGCAGCGCAGCGACGCCCCGTTCCTGGTAGGGGTCCGGCTCGGGGGGACCTGGGAATGACGGCGGCTTGCGCGTGCGGGCGACGAGCCACGCGCGCGGCCGCCGCCGCGCTCGGCCTTGCGGTCCTGCTCACCGCGTCCGCGGCGTGGGCGGGCGACGACCTCGGGCTGGTCGTCGATCCCGTGCGCCGGATCGGCGCGTCCCTGTGCGTCACCTACCGCGTGGAGCGGCCGATCCCGCCGGCGCTCGAGGAACCCTTGCTGCGCGGCATGCCCGCCCGGGTGTACTTCGAAATCGGCGTCTGGAAGCACCGCGCGTTCTGGTTCGACAAGCTCGTCACCGCGTACCGAAGCGAGCACAGCGTCGTCTACGACCCCTGGTCGAAGTCGTTTCAAATCCGATCCGGGGCTGTTCTGCCGCGCACCCACAGCGTCCCCGATCTCGATTCACTACGCGCCTCGCTCTTTCGCGCCCGGAACCTTCCGGTGGCGGTCGTCGGCTCGCTCGACTCCACCGCGACCCACTACGTCTCGGTGAAGGTCGTGATCCGTCCGCTCTCCACGGACGATCTCGACGACATCGAGGACTGGCTCGCGGGTACGGACCCCGACGCCGATACCGAGCGGGGATTGCCGGGCTATCTCATGGGGTGGGCGGTGAACCTATCCGGGCTCGGCGACCGGTCCGCGTTCGAGAAGAGCGAACGGTTCGTGCCCGCGTCGCTCCCCGGGGAATCCACGCCTTCGCCCCCCAAACCGTGACGCGCCCCGGCCCGCGTGGGCCGAGGCGCGTCGATCGCTGTGCGCCGGGCGGGGTAGGCGACCCCGCCCGAACGGTTGCCGCTACGGCGTCTCCGGGGGTCCCGGCGCCGGTGGCGGCGGCGATGCCGGCGGCGGAGGTGATCCGCCGGACGGCGTCTCCGGAGGCGTCGGCCCGCCGGCCGGGGGCGCCTTCGAGGACGATGACCCCCACTGCCGGAACGTTCCGCTGGAGGCATCCCCCGCGATCACCGTGACGGGGCCAAGACCGCCCGCCATGAGCCCTCCAAGTCCGGCCGTCGCCGCCAGGAACCAAAGGAGCGCGGCCGCGAAACCGAACGCCATGCCCACCGGGTGGAAGACGAAGAAGCTGATCGTACCGATCAAATCCCCCGCGAAGCGAAGCAGCACGATGAGGATGACGCCGGCCGCGATGGCGTAGAGCGGCTTCGCCGCCACGCGATCGCCGAGCAGCCTGCGGCCAAGGTACATCGCGCCCGTCAGATACCCCAGGAAGCCCGCGTACACGACCGCCACGACCAGCGCGACGATGGCGATCACGAGTCCGATCGCGAGCAGCACCGCCACGGGAATGCCGATGATCGTGATGCAGAGGATCACGATGGCGATCACGCCGGCCACGACGAGGGCGACCACGCCCACCGGCACCGCGAGAACCAGCATGACCCATCCCAGCAGTCCCATCAGGAACGACTTGCCGAACTTCTGGTTCACGGCGGCGGCCCCGTGCTCGATGCGCTCCCTAAGGAGAAGCAGCGACACCCAGGCCAGGAAGAGCGTGATGAGAAGCCCGACCAGGGCCTCGACCACCCAGACACCCCCACCGAGAACGCCCGCCGCCCCCATCACCGGCCACATCTTGCCCATGTGGCCAAAGTCGAATCTCCCGACGGAGACGTCGCTGCCGCCGATGGTGGCGCTGTCGCTCGACGAAACGCCGCCGCCGAGGCTGACCGCGTCGCCTTCGACCGCGCCCTTGCCCTTGACGCTGACCGTGCCGCCGACGGAGACACAGTCGCCGCGCACGCGGCCGAGCACGGTGATCGACCCGCCGATCGCGACGACGTCACCCTCGACCACCCTGCCCTCGGGAATGACGATGTCCTCGCCGAATCGAACCAGATCGTTCCCTTCGCCGTGGCTATAGAAATTGATGTCCGGAGGATCGGGCGGCTCGGGCATGTCCTGGGCGGCACGCGCCGCGATTTCGGCCGCGCGCTCCGCGGACCGCTCCGCCTGCTCGCGCACCCGCTCCGCCTTCTCCTTCGCCTTGTCGATCACCTCGGCGCGCGTGCGATCCTCGCGCACGCGGACGACGATGCCGCTCTCGTCACTCTTCGCCGAATCCCCCGACGACGTTTGGGCGATCGCGGCGACCGAGAACAGCGCGACCACCATCGCGATGGCGAACAATGGAAGCGCTAGGCGAAGCGACTTCGAGTCACGCGCGATGCGCGTCCAACGATCAAAGCGCCAGGCACGCATGGCCGATCCCTCCTTCTTTTCTGGTGGACGGTCGCAGCAACAGATAGAGCGCGACGCCCAAGCTCAACAGCATGACGCCGGCTGCCTGCGCTTCCGGCGAACGGAGCGAGAGAAGCACGGCGTGTGGTACCGAACCGAGTGCATCCAACGAACGGCAAACCTGCCGTACGATCGGCTCGTAGAACGCCACGTCGACGGCGAGTCGCTTCGGAATCGCGATCATGCTCTCGACACCGGAGTCGATGCCGCGCGCGAGCGCCGAGGCCGGATCGGGAAGCCCCCACAGGGCCGCCAGCCGCGGCCAGAAGGCGATGCCCCCGATCGTGGCCGCGAACGAGGCGGCAAGGGCCGCCGCGCTGGCTCGTTTCCAGCGCAGGGCGGCGCGCCGCGGTCCCGCCACCGCGCGCAGCACGCGCTCCTCCAACCCCGGCGGCACCGGAATGCCAGGCAGGGTGGCGAGGCGTCCGGCAATCGCGCGGTGGAACTCCAAGGACGCCCGGCAGCGAGCACAGTCGTCCAGGTGCTGTTCCATCACGCGCGCCACCGCGGCGTGGAGCGCGCCATCGGCGTAGGCCACCAGTTCGCGTTCGCAGGCGTCGCAGGTCAGGTTCGATTTCACGATGTCGTTCCTCTGGCGATGAGTTTTCGTCGGATCATTTCATGGGCCCGGTGAAGGCGCACCTTCACGGTTCCCAACGGGATATCGAGCGTCTCCGCGATCATGTCGTACGGCATTTCCTCCCGGTACCTCAGGTGCACGATGGCCCGGTAGTACTCGGGCAACTCCGCGATCAGGGCCTCGAACCGCTCGTCGGACCACTCGAGCCGCATTCCCTCGTCGGGCCCCGGCCCCGGATCGGCCGGATCGAACGTCGGCCCATCCTCGCTCGAGAGATCCTCGAACGACACCGGCCGGCGTTTGCGGCGCCGGATCACGTCCAACGACAAGTTGGACGCGATCTTGAATATCCACGATCGAAGGGGCCGGTCGGGATCGTAGGTGCTCAGGGAGCGCAGGACGCGGATGAAGGTTTCTTGCGCGACCTCCGCCGCGTCGTCCGCGCTCCCGGTGATGCGCCAGGCCAGATTCACCACGGGGCCTTGATACGCACGCACCAGTTCCCGGTAGGCCCGCTCGTCCATCGCGAGGCACCGCCGGACCAGGTCCCGCTCGTCGCCGCCCACCTATCGGGGCACTCCGCCGGAACCTTCGTGCACTGTACGTTCAAGTCGGTGGCGAAGTTTCGCCATGGTGAGGGCCTCCGGGGGGGGCCCCGCCGCGCGTGGGCGGGGTTCCGTGTCTCGGCCGCGCAACCTAGGCTCCCGGAGGGGGTGCGTCAAGGCTTTTCCCTTGACGGATCACGACTTGAGAGCCTAGCGTGCCATCCGTCATGACGATGATTTCCTCCATCCACGCACGCGAAATTCTCGACTCCCGGGGGCAGCCGACCCTGGAGGTGGATGTGCTCCTCCAGAGCGGGGCCATGGGAAGGGCCGCGGTGCCCTCCGGCGCCTCGACCGGCACCCGGGAAGCTCTGGAATTGCGCGACCAGGACCCCAAGCGATACCTCGGAAAGGGTGTCACCAAAGCGGTCCGAAACGTGAATGAAACCATCGCCGAGGCGCTGGTCGGCGAGGACGCCTCGAACCAGGCCGCGCTCGATCGGATCCTGCTCGAGCTCGACGGCACCGAAAACAAGCAGCGCCTGGGCGCCAATGCGATGCTCGGCGTTTCCATGGCGTCCGCCCGCGCCGCCGCCGACGTCCACGGATTGCCGCTCTACCGCTACCTCGGCGGGGCCAACGCGAAGCTGCTTCCGGTGCCGCTGATGAACGTGGTGAACGGCGGCGCCCACGCGGACAATAATCTCGACATTCAGGAATTCATGCTCGTTCCGGTCGGAGCGCCGTCCTTCGCGGAGGCGCTGCGTTACGGGGCCGAGGTGTTCCACACGCTGAAGAAGCTCCTACGGGAAAAGGGGCTCGTCACCGCGGTCGGAGACGAGGGGGGCTTCGCGCCGAATCTGACGAACAATGCGGAGGCGCTCGACTTCCTGCTTCGGGCGATCGAGAAGGCGGGCTACACGCCCGGAAAGGACATCGCCCTCGCGCTCGACGTCGCGGCATCGGAGCTATGGGACAACGGATCCTACCATCTCGACGGAGCGAAGGGCCTTTCCTCGAGCGCGATGGTCGACTACTACGAGACGTTGGTGAAGAAGTACCCGATCATCTCGATCGAGGACGGGTTGAGCGAGGGCGATTGGGACGGCTGGGCGGTTCTGACGCAGCGTCTCGGCGGTTCGACGCAGATCGTGGGCGATGACATCTTCGTCACGAACCCCGGAATCCTTCGTCAGGGGATCGCGAAGGGGATCGCGAACTCCATTTTGATCAAACTGAATCAGATCGGCACGGTCACCGAGACGCTCGATGCGATCGAGATGGCGAAGCGCGCGGCGTACACGACCGTGATCTCCCATCGTTCCGGCGAGACCGAGGACACCATCATCGCCGAACTGGCCGTCGCCGTGAACGCCGGCCAGATCAAGACGGGATCCCTGTCGCGCAGCGACCGGATCGCGAAATACAATCAGTTGATCCGCATCGAGGAACAACTGGCGGACGAAGCCCGTTACGCGGGCCCCGCCGCGTTCGGACGTACAGCCGCCGCACGCTGACGTCGCGAACGGCGCAAGGAAGCCGACCATGCTCCGATCGCCACACCAGAGCCCGACCGAAGCTCCGGCCTCTCGGTTTCTTCGGCGGAGACCGGAAGAGCGACGCCGGCTCCGTTACGTGTGGATCGGCCTGGGCGTGGTCAGCGCCTACCTCGCCTACTCGTTCCTCCTGAGCGACACCGGCCTCTTTCGCGTCGCGGCGCTCCGCAAGGAGAACGAAGTCCTGACCGCCAAGCGTGAGGCCCTCGCCGAACGCGTCGACGACCTGGAGCGACGGCGCAAGGAACAGGCGAAGGATCCCCTCGTCGAGGAACGCGTGGCGCGGGAACGCTTTCACCTGGTCAAGGAAGGCGAGATCGTCTATCGCTACGACGAGACGCCGGCCGACTCGTTGCCCTAGGCGCCCGCCTCCGCGTAGTCGTCGGCGGCGACCGTCGCCGTGCGACCCTGCTTCGCCTCCAGCAGCAGCCGAATCCGCCCCAGGAAGAACCCCCAACCCATGACGTAGGCGCCATGGAGTGTTGCATCGGAAAAGCCGGAATGGACGATCGTGAGCCGCGTCGATCCGCCCGAACCCTCCAGGGACCACGTCACGACGGTTTCGGGTTCCGGAGGATAGCGCCAGGAGTAGGAGAGCGTGCGGTTCGGTTCCAGCGCGAGGATCTTCACGGGACCGCCTTCCTCGCCCCACCCGATGTCGTAGGCCCCGCCCACGCTCGGCTCGACACGCGCCTTCCCCGGCGCCGCGATCCACTGTTCCAGCGCCGCCGGCTCCAGGAGCGCGCGGTAGACATCCTCCGGCGGCGCGGCGATCTCGGTCGCTAGGCGCATGCTGGTATCGGGCGCGACGTCGTAGGCGGGCAGGTACCCGCGTACGCCCTTCTCGACCCACGCCTTGAGCCGCTCCAGCGAGCCGGTCCAGAAATCGGTCAGGGCCCCCTCGGACCGACCGCGGCCCCGCGGCAGCTCGTGCCGCACCGTCAGTGCGACGCCGTCGCCCGAGGGGGCGACCGTCATCGAGACGCGCGAGACGCCGCCCCGGAGCGGCCAGTCGTAGACAAGCCGGCGGGGCGCTTCGATCGCGACGAGCGCATGCCGTCCGGCGTCGCGATCGGGGACCTCCGGCGTGTGCCTCCCCCAGAAATCGTACCGACGCTCCGAGGCGGAGACGTCCGCCTGTTCGCAGAACCAGACACGAAGGTCTTCGGCGCGCGTGAGCGCCTGGAATACCTTGGCGGGCGCGGCGTCGATCTCGATCGACGCGTGGACGAGGTGGCTCATCGCGGTTCTCCCTCTTCAGGTGTGGATGGGCGTGGTGCGTGCCGGGCATCGGGATGCGGATAGCAGGCCAGCATGAGCCGATAGCCCTCGCGGGCCGCGCCGCCCGGCGCGGGCCCGGTGCGGCCGTACCGCTCGGCGATCGATCGAATCGATTCCTCGACGTCGCGGAGGAACGCGGCGCGGCGCGCCGGGTCCGCCAGGTCGACGTCCGCCGTCACTCCAAGCGACGGCACCGATCGCCCGTCGACGACCTGCTGCGCCAGCGCGCCGAGATGAATCGGAAGCTCTTCGGCCAGTCCAAGCAGATGCTCCAGGCTGGCCGTATCGCGCGCGCGGCGCGGGCCGCCGATTCGCTCCACGAGCTTCGGGGAGAGCCAGTAGGAGCGGGCCGTCGCGCGATAGAGCCCCTCGGCCAGCGCCCGGACACGCCGCTCCGCCACCTTCTCCACAAGGCCGGCGCGTTCTAGGACCTTCACGTGGTAGTGGATCTTCTGAGGGGTCTCCCGCAACGCCGCGCCGATCTCGGCGCAGGAACGGGGCATGTCCAGCTGCGACAGCACCTGCAACCGCAGCGGATGCAGAAGCGCCCCCGCTTCCTCGATACCGTGCACCAGCTTCAAATCTCTCAGAGCTCCTCCTTTGTTATTACGTTGAATTTGAATATACAAAACAGCCTGTACAAACGTCCAGGACGAACGACCGCACCTTCAACGGCATTGTTCATTTATAGTTACGGGGTAGGGTCGGAAGGCGCAAGCCGAAGCCGAACAAGCAACTCCCGGAACGAGGGCTCCGCCCGGAGCGGGTCGAATCTCGGGGACACGCCAAGCCAGACCATGCCCCGATCGCGCGCTTGGAATGCCTCCTCGAGGAGCGTCAGGGCCGCGCGATGGTCTCCCAGGCCAACGTGAATCGCCGCGAGCGAGTACCGGGCGACATACCGCGTCTTGGATGCGGCAGCGAGCTCGTCAAGAAGGGCCCGGGCGTCCGCCTCCCGCCCCGAGACCGCGTAGGCGTGCGCCAGGAGCGCTCGCGCTGATAGATCCTCCGTAGCCAGCTCCTGCGCCCGTCCGAAGACCCGAATCGCCTCGTCGTATTCGTGCTTCTCCTCGTAGGCGCCGCCCAGACTTCGGAGCGCCGGCCCGAACGTGGGGTCCAGCTCCAGCGTTCGGGTTTGCTGCGCGATCGTCTCGTCATAACGGCGCGCGTAGAAGAGCTGGAGCCCGACGTCGGTGTTGACGGCCAGCGAAAGCGGATCGAGCCGCTGCGCGATGCGGGACTCCGCGATCGCCTCCTCGTGGCGGCCCAGTGCCGAGAGCACGTCGGCGTACCAATGATGCGCGTCCGCCAGATTCGGCTCCAGGTCGAGCGCGCGGCGGTAGGTCGCGAGGGCCCCCTCGAAATCCCAGTCGGCGTTGAATTGGAGCGCCGCCAGCGGCAAGAGCGCCTCGGCCGTCGCCTCCCCCAGTTGCAGCACCCGCGCGACCGCGGCGCGGGCGCGGGCGAACGCGTCGCCGGGCTTGGTGAAATTGAAGATGCCCATCGTGACGTAGGCGTCGGCCAGCCCCGCGTACGCCGAGGCGTAGTCGGGGTCGAGGGCGATGGATCGCCCGAAGTGCTCGATCGCCTTGCGAAGCCCGGCCTCGTTCCGCCGGTTCCAATGGAACCGCCCGCGCAGGTACTCCTCGTAGGCCTCCGCGTCGACGCGCGGCGCGCGGCGCAACGTTTCCGCGTCCTGGGGCGTGATCTGCGCGCGCACCTCCTCGGCGATCGCGCGCGCGACTTCGGCCTGAAGCTCCAGCACCTCGGCGACGTCTCGCTCGAACGACTGGGCCCAGAGATTTCGGTCCTCGCGCGCGTCGACCAACTGGACGGTGATCCGCACGCGGTTGCCGAATCGCGAAACGGCGCCTTCGACGACGGCGTCCACGCCCAGCTCCTGGGCGATGGATGCCAGCGGCCGCCGGATACCCTTGTAGCCCATGATGGACGTCCGGGACACGATGCGCAGGGATCGGATCTGGGCGAGGCGCGCGATGATCGCCTCGGTCACGCCGTCGGCGAAGTACTCCTGCCCGGGATCGTTCGTGAGATTGGAGAGCGGGAGCACGGCGATCGACGCCACGACGGCGCCTCCTCGCTCCGCGACGCGTGGCGCCGGCGCCGCGGCAGCCGTTCCGCCGGCGGGCGAGGTCCCCAGGCGAAGAAGTTCGCGCCGAACGTCCTCGGCGTTCTCGGGGCGACGGCCTGGATCGCGTTCCAACAGGCGGCGAATCTGGTCGTCGAACGCCTCCGACACGTCCGGATTGACCGAGCGCACGCGGGGCGTCTCGCCGTTCAGCACCTGGTTGATGAGCGCGGTCGCCGGCGAGTCGTCGAAGGGACGCCGGCCCGTCGTCAGTTCGAACAGGAGGACGCCCAGGGAGTAGAGATCGCTTCGCGCGTCGAGGGGCCGCCCCAGCATCTGCTCCGGCGACATGTACGCCAGCGTGCCGATGACGAGATTCGACTCGGCATCGCCGGTCGCGTCGCAAGCTTCGACCTCGCTGGGGCACCGGAGGGCGAGGCCGAAATCGAGGAGCTTGATCCGTCCCTCCGGCGACACCATGACATTGGCGGGCTTCAAATCGCGATGGATGATCCCGCGCTCGTGCGCCGCGCCGAGGGCTTCGGCGATCTGCGCCCCCCATTCCCTTGCCAACGGTTCCGGCACCGGCCCGTGCCGCAGCCGATCGAGCAGCGTCTGTCCCTGAACCAGCTCCAGCACCAGGAACTCCAGTCCGTCGACCGACTCGACGTCGAAGACGGTGCTGATGCCGGGGTGGCTCAGGCGGGATAGCGTTTGCGCCTCGCGGCGAATGCGCTCGCGATCCTCGTCGGTGCCGCTGCCCGCGGTCAGGATCTTCAGGGCGACATCGCGCCCAAGCCGTTCGTCGCGGGCCCGGTAGACTTCGCCCATCCCGCCACCGCCGAGGCGTTCCAGCACCCGATATCGCGACAGCGTACGTCCAATCATCACGCGCGGCTTTCGGTTGGGGGTTGCATGACGCGGCTGGAGCCGCGCTTCTCCTCTTTCGATGCGCCGTTACGGCGATCGGAAAAGGACTTTACAGGATGGCGGGCCTGCGGCACTATTTCGTTGCGGGGTGGAGCAGCCTGGTAGCTCGTCGGGCTCATAACCCGAAGGTCAGAGGTTCAAATCCTCTCCCCGCAACCATACGCACGACAGGGCCGGGAGCGATCCCGGCCCTTTTTTCTCCCCGAAAGCGGGTCCGTAGCGGGGGCGGCGTTACGGCGCCGTGATCCGCGCCCGAAGGTAGTCCCCCACGGCGGCCCCCTCCCGTTCCCGAAGTCCGATGCACTGGGTTACCGCGGCGTCCACTTTCTTCAGCTCGGTCTCCGTGCCGGGGGGGCTGTGCGCTTCGTCCGCGAAGAACGCGCGTGCCTCCTCGAGACGCGCCGCCGAGCATCCGGCGGCCATCCATGGGTAATAGATCAAGTAGAACGGCGGCAGCATTCCCGTGATCTTGGCATAGTTGTCTTGTGCGTACGCCCAGATCTCATCCTCGTATTCCGGGACGCGGCCCATCGCGCGAGGAATGGCGTAGTGCTCTTGCGGCTTCAGGGGACCGCTGAGGTTGTAGGCCAGGGCGCGCGCGCGCAGATCCGGAGACTGAAACGAGCCCAGCGCGGCGAGGATGCGGCCGCGCTCGGACGGCACCCCTCCCTTCTCGAAGCGCTCCTGAAGCGCGTCGAAAAGCGCCGCGTCGCCGTCCAGGGCGGCAACCCGAAGCACCTCACCAATCATCGACGGATCGACCGTGCCGCCATGCAGATAGTCCTTGGTCGCCTGGCGCGCGAACGCGCGAAGATCCGTCCGATCGCCCCACTCCGCCAGCGCGCCGAACAGGGAGGGGCGAAGGCTGGATGTGGAAGCGGACTCATCGGACACGGGCTCCAGTCCAATCCGGTCCAGCGCGGGCTCGAGCGTCCTTCGCACGAACGCCGCGAACGATTCCTTGATATCCCCCGTCACGAAGTATCCGTAGGCGGTCGCCACGCCGTCGGCCACCGCCCGCAGGACGGCGGGATGGGGATCGTGGCCGGACGCCTCCAGAAGGCGCAGATAGTCGACTCCCGACAGATCGCCCCCCGTCAGGAGCGCGTTCGCGTTCAGGAGAAATCCGAACCGCTCGCGGGGTGTCAGCACGTCCACTGAATGGTTCGCCAGCCGCGCCATCGATTCCGAGGGCAGCGTCCACCGGTAGTAGCCGGTCTCCTCGGCGTTCGGATGGATCCAGACATCGCGCGCTTCCAGGCCGGGAAGCGACAGGACCTCCTCCTCGGCCGTCAGCAGCGCCGTATGCGTTATCACGCCGCGCGCCGTGGGGTACTTGAAGCTGATCGGGATCCTCCACCGACGCGCCACGGAGTCACGAAGCCCATACGTCAGGAAGCGCGATTGGCGCACGCGCACGCGCGACCCCTCCAGGCGCTCCACCCGCACGAGAGGGATTCCCGGCTGCGTGAAGAACGTGGCGCCGACGGCGCCGACGTCGCGGCCGGACACCTCGGCGAGCGCGCTCCACAGATCGTCCTCCACCGCGCTGCCCCACTCGTGCTTCTTCAGGTAGGCGATGATCCCGCGGCGGAACACGTCGGGACCGAGCCATTGCTCGATCATTCCGAGGACCATCTCTCCCTTCTGGTACATGAGCGCGTCGGCCGACTGCATCAGGGCCCCGGCCGATTTCACCTCCTGGCGGATGGGTCGGGCGGT
>QJVW01000128.1 GCA_003235575.1 Candidatus Eiseniibacteriota bacterium | reverse complement strand
AGCGTCTCCACCGCGCGGGCGAGAAGGCGTCCGGCCCGCCGCCGCGCCCAGGCCACGGTTTCGGGGCCGCCCTCCCGGCGCAGGCGGTCGGCGAGCAGTCCGACGAGAAGGTCGTAGAACGCGCCGCTGAACACGCGCGACAGCGAGTGGGGTTCGGACGTCAGCGTGCTGTCCTCGCCGCGAGGCGGCAGCCCAAGCGGATCGTCGTAGCGGAAGCGGTTGTTCGCGTCGCGCAGGCGCGTCGGATCGGCCACCGAACCGGGCCCGTAGTTGTCGTAGATGGCGCGGCCCAGCGCCTCCGCCAGTCGCGACACCAGGTTGCTCGATCGAAGGGCCCGTCCGGCCTCGGCCAGGAACGCGCTGCGAACCGCGGGTTCGTCGAGCGTGACCAGCAGGGAGGAGCAGTCGGCGAACGCCTCGTGGAAGGCGGCCGTCTCCGGATCCGGTAGCGACCAGTAGCCGGGTTGGTAGACGTCCAGGATGGCATGCCCGGCTTCGTGCGCCACGATGTCCAGGCTCTCCGCCGCGTAGACCGCCCGGCCCGTGAGCCGGTCCGTGTCGTAGAAGAATTGAAGGCTCTTACGATCGTAGAACGCGTTCAGGTCCTGGCCCGCCCGAAGCCGGACGCGAAGCGGCGCCCCGGAATGCCACGCCGTGAAGCCGCGATCGAACAGCTGCTCCCAGACGCGAATCGTCCGCGAAAGCGACGCCTCGCCCTGCCACTGCTGAAACGCCAGCGTGCCCGGCGCGTACGCGGCGGGCGCATAGCGCCGCCCCTCGATGACGTAGGGGGGCTCCCCGGGCATCGTCGTCGGCGGGGGCACGTCGATCAGCCCGACCGAGGCGTCCGGATCGTTGGGGTAGTAGCGGATGGAGGGCGACGCCTTCTTCCGGGTCGCGCGCGGCGCGGGTTTGCGCGCGGCCGGCCGCTTCCCGGCGCGGCGGGTCAACGACGCTCCCGCATCACCGCCAGCGCCTTCTCGACGGGGAGCGTGTTGATGACGTCCTTCGGGGTGAGCCAGGCCTTTCGTGCGACCCCGATCCCGTACCGGATGTCGTCGTAGCCGCTGACGTGGTGGGCGTCCGGGTTCACCGCGAAGCGTACGCCCCGGGCGCGCGCCGCCATCGCTTCGCGCCAGTCGAGGTCGAGCCGATGGGGATTCGCGTTGATCTCCACCACGACCCCCTCCTCGCCGGCCACGCGGAGCACCTCGTCCAAGTGCAGGCGATATGCCTCGCGCTGCAGGAGGAGTCGCCCCGTGGGATGGGCCAGGATCGACACGTACTTGTTGCGGAGCGCGCGGATAATGCGCGCCGTCATGGCGTCGTCGCTCATGGCGAAGCTCGTGTGGATCGAGGCGACCACGAAGTCGAGCCGCTCCAAGACCGAATCGGGGTAATCGAGCGTCCCGTCGGGGAGGATGTCCACCTCCGAGCCTTTCAGGATGCGCAGCGTCGCGGACGAGGCGTTCCACGCGTCGATCGCCTTCTCCTGGCGCTTCAGTTCGGCCTCGGACAGGCCGTTCGCGTAGCGCGCCGACGCGGAGTGATCCGCGATGCCGAGGTACTCGGCGCCCCGGGCGGCCGCCGCCGCGCCCATTTCCTCCAGGGTCGACTTCCCGTCGCTCGCCGTCGTATGGCAGTGAAGGATGCCGCGCATGTCCTGCTCGCGGACGAGTCGTGGCAACGCCTCGCCTTCGGCGGCCTCGATTTCGCCCCGGTCCTCGCGCAGTTCGGGCTCGATGTAGGGGAGGCCCAGGACGCGGAATAGATCCGTTTCGGTCTTCACCGCGGCGTGTCGTTTGCCGCTCAGGGCGTACTCGTTCAAGCTCATGCCGCGGTCCTGCGCGCGGGCGCGGATCCGGATGTTGTGCGCGACGCTTCCCGTGAAGTAGTGGAGCGCGAAGGGAAATTCGGACGGCGCGACCAGCCGCAGGTCGATGGCGAGCCCGGAGGCGAGGCGCACCGACGTCTTCGTCTCGCCGCTCGCGATGACCGTCGCCTCCGGCGCCAGGGCCAGAAACGCCTTCGTGACGGCGGCCGGCTTCCGCGTGGCGACCAGGAGGTCGACGTCCTTCACCGTCTCGGCCCAGCGGCGAAGGCTGCCCCCGATCTCGGCGGCCTCGACGTCGTCGCGGGCGCGCAGCGAGTCCAGCAGGTTCTCGGCGATGGGCCGGATCGCGCCCGCCAAGAACCGGCCCGCGCCCGATTCGAGGAGCGCGATGCCCTTGAGGATCTTCTTCTCGGACTGGGCGCCGAACCCCTTTAGATCGCGGATCTCGCCCTTCTCCGCCGCGCGCTTCAGGGCCGCGACCGAGGTGATGCCGAGCGCCTCGCCCAGCGCGCGCACTTTCTTCGCGCCCAGTCCGGGGATGCGGATCATCTCGAGATAACCCGGGGGCGTGGCGTCCACCAGCCCTTCGTAGAATGTCATCGCGCCCGTTCGCCAATATTCCGAGATGTTCCCGGCGATCGCTTCTCCGATCCCCTTCAGCTCGGTCAGCGTGCCGGCCTCGACGCGCACCCCCAGGTCCTCGGCCAGCGCATCGATCACCCGCGCGGCATTCTCGTAGGCGCGGACGCGGAAGGCGTTGTCGCCCCGCAATTCGAGGAGGACGGCGATTTCGGAGAGGAGGCGGGAGACGTCGCGTTTGTCCATCGGTCGTGGACCGCCGCGCCCGCCGCGCGTCAGATCAGCTCGGAGAGGGGGCGACGGCCGGAGAAGCCCTCGTTCAGATGGTGCCAGTGCTCGATTCGCGATTCCCCGCGCCGCCAGCAGAGGCAGACCACCCGGCCCTGGGACATGGTGTAGAAGTCGACGAGGCCCAACTCGAGGTCCCGCACGATGCACCCGTGCGCGGACACTTCCTCGAGCTCGGACCGGAAGCGCTCGAGGAGCCCTTGCAGCGCCGCCTCCTTCTCACGCAGAAGGCGCATGTCCGGGTTCTCCTCGCTGGCCCCGCTGCCGGCGATCGCGGCGAGCACGTCGAGGTCGCGGCGCAGCCCCGCGGCCTCCCGCGCGATGCCCGCGAGGGACTCGAGCGCCAGCTCCAAGAAGGGAAGCAGGCTGTTCGCCTCCTCGGCGGAGAAGATCTTGTTGCGGAGCCGTTCCATGGCGGGATGCTACCAACGCGAGCGGCACCCTTGCAACCCGCCGCCGATTTTGACACGATTCCGAGGATGCCCCTCGATGAACCGATTTCCCGGCGCGTTTTTCTTCGCCGCGGCGCGCTCGTCTCCGCCGCGATCCTGGCGGGGGCCCCGGGTGTGCCCTGGATTCCGGGCTCGGGCGACGCCGACGCGGCCATCATGGGCATCGGGCAGGAACTGGAAGACATCCTCAACCTGGAAACCTGCAACCGAATTCTCGCCGAGGCGCTCGCGCGCGGGGGCACCTTCGCCGACCTATTCGCCGAGCAGCGGTTCACGACGCGCATCGTTCTCGACGACGGCAAGCTGGAATCGGTCACCTACGGATACCCGCGCGGCGCGGGGGTGCGCGTCCTGCACCGCCATCAAACCGGCTACGCGTTCTCCGATGAGATCGCCTTCGCCTCGCTCCTCGACGCGGCGCGCGTCGCCTCGACCGTCGTGGAGAACCAGAGCCCCGTCACCCCGATCGACGTCACCAAGCGCGCCCTCTCCGCTCCGTTCACCCTGACGTCCCCGGTTCCGCTGATGGCGGAGCCCGCGAAGTTCGCCCTGGTGCGCAGCATGGACGCCGCGGCGCGGGCCGTCGATCCGAGGATCGCCTCCGTCCGCGTCGAATACTCGGACGAGGTGCGCGACGTCCTGGTGGCGACGTCCGAGGGGACGCTATCCGTCGACCGCCAGTACCTCCTCGCGATCCGATGCGTGCCGATCGCCGTGGATGGGACCATGCGACGCAGCGGCTTCGGCGCCGTCGGCGGCCGCGTGGACGAGGCCTATCTGCGGCAGCGAACGCCCGCCACGGTCGCGCGCGAAGCGGCCGAGCAGGCGCTGATACTCCTTCAGGCGGGCCCGGCCCCCGCCGGCACCATGCCGGTGGTCATCGGCCCGGGCTGGGGCGGCGTGCTGATCCACGAGTCGCTGGGGCACGCGGTCGAAGGGGATGGCATCCGCCGCCAAACCTCGCTGCTCACGGGGAAGAAGGGCGCGGCGATCGGCTCGCCGCTGCTGCGGGTCGTCGACGACGCGCGGATCCCGCACGGTCGGGGCTCCTACGCGGTGGACGACGAGGGGACGCCGAGCCGAAAGACCGTTCTCGTGGACCGGGGCGTTCTCCAGTCCTACCTGCTGGACCGGCAGAGCGCCTCGATGCTGGGCGGCGCGCCGACGGGAAACGGTCGGCGCGAGTCGTATCGATCCCGGCCGCTCCCCCGCATGAGCAACACGTACATCGATCGCGGCACCAGCGACCCGGAGTCCCTTTTGTCCGGCATCACCAAGGGCTTCTACGCCGCGATGCTGGGCGGCGGCTCGGTGGACACGACCAGCGGCAATTTCAATTTCGCGGTGCGCGAAGGGTATTGGATCGAGAACGGCGCGATCACGCGGCCCGCCCGCGGCGCCGTCCTGATCGGGAATTCGCTCGAGACGCTGCGGGGCCTCGAAGGCGTCGGCAGCGATCTCTACGTGGAACACGCGCGCGGCACGTGCGGGAAGGACGGGCAGCGCGTGCCCGTGGGCGTCGGACAGCCGACCGTTCGGTTCGCCTCCATCACCGTCGGCGGAACCGAGACCTGACGATGGCGACCCTCTCGCCACAGGAGATCCTGGAGCGCGTCCGGAACCTGGCGCAGCGCTCCGGCGCCGCGGAAGCCGAAGCGTACATGGAGATCGCGAACATCACCGAAGCGCGCGTTCGCCAGGGCGAGGTGGAGTATCTGACCCAGAGCGCGATGCAGGGTGTCGGGGTTCGCGTCTTCGTCGACTCGAAGGTGGGATTTTCGTTCACCACGGACATGCGTCCGACCGTGCTCGATGAACTGGTGCGCCGCACGATCATCCTGGCCGGCGAGAACGCGCCGCGGGACGAAAATCGGCTGCCCGACGAGCAGCCGGCCCCGATCTCCGACCTCGAGATCTACGACGAGGCCGTGGCCGGTCTGCGGACGGCGGACCTGATCGCGCTGGCGCGGAAGTCCGAGGATCATGCGTTCGCCACCGACAAGCGCGTTCAATCGACGCGCCTCGCCCACGCCGGGGCCGCGGTCGGGGAAGTGCACTTCACGAACTCCTTCATCCCGTATCAATCGTTTCGCACGACCACCTGCTGGGGCGGCGTGTCGGCGATCGCCACCGACGGAACAACGAAGCGCGAGGGATCGTTCGAGGACCGGCGCCGCAGCCTGCTCGACCTGAACACGCCCGAGCGGATCGGGCGGAAGGCGGCCGAGCGCGCCGTGGCCGGACTCGGGGGGGCGCCCATTCCGACGACCACCGCTCCGGTCCTCTTCGAGGCCGAGGCGGCGGGGCGATTCCTGGCGGGGCTGGTGCCGGCGTTGAGCGCGGCCAACGTCCTCGAACAGCGGTCGTTCATCGCCGACAAGGTGAACCAGCCGATCGCGTCGCGGCTCCTGACCATCGTCGACGACGGGCTCCTCCGGCGGGGCTTGGGCACGCGGCCCTTCGACGGGGAAGGGGTCCAGCAGCGGCGGAGCATTCTGGTCGACCGCGGAAGGCTGGTCAAATTCCTCCAGACCGCCACGACGGCGCGCCGGATGAACACCCGCCTCACCGGAAACGCGTTCCGGACCTATCGATCGCTGCCGGAGGCAGGGCCGACCAACCTCTACATCGAACCGGGATCCTCGACCCTGGACAAGATGATTTCCACGACGGCGCGCGGTCTTCTGGTGACGGGCATCGCGGGCTTTGGAATCGACACCGTGGCGGGAGGCTACTCGCAGCAGGTCGTCGGCCGCTGGATCGAGAAGGGGACTCTCGGCGCCGCCGTCGAGGGCGTGACCATCGCCGGCAACCTGACGGAGATGCTTCTCGGAATCGATGCGGTGGGCCGGGATCTGGAATACCGCGACACGGTGTGCGCCCCCAGCATCCGCTTCCGCGAACTGACGATCGCCGGGACGTAACGGCGCCCCGGCGGTGATCCCTAGGCGGGACCCGTCGGCTGGGTGTCGCCCTTGTCCTTCGGGGCGGCGTAGAGTTCCCCCACCGTGAACTTCTTCGGCTGGCGCACGTAGATGTAGGCGCTGTTGCCGGCCGCGGCGCCCTCGCTGCAGGCGGTGATCAAGAGCTTGTACTTCCCGGGGTAGGTCGCGATGTCGCCACAGGCGAAGACACCGGGAATGTTCGTCTTCATGACGTTGTCGGACCGGATCTGGTTCCCCTCGAGCTCCAGCCCCCACTGCCGGACGATCTTGGCATCCATCAGATAGCCGACGTTGATCGCGACGACGTCGATCGGCAGTTCCTCGGTGGCTTCCGTCTTCTTGTTCCGGACCACGACGGAGCGAACCGCGTCTTCGCCGCCGTTCCCGCCTCCGCCGCGGATCTCGACCGTCTCGGTCTGGAGCATCCAGCGGATTCGGGGCGAGGCCTGGATGTCCTCGACGTAGGCGTCCATCCCCTGCCACTTGTCGAGCATGTGGATCAGCGTGACGTCCGCGACCTCTTTCAGCGACAACGCCGCCTCCAGGGCGCTGTCGCCCCCACCGATGACCAGGACGCGCTTGCCACGGCACGTTTCGGCGTCCGGCATGCCGTACGTCACGCCCCTCCCGGCGAATTCCGCCTCGCCCGGCTTCTTGATCTTTCGCGGTTCGAACGCCCCGCCGCCGGTCGCGACGATCACCGACCGCGCCTCGTAGGCGCCCTTGGTGGACGTCACGCGAATCGTGTTCGTGGCCTCGTCGCGGGCGAGCATCGTGACGTGCTCGCCCTCACGAATCTCGGAGCCCATGTGGCGCGCCTGCTCCACGAAGTTGCGTCCCAGCGCGTCGCCCATCACGTAGGTGTAGGAAGGGAAGTCGTGGACCGGTTTCTTCGGGTACAGCGAGGCCAGCTGGCCGCCGGCCACGGCGGTGTCCAGGAGCAGCGTCGACATCCGGCGCATCCGCGTGAAGAGCGCCGCGGAGAGTCCGGCGGGTCCTGCACCGATGATGAGGACGTCCCAAATCACGGTCGCGCTGCCTCCGCACGGGGGATGGGGAAAAACGGGAGGATAGCACAGGGGCGCCGGCCTCCGGCCCGGTGGCATCGCGACCGCGCTCCGTGATACCGTTGGCGATCAACCCAGGAGTACCGACGTGCGTTCATCGATTCCGCTGGCCCAAGCACCCGCCGTCCCGGCGCTCGCACTCGACACCGTCTGGTTCCAGGTGGCCGGGACGCTCTGCAATTTGCGCTGCCGCCACTGTTTCATCGCGTGCGGACCGACGAACCGCGCCCACGACTACATGGATCGGGAATCGGTGCGCGGCCACCTACGCGAGGCGGAGTCCCTGGGTGTGCGCGACGTCTACTTCACGGGAGGGGAGCCCTTCCTGCACCGCGATCTCGTGGGGATCTTGGATGACGCGCTTCGGATCGCTCCGACGAGCGTCCTCACGAACGCCACGCTCCTCACCCCGGCCCTGGTGCGCGAGCTCGCCGCGCTCCGTGACGCGAGCCGGTACTCCTTGGAGATGCGCGTGAGCCTGGACGGCATCACGCCCGAGCAAAACGATCCCATTCGGGGCCCCGGAACGTTCGACGACACGTTGCGGGGCGCGCAGCACCTGAGCGACGGGGGATTTCTCCCGATCATCACCGTCACGCAGACGTGGGACGACGCCGACGATCGCCGGTTGCGCGAGGGGTTCCACGCGCTGCTCCGCGCGAGGGGAATCGAGCGTCCCCGCGTGAAGATACTCCCTCTCTTCAAGATCGGACGCGAGGCGTCGCGAACGCGCGGATACGCTCCGGAGGAGCTGCTGACGCCCGCGCACATGGACGGCTACGATCCCTGGCTTCTGCAGTGCTCCACGAGCCGCATGGTGACGAGCCGCGGCGTGTATGTCTGCCCGATCCTCATCAACGTCCCGTCGGCGCGCATGGCGGAGACGCTGGGCGCGTCGCTCCGTCCCTTCCCGCTCGCCCACGGCGCCTGCCACACCTGCTGGGCGACGGGCGCCACGTGCCGCAATTGAGCCTCCCGTGACCCGCATCGCGACGCTTCAGGGCGACGAACTCGAGGGGGGCATCGCCCTTCTCGGAGGGCCGTACAGCAATCACCGCGCCCTCCGCGCCGGCCTGGAGGACGCGCGCCGGCGCGGGGCCGCCCGCATCTTCTGCTTGGGCGACCTGGGCGGCTTCGGCCCGAATCCGGGAGCGATCTACCCCCTGCTCGCCGCGCGCGACGTCACGACGATCGCGGGGAACTACGATCGATCGCTGGCGGAGCGCCTCCACGACTGCGGCTGCGGGTACACGCATCCCGACGACAACCACTATGCGCGCCTGTCGTACGCGTACACCGATCGGCACACCACCGACGAACAGCGGGCCTGGTTGGGCACGCTGCCCGACGGCGTGCGGTTCGAGCGGGGCGGACGCCGCTACCTCCTGTGCCACGGATCTCCCCGCCGGACCAACGAATTCCTGTGGGAGTCGGCGTGCTCCGACGCCTTCCTGCTTCGTCTCGCGCGCGACGCCGAGGCCGATACGATCGTCTGCACGCACACCGGGCTCCACTGGCAGCGACTTCTTCCCGGCGGCGTCCGCGTGATCAACGTCGGATCGATCGGCCGCCCCGCGAACGATGGTCGCCCCAACGTCTGGTACGCGTGGCTGGCGCCAGGATCGGAGGAGGCCGCGTTCATCCCCGTCGACTACGATCACGAAGCGATGGCCGCCGAGATGGAGGCGGAGCGGCTGCCGGCGCCGTTCGTGGAGACCATCCGCGGCGGCTGGTGGACGACGTGCCTCGAAATTCTCCCCGCCCGGGAGCGCGCGCGGGGCCGGTTCTAGAGGCGCCCCAACCGAATGGTCCGCGTCGTCGGGTCGATCTTCGCGGAGTACCTGCGCCAGGTTCGGGACTCCGGCCCGAATCCGCGCCGCTACCTGGCGGGCATCTTCCTGATCGGGCTGGGGCAGTCCGTCTTCTCGCTCCTCTTCAATCTCTACCTCCGCGAGCTGGGCGTTTCCGATTCCACGATCGGCCAGGTGCTCTCGAAGATGTCGCTCGGCGCCGCGATGGCCGCGATTCCGGTCGCCCTCGTGCTGCGTCGCGTCGCCGCCCGGTCGGTGCTCCTTGTCTCGGGCGTGCTGACCGCCCTGGCCTTCCTGCTGCAATCGACGCTGACGGCGCCCGATCTCCTGCTCACCGTCGCGTTCTTCGCCGGGACCGTCCTGACCGTCTTCCGGCTCTCCATCGCGCCGGTCATCATGCGCGAGGCGGCGCCCGCGTCCAGGCCGTTTCTCTTCAGCGCCTCCTACACGATTCTCTTTCTCTCGGCGATCGTGGGGTCCACGCTCGGCGGTTTCCTGCCGCACCTCTTTCGTCTGGTCACGGACTCGAACCAGCTCGCGCTCCGCTTTTCGCTCTTCGCGGCGTGCGGCCTCTACCTTCTCTCGACGGTCCCCTTTTCCGGCATGACCGCGCGGCCGCCGGTTTCGGAGGAACCCGACGATCGCGCCGGTCGCCGGGTGCGCGACCGGGCGCTGACCGCCATGCGGGAACTCGCCGCCGTCGACTGGGCGCTGCACCTGCGGCTGATCATTCCCTCCTTGCTGATCGGGCTCGGCGCGGGGTTGATCATTCCGTTCCTGAACCTCTACTTCCGGGACCGCTTCGGGTTGGACGAGGCGGCGATCGGCATCCTCTTCGCGACGATGCAGGCGTTCATGGTCCTCAGCAACGTCTTCGGGCCGACGATCACCCACCGCATCGGGCTCGTCCGCGGGGTGGTGCTCACCCAGCTCGCCTCGGTTCCGTTCATGGTGGTGCTGGCGATGTCGCATTGGTATCCGGCCGTCGTCGGCGCCTTCTTCCTCCGCTCGGCGCTGATGAACATGAACCAGCCCCTGGCGTCCCACTTCGCGATGGAGGTGGTCCCGGAGCGGGATCACGCGATCACGAACAGCCTGCTCTCCCTTTCCTGGTTCCTGTCCTGGAGCATTAGCGCGGACATCGGCGGCGCCATGATCGAGCGCGTCGGCTACGCGCCCCCGCTCTATCTGGCCGCCGCGCTCTACGTCGCGGCCTCCGTCCTCTATTGGCTCTTCTTTCGAAGGGTGCACGAGGGCCGCGTTCCGCGGTCCGAGGTGGAAATCCCCGAGGCCTGACGCCGACGGTCCGGCCGTACCGCATTGGCGCCAAACGTGTTAGCTGCCGCGCGGAGCGCCGCGATCCTCCCGATCAAGTTCTTCCGTTCACATGCCGATGACTTCCCGCGAGTGGCAGAGAGGCCCCCGCGCCGAGGGTCGGCGACGAAGGGCCATGGGTGGTGGTCGGTGGGGTGGTGGTTCCATCAACACAAGGGGGAAACACAATGAAGCGCATCTCCACGCTGGTTCTGGTGTCGCTGTTCGTAGCGGCCTTCGCGTTCGCGCCGGCGGTGTCGGCCGGTCCGGTCGGGTCGCTCGAGCTGAACCTTGGCTACGCCAAGTCGTCCACCGAGGTCACGCCGAACAACGACGCCATGGGCGGCGGAGTCGGCTTCGGCGCGTCGTACTGGAAGGGTGTCTCGCCGAGCGTCTCGTGGGGCGCCGAGGTGTCGTACGACAATCTCGGTTCCGCCGAGTACACCGATGCGCTCAGCAGCTCGACGACGAAGGTCTCGGGCAGCGTGTTCCGCGTCAACCCGGCCGTCCGCTACACGTTCGGCCCGGGCGTCGGCACCAGCTTCTACGCGCAGGGTGGCGCGGGCTGGTACAACGTCTCCGGCAAGGTCGAAGACTCCGTCATCGGCAACGTCGACGACAGCCAGTCCAAGATCGGCTTCAACTTCGGCGCGGGCGTGAACTTCCCGGTCGCCCCGACCACGAAGATGAACGTGGGCCTGAACTACCACACGGTCTCGACCGAGGGTGAGAGCACGAACTACGTGAACTTCCGCGCGGGCATCGGCTTCAACATGTAATTCCCGCGAATCGCTTGGGGGGCGGCGTCTTCGGACGTCGCCCCTTCTTGCGTTTTGGCGCCCCGGCCGTCCCGTGAAAGCGGTAAGGAACGCGGCCGGTCCGGCCGATGAGTCGAGGTGTCGGGGGCCAATCGGAGAATGGTTCCGCCGGGAACGGAATCCGCCCCTATCCGGTCCGGCGTACTACGGGAGGTGCTAGTCCTATGAGCATTCGGAAGGCCGTTCGCCGGACGGCCGTCGCGCTGGCGGTTCTCGCCGTGTCGGCGACCTCGGCCCAGGCCCAGACGCTGTCGAACGTCGGGAACATCAACCTGAACGCCTTGATGGCCCAGACGCTGACCGTCGCCGTCACCAGCGGAACGACGGTGAATTTCGCCCTCGCCCAGGGCGCCGCGGCCGCGGGGGACGTTTCCTCGGCGATCACGACCGCGTGGAACCTGAACCCGGGTCTCACGGGCACGGTTTCGCTGTTCGGCTACTTCGACGACGCCACGGCGGCTTTGACCGACGGCGTCTACGACATCGCCTCGACGTACGTCGAGGGACGGATGACGACCGGCACGCCCGCGACGTACACGGCGTTCACGCAGACGAACGCGGTGGGACCGGCGAACGCCAGTCTTCTCCTCTTCTCCGAAGCCGTCACGGGCGTGAACAAGATCAGCACCCGTAGCGACAATCTGGATCTGCAGATCAACCTGACCGCCAGCCCGACGGTACCCGCCAGCACGTACACGGGCGTCCTTCGGATCCAGGCGCGCGCGCTGTAACCGACATAGGAGACCGGATCCCATGGAAGGGACCCGCCGTACCATAGGGATGACGAGGGCGCTCGGCTTCGGGCTGGGCGTCCTCGTCCTGCTACTCCTGCCCGCGCCGGGGCGGGGGCAGCTGCTCTCGGGCCTCACCGGCGTCACGTTGAACGCCACCACGCCCTCGTCGCTGTCGATCAGCATTCCCAGCGGATCGAGCATCAACTTCGCCCTGGTACAGGGCGGGATCGCCAACGGCAGCGTCTCCGCCGTCGTGCAGACATCCTGGAGCGTCAACCCCGGCAAGACGGGCGCCATCAGTCTCTATGGCTATTTCAGCGCGCCCGCCGCGGCGCTTTCGGGCACCGGCTTCACCATTCCCTCGAGCTACGTCGAGGGCCGGATGCTGACCGGCGTCCCGGTGGCCTACGCCCCGTTTACGCAGACGAACCCCGTCGGTCCCGCCGGGGGGAGCCTTCTGCTCTTCTCGGAGACCATCACGGGCCTCAACAAGTCCAAGGTCCGAAGCGACAATCTCGACCTTCGAATCAACCTGACCACGAGTCCGCCGGTTCCACAGGGCACCTACAACGGAACCCTCCGGATTCAGGCACGCGCGCTCTAGGCGCAGGGGAGGCCAACGCACGATGACGTCGCGCTCCACGATCGCTCTTCGTTTCATCCTCGTCGCCACGGCCGCCGTCGCGCCGTTCGTGGCCGCGCCCCCGAGCGCCGCGCAGACGGTCCGCCCCGTCGTCGTGGAATATCAGGGGAAGAAGGTGCATGGGAAGTTCGAGCTGGCGAACGACCAACTCCTGCCCGTGAACGTCATTCTGGAAGCGAAGAGCTTCGACGTCACCGCGGACGGCGATCCCGTGTTCCGGCCGCTCGATCCATCCATCCGCGTGAAGCTCTCCGAGATGAGCTTCCGGATTCCGGCGCAGCAGTCGCGCGTGATCTTCTTCGAAGCGACGGCGGAGTCGATTCCGGCCTGGTTCACGCTCTACGCCACGTTCGCGGGGATGCCGCGCCGGCAGGGCGTCGAGGTACAGATCGAGCTGCCGCACACGGTCTACATGCTTCCGAAGCAGTCCCTGGGTCGCGACGACGTGCAGGTCGAGGCGGCGGTCTACGATTCGACGGAGCACCGTGTCGAGGTCGTGCTGCGGAACATCAGCCCGCGCCTCGGGCGCGTGGAAGGGGCGGAAGCGATCGCCCCCAAGGACAAGCGCCGGCACGGGAGCTTCCCCCTCCTGCCGCGCGCCACGCGTCGGGTCCTCATTCCGTGGGACGCCGCGGAGGCGCCGTCGCGGCTGAAGATTCAGTTCCACCGATTCTCGATCGAGGATTCGCTGCGCGCGGGGTAGCCAAGCGCCGAGGAGGCCGATGAAGACCATGCGTCCGACGAAACGCCCCGAGGGAGCCGCCAGGCGTTCCCGGGGCATCGTCGTGTTCGCCGCGCTCCTCGTCCTGATTCCCGGCGCCGCGCCCCGCGGCGCGCGCGCGCAGGTGATCCAAGTGCAGGGAGGAACCTCGAGCCTCTACCACTCGACCGGGGGATCGGTGCGTGTCCGCGGCGAGGGGTTCGACGGGTTGATCGGGCTGGGGGACCTCGAGACGTTCCACGTCGGCGGACTGCTGCGCAAGGAGTACCGCGGCGGACTGCTCTCCGTCGGAGACCAGGCCGTACCGTTCGGGCTTCCGACCGACGTGTTCCAGGCGCCGCACGCGTTCTTCGGCCGCGGCATCGGCTACGAGCGGGAGGTCGGCGACACGCGCCTTCGCGCCATCGGCGGCACGACCGCGACCATGTACGGCTCGCCGTTCTTCCTCGGCGCGCGGAGCGTACGGGGCGCGGGCATCCTCTTCCTGGACCACGACGTCTCGCCGACCGTCCGGGTCATGACCCGATCGGTCTTCACGCGCCGTCAGACCGTCATCAGCGGGCTCGAATGGCGTCCGCGGAGCGATCTGCGCACCGCGATGGCGCTCGGCGGCGGCGACGGCGAGCCGTACGGCGCGGCGAGCGTCCTGTTCGAGCGGCCGTGGGTGACGGCGCGCGCCGCCTGGTCGGCGGCCGCCGACGCATTCCGCCGGGTCGCGGTGCCCCAGGCGAGCGCGTCGGAGATGGAGCGGGAGAATCTCGACCTCAAGATCCGTCCGATCAAGCCCTTGGTGCTCCAGCTGGGCCGGTACAACTTCCTGCAGCCGCCCTCCGACGGGGCGCCCGCGCTTCGGGGGCGCGTGCATCAGGTGGTGGCGAACGTGAAGGCCCTCGACGCGACCACGACGCTCGCGTTCTATACGTCCCGCGCCGGCGAAGCGGGCAATACGGGCCTCTCGGCCGGAATGCGCCGCCATGTCGGGAGGTCGGTCGAGATCGGCGGCAACGTCCACCACGCGCGGGATCGCGGCGGTCAACGATTCACCACCCTCGTCGCCACGCTTCGCGAGAACGTCTCGCCGCACGTCGACCTCTCCCAGGTCGTGACCCACACGGAGGGGAACACCACCGTTTCCTTCGGCGGCGCCTACCTAGCCAGCCGGTTCAGCGTGGGGGCGGAATGGCAGACCGTGTACGTCCCCTTCGGCAGCGGCGATCCGTTCCGTCAGGCGCTCATGGTGACCGTCCGACTCCTCGCCTTCGGGAACTTCACCGCGAACCTGGGCAGTTACGTGGCTCCGGACGGGACCGTGAAGTACACGCTGGCGGGGAACCAGTACCTCTATCACGGGTACGACGCCGCATCGCGCGCGCCGCGGGCGTCGATGTCCGACCATCTGGTTCAGGGGCTGGTCGCGGACGAGAAGGGGAACGGCGTGCGCGGCGCGGCGGTGCGGGTGGACGGGGACGTGGTGTACACCGACAGCGACGGCTACTTCTTCGTGCGGAGGCCCAAGGGGCGGCAGTGCGCCATCGAGGTCGTGACCGAGGAGTTCCTGACGCCGCTTCCGTACGTGGTCCTGAGCGCGCCGGAAACCGTGACGGCGGCGCCGGAAGGGCGGGGCGCGGGAGTGCTGATCGTCGTCCGGGCGGTCATCCCGGCGGTTCCGAAGCCGCAGCCCAAGGACTGGACCGGGGTCGATCACTAGGTCTTCGTAGCGCGGCTCTCTGCGATCTGCGCGGGAGGACGCGAACAACCCTCCGGTCGCCGTGGATGCTCCGCGCGACCTACCGCTTGACGCCCGTCATCGTCTCGGCCGAGAAGGCCGTCGCGATCTGCTCCTCGGTGAGCAGCTTCCGCTCCCGCACGATCTCCACGACCGTCCGGCCCGTCTTCGCCGCCTCCTTCGCCACCTCCGCGGCGGCCAGGTAGCCGATGTACGGGTTGAGCGCGGTCGCCAGCGAGATCGAGCGATCGAAGTATCCCCGGCAGACGTCCTCGTTGGCCGTGATGCCGTCGACGCAGGTCGTTCGGAGCACGCGCAGCGTCGGCGCCAACATGGCGAGCGAACGGTGCAGATTGTGCGCGATCACCGGCATCATGACGTTCAACTCCAGCTGCCCCGCCTGCGCGGCGTAGGCCACGGTCGTGTCGTACCCGAGAATCTGGAAGCAGACCATGTTGGTCATCTCGGCGATGACCGGGTTGACCTTGCCGGGCATGATCGAAGACCCCGGCTGCACGGCCGGGAGGATCACTTCGTTGAAGCCCGTCGTGGGACCGCTGGCCAGGAGCCGCAGGTCGTTGGCGATGCGCGTGAGGTCGAGACACCAGCCGCGCAAATCGTTCGAAAGCCGCACGAAGGGCGCCATGCTCTGCATCGCCTCGAATAGGTTCGGCGCGGATCGGTAGGGGGCGCCGGTCAGCGTGGCCAGGTGGGCGACGACCTTCTCGCGGTACTGCGGGTGCGCGTTGATTCCCGTCCCGGCCGCGTTGCCGCCGAGGCCCAGCGCCAAGAGTCCCTCGCGGCTGCGGGCCAGCGACGCCGCCCATCCCTCGGCGCATACCTGGTACCCGGAGAACTCCTGTCCCAGCGTCACCGGCACGGCATCCTGCAGGTGCGTGCGGCCGGACTTGAGCACGGTCCGGAACGCCGCGGCGCGGTCCGCGAACGAGCGGGCCAGCGCTTCGAGCTCCTCCACGACGGGGCCCGACAGTTCGTACGCCGCCAGCCGGATCGCCGTCGGGATGACGTCGTTCGTCGACTGCGCCATGTTCACGTGGTCGTTGGGGCTGACGAGCTTCGTATCGCCGCGCTGGCCGCCCAGGATCTCGCAGGCGCGATTCGCGATCACCTCGTTCACGTTCATGTGGAACGAGGTGCCCGCGCCGGCCTGGTAGGCGTCGACGACGAAGTGCGCGTCGTGCGTGCCGGCGGCCACCTCCTCGCCGGCGCGGATGATGGCATCGGCCTTCGCCTTGTCGAGGACGCCGAGCTCGCCGTGCGTGCGCGCCGCGGCGATCTTGATCCGCGCCATGGCGCGCACCATCTCCCGGTGGAGGCGCTCGCCGCTGATGGGGAAGTTCGCGACCGCGCGCGCGGTCTGGACGCCGTAGTAGGCGTCGGCGGGGACTTCGAGCGTCCCCAGGGAGTCCTTTTCCAGGCGGGTCGGTCGCGCCGCGCCCGCGTCAGCCGCCTTGCTCATGGCGCTCCGATCAGATGGAGTCGAGGAGCCAGCTCTCCGGATCCTCGAGGAGCTCCTTGACCCGATGAAGGAACTGGGCCGCCGGCGTGCCGTCGACGAGCCGGTGATCGAACGAAAGGACGAGGGTCATCATCCACCGCACCACGATCCGGTGATCGCGCACCACGGCGCGCTCCTGGATCAGGTGAACCCCGAGGATGCCGACTTCCGGATGGTTGATGACGGGCTGGGACGCCGTGGCCCCGAACATGCCCGCGTTCGTGATCGTGAAGGTGCCGCCCTGGATGTCGTTCAGCGTCAGCTTGTCGGCGCGGGCGCGGGCGGCCAGGTCTTCCATCGCCGCCGCGATCTGCAGCAGCGTCAGCTTGTCGGCGTCGTGGACGATCGGGACGATCAGTCCCTGGTCCCGGTGCACGGCCATGCCGATCGAGTAGTACTTCTTGTAGTGAATCTCGGTGTCCGTCATCGAAGCGTTCAGGACCGGGTATTCCTTCAGCGCGCGGACCACCGCCTTCGTGATGAACGGCATGTAGGTCAGGTTCACGCCGTAGTCGGCTTTCACCTTCTCCTTGAGCCGTCCGCGAAGTTCCACCAGGGCCGTCATGTCCACCTCGTCCGTGACGGAGCAGTGGGCCGCGGCGTGGCGCGACTTCGACATGTTCTCGGCGATCTTCTTGCGAAGGGTCGTGACCGGCTTGATCTCCTCGTCGCGCGAACCGGCCGCGGCGAACGCGGGCGCGGGAATCGGCTTGAGGGGACGAGGCGCCGCCGTCGGCGCGCCGACCGCGGCCGGCGCCGCGGCGGCCATGCCGCCGAGCTTGCGCGCCTCGAGGTAGGTCAGCACGTCTTCACGCGTGACGCGTCCGCCGCTGCCGCTGCCGCGAATCTGCCGGACGTCGACCGCGTGCTCCTTCACCAGCTTCCGAACCGCGGGCGAGAGACGCACGCCGTCGGTGGACGGCGGGGCGGGGAGGGTGGCCGTCGCGGACGACATGGCCGGCTCGGGCGCGCGGGGCGCCGGGGCCGGAGTCGGCGCCGGCGGCGGCGCGATCGTCACCGATCCGTGTCCCGAGCCGGCGGCGGCCGCCGCGGGCGCGGGCGCCGAAGCGGCGGCGCTCAGCGACTCGCCCGCCGCCAGGATCACGCCCAGCTCGTCGCCCACCTGCGCCACCACGCCCTCGTCCACGGTGATCTTGCCGAGCGTGCCCGCCATCGGGGCCGGGAGCTCGATGTTGATCTTGTCGGTGATGATCTCGACGATCGGTTCGTCCTTCGCGATCGGGTCGCCGACCTTCTTCAGCCACTTCCCGATCGTTCCCTCGACCACGCTCTCGCCGAGCTGCGGCACGATGATGGTGGTGGGCATCCTTCCTCCCCGTGGGCCCGTCGGGCCGTCTAGTAGGCGACCAGTTTCCGAATCTCGTCTGCGATTCGGTCGGCGTTGGGTAGATAGTGATCGGCCATGGCCGGCGCGAACGGTTCCTGCGGCGCGTCGGGCGGCGAAATACGCACCACCGGCGCATCGAGGAACTCGAAGCCTTCCTCCGCCACCATCGCGGCGACCTCGGTGCCGACACCCATGGTCCGGCTGCTTTCGTAGACCACGGCGCAGCGGGCGGTCTTCCGAACCGACGCCAAAATGGTCTCGTGATCGTACGGGACGAGGGTCCGCAAATCGACGACCTCGACCTCGATTCCTTCCGCGGCCAGCTTCGTCGCCGCTTCCAGCGTGCGCTGGAGCATCAGCGAGTAGGAGACCACCGTGACGTGGCGCCCTTCGCGGGCCACGGCCGCCTTGCCGAGCGGCACGACGTAGTCGGCCGTCGGGATGGCTTGCTTCACCGTCCGGTAGAGGCGCTTGTGCTCGTAGTACAGCACCGGGTTGCCGCCGCGGAACGCCGCCTTCAGGAGGCCCTTCGCGTCGTACGGGTTCGAGGGGGCGACCACGACCAGCCCCGGCGCGTGCATGAACCACGCGGCGTTGAACTGCGAGTGGTAGATGCCGCCGCCGACGCCCGCGCCGCAGCAGACCCGAATGACCATCGGGCAGGTCCACATGCCGCCGGAGCGATAGCGCATCTTGGCGGCGTGCTCCACGATGCCGTCCACCGCCAGCGACGTGAAGTCGTCGAACTGAATCTCCGGCGAGGGAATCAACCCCGCCAGCGCCGCGCCGACCGCGCCCTGCACCAGAAAGTTCTCGGAGATCGGGCTGTCGATGACGCGCATCGGGCCGAACCGCTCGTAGAGGTTCTTGGTGGCCTTGAAGACGCCCCCGTATCCGGCGATGTCCTCGCCGAGGAGGAAGATGCGCTCGTCGCGTTCCATCTCCTCGTGGAGCGCCTGATTGATCGCCTCGATGTAGGTGATCGGGGCCGTCATGGTGTCGTTCGGCGCCGCCGTCCTATCCGGAGCGCTCTCCATCGTTTTCATCGACGCGTGATCTCCCTCTCCACGTGGTGGGCCTTTTGGAGGCGCTCCGCGCGCCGCGCTTCCGCCGCGCGCGCCTCGCGCCGCTCCTCTTCGGTTTCCAGCAGGAGCGGCGGCACGGGCACCGGCGCTCCCTTCTTGTCGATTGCGACGAACGTCAAATACGCCGTACTCGTCTGGCGTCGGAGCCCCGTCAGGAGATCCTCGTTCTGCACATCCACGCGAATTTCCATCGACGTGCGGCCGGCGAACGTCATCCGGCCGGTGATCACGGCCAACTGGCCGATTCGGATCGGCGCCTCGAACGACACCTGGTCGATCGACGCGGTGACGCATTGCGTGCGGCAATGGCGGTGGGCCACGACGGCGGCCGCCAGGTCGATCCAGTGAAGCACCATGCCGCCGAGCACGTTGCCCAGCGTGTTGGCGTCGTTCGGCAGGACCAACTGCACCATCTCCACGCGCGATTCGCGTGGGGCCTTTCCGGGCGGAAGGCCGCCGGCCCCGCTCCGGCGCGACGAAGCGCGCTTAGAGGGGGGCGTAGACGTCCTCCACCATTTCGTGCGGCTCCGGATGCGGTGAACGCTCGGCGAACTCGATCGCCTCCTCGATCTCCTGCTCGATCCGCTGCAGCGTGCTCTGCTTGTGTTCCTCGTCGATCACGCCCCGCTCCATCAGCAGCCGCTCGTACCGCGGCACGGGGTCGCGCTTCTTCCAGTACTCCACCTCGTCCGGCGTCCGGTAGTTCGCCGGATCGATTTCCGAGTGGCCGTACCAGCGATACGTCTTCATCTCGATCAGCGTGGGGCCGTCCCCGCGACGGGCGCGGCGGATCGCCTCCTGGGCCGTCTCGTAGGTCAGCAACAGGTCGTTGCCGTCGATGGTGATGCCCGGCATGCCGTAGGCCTTCGCGCGGTCCGAGACGTTCTCGATGGGAACGCCCAGGCTGGCTGGGACCGACTCCGCCCAGAGGTTGTTCTGCACCACGAAGACGCACGGGAGCTTGTGCACGCCCGCGAAGTTCAAGGCTTCGTGCCACACGCCGTTCGACGTGGCGCCCTCGCCGACGAACGCGACCGCGACGTTGTCCTTCTTCTGGATCTTCCAGGCCAGCGCCGAGCCGGTCACGATCACCGTCTGCGCGGCGATCGTCGAGGCCGGGGTCACGATGCCCATCGGCTTCCAGCCGTAGTGGCAGGGGTGGCTCTTTCCGCGGTCGGGGCTGTCCTGGCGGGCGAAGAGCTGCGCCACGAGGTACTTGATCGGCATCCCCTTCGTGATGACGGCGCCGATCTCCCGATGTTGAATGCCGATGAAATCGTCCGGGCGAAGGCCATAGCAGGGGCCCACCACCGTCGCCTCCTGGCCGACCGCGCTGAAGAACGTCCCCTGGAAGCGGCCCTGCTTGAACAGCCGCCGGCAGCGCTCGTCCACCTGCCGGACCAGGTTCATGTAGTAGTACAGACCCTTCATGTCGTCGTTCGAAACAGCCATGAATTCCTCCTGAGACCCGTCGGTCGCGCGTCGCGTCGGCCGCCGCGCGGATGCCCGGAACAACAGCCCGCAACTCTACCATAGCGGGTACGCCCCGTCACCGGCCCGGCGCGGTCAGTCCGCGCCGGGTTTCCACCCCCGCAAGCGAAGGCTGTTGCCCACCACGGAGACGCTGCTCATCGCCATCGCGGCCGAGGCCACGGTGGGGTGGAGAAGCCATCCGGTCAGGGGGTAGAAGGCGCCCGCGGCGAGCGGGAGCGCGATGACGTTGTAGCCGAATGCCCAGAACAGATTGTGCAGGATCGTCCGGCGGGTCCGTCGCGAAAGGTCGAGCGCGTCGGCGATCGCGCCCAGCCCCCCTCCCACGAGGGTGATGTCGGCCGCTTCCATCGCGACGTCCGTTCCGGTTCCCATGGCGATGCCCACGTCGGCGGCGGCCAGCGCGGCCGCGTCGTTGAGTCCGTCGCCCACCATGGCCACCGCCCCGCCCTGTTCCTGGAGCCGGCGGACCAGCTCCACCTTGTCTTCCGGGGCGAGGCCGGCGTGGACCTCGTCCAGTCCCAGGCTCTCGGCCAGACGCCGCGCCGGCGCCTCCCGGTCCCCGGTCGCCAGCACGAGACGAAGCCCCCGCCGCTTGAGCCGCGCGGCGGCGACGGCGGCGTCCTCCCGCGTTTCGTCGGCCAGGGTGAAGAGCCCGGCCGTGGTGGATCCGATGCCGACCCAGGCCACGGTCTGCCCGGCGGCGGCCGCGGCCTCCGCCGCGTCGCGCAATTCGGTCGAAGCCCGCCCCGCGAACGCCGCGAAACCAAACGAACCGACGCGAACCGTCGCGCCGTCCACCTCGCCGCGCGCCCCGTGGCCCGGCGTGATCGTGACGCCGGTCGCGGCCGTCCTCCCGGCGCCCGCCGCGGCGTGCGCGGCCGCGTCGCGGGCGATGGCCCGGGCGATCGGGTGTTCCGAGCCCGCTTCGATGGCGGCGGCAAGACGCCGCACCCGCGCCGGATCCTCTCCGGTCGCGGCGTGGAACGCCGCGACGCGCGGTTCGCCGCGGGTCAGCGTGCCGGTCTTGTCGAGCACGACCGTCGTGAGCCGCCCCACACGCTCCAGCGCTTCGCCTCCCCGGAGCAGGATGCCGCGCCGCGCGCCGGCGCCCGTCCCGACCATGATCGCGGTCGGCGTCGCGAGTCCCATGGCGCAGGGGCACGCGATGATCAGCACCGAGACGAAGGAGATGAGCGCGTAGCGAAGCGACGGCGCCGGTCCGAAGACCAGCCACGCCCCGGCCGCCACCACCGCGATGCCGAGCACGGCGGGGACGAAGCGGCCCGCCACGCGATCGGCCAGCGCCTGAAGCGGCGCCTTGCTTCCCTGCGCCTCCTCGACGAGGCGGACGATCCGCGCCAGCGTCGTGTCGTTGCCGACCCGGGTGGCGCGCAGCAAGACCGGGGCGGTGCGATTGATCGTTCCCGCCGCCAAGGGATCGCCGGGACCTCGTGGCACCGGCAGGGGCTCCCCCGTCAGCATCGACTCGTCGACCTCGGTCGCCCCGTGCTCGATCAGCCCATCCACCGGGATCGTCTCCCCGGGGAGGATTTCGATCCAATCTCCGCCTCGCAGCGCTTCGAGCGGCGTGGAGCGCCGCTCCGCGTTCGGCGACGGGGCATCGAGCCTCCGGGCCGTGGGGGGACGGCGCGTCAGGAGCGCTTTCACGGCCTGTCCCGTCTGTCTGCGGGCGCGCGACTCGAGCAGGCGGCCGAAGAGGATGAACGCCAGGATCATCACCGCGGTGTCGAAGTAGGCGTGACCGCTTACGCCGAGCGAGGCGAACCAGTCCGGAGCGAGCGTCACCGCCACGCTGTAGCCGTACGCCGCGCCGGTGCCCAACGATACCAGGGTATTCATGTCGAGCATGCCGTGGCGAAGGCCCCGCCAGGCGCGCGCGTGGAACGACCATCCGGCGATCCAGAAGACGGGGGAGGCGAGGAGGAGCCCCGCCCATCGCGCGACGGCCATGTCGCGGACGAGAAGATGCACGGCGAGGAGCGGGACGCCGAACGCAACGGCGATCCGTAGCCGCCGGCGGTTGGCTCGCTCGTCCTCGAGGCGGAAGCGCTCGCGGTCCGTCCGGTCGGTGTCCGCGCGCGGCGCCGCGCGATATCCCGCGCCTTCGACCGCGCGAATCAGGGCCGGGACGGGGTTCGGACCGGCGGCCGCCTCGTCCGTGAGGACGACGCGCGCCTCCTCCGTCGCGAGATTGACGGAGGCATCGGACACGCCCGGAACGCCGCGAAGCGCCGACTCCACGGCCGACACGCACCCGGCGCAGGTCATGCCGTGGATCGCCAGTACCGATTCGTGCTGCACCGCTTCGGGGGGCATGGGCGTCTCTAGGAGTAATGCCGCGAACGGGCCCGTCGCGTCACGGGGGATTCCGGTACCCGCCACGGCCGGAGGCTGCTAGGATGGAAGGCTCTGGCGCGCCCGTAAACCCTTATTCGGAGCAATCATGACCGGTCCGACCATCACCGAATCACAAGTCTTGGATGCCCTTCGGTCCGTCATGGATCCGGACCTTCATCGCGACATCGTCGCCCTTGGATTCATCCGCAACATGAAGATCGAGGGAAGCGCCGTCGCCTTCGACGTCAACCTGACGACTCCCGCTTGCCCCGTCAAGGATCGACTTCGGGACGAGGCGCGCCAGGCGGTGCTCGCGAAGGTGCCCGGCGTCACCGACGTACGCGTGAACATGACGGCCGAAGTCCGCCGGCCGCAGGCGCCCGACACCTCCGCGCTCAAGACGGTCCGCAACATCATCGCGGTCGGCAGCGGGAAGGGGGGTGTGGGGAAGTCGACCGTCGCCGCGAACCTCGCCGCGTCGCTGGCCGCCACCGGCGCCACGGTCGGCCTCCTCGACGCCGACATCTACGGACCGAGCATCCCCATCATGATGGCGGCCGGTTCGCCGGCCGAGCCGCGGCCCGACAACACCATCGAGCCCGGGCTCGCCCACGGCGTGCGCGTGATGTCGATGGGGTATCTCACGCCGGGCGATCAGCCGCTCATCTGGCGCGGTCCGATGGCGCACAAAGCGCTTCAGCAGAGCCTGCTCGCCGTGAACTGGGGGGAACTCGACTACCTGGTCGTCGATCTGCCGCCCGGCACGGGGGACGTTCACCTCACGCTGGTCCAGACCGTCTCGGTCACCGGCGCCGTCATCGTCTCCACGCCGCAGGACGTCGGGCTCCAGATTTCCATGAAGACGCTCCGCATGTTCCAGCAAACCAAGGTGCCGATCCTCGGGATCGTCGAGAACATGTCGTACTACGTCTGCCCCCACTGCGGCGAGCGCGATGATCTGTTCGGTCACGGCGGCGCCAAGGAAGCGGCCTCCTCGATGAAGATACCGTTCCTCGGCGAGATCCCGCTCGACACGGCCATCCGCCGCTTTGCCGATCAGGGGACGCCCATCGCCATCGCCGACCCCGAATCATCCTCCGGCGTGGCGTACCACGCGGTCATGGGATCGCTGGCGCGGGAAGTGAGCAAGCAGGCGTTCAAGAACATCGCCCTCACCATCGTGGAGGAGTAACCGCCCCATGTTCTCCGTCGAGCAGACGACGCCGACCGCGCTGCGGAAGAAGGGCGGGGAGCGATTCACGGTGGTCTGGGCGGACGGCCACGAGAGCGCCTATCCCGCGCGCTACCTGCGCGGCCGCTGCCCCTGCGCGCAATGCGTCAGCGAGACGACCGGCGTGCGCATGGTCTTCGAGGAGCACGTCAACCCCGACGTCGCGATCGCGGCCTCCCGCACGGTGGGCCAGTACGCGCTCCACTTCGACTGGAGCGACGGCCATACGACCGGGATCTACTCGTTCGACTACCTCCGGCGCATCTGCCCGTGCGCGGCGTGCGCGGCCATCGCGGCCGGCATGGCGCGGCCCGGCCACGAGGGGGCCCCCGCCCCGGGCGGCGACGCCTGAGCTTCTTCGAAAACACGTGGCGCGCCGCCCGCGACTCCGGTCATTGGAAGCAGACGCTCATCGCCCTTTGGCTCGCCCAGTTCCTGACCATGATGGGCATGAGCATGTTCCATCCGTTCCTGCCGCTCTACCTGCGCTCCCTGGGCGTGACCGGGAAGGGCGAACTGGAAACGATGAGCGGGCTCATCTACGCCGCGCCGTTCTTCTCCGCCGTGATCGCCACGCCGATCTGGGGCTACTTCGGAGACCGCCACGGCCGAAAGCTGATGGTCATGCGGGCCTCGTTCGGCCTGGCGCTGGCCACGGCGGTGATGGGCTTCGCCACGTCGGCCAGCCAGCTGCTCCTGCTCCGCGTCCTGCAGGGCGCGATCAGCGGCTTCCTGGCCGCGGCCGTGGCGCTCATGGCCTCCGCCGCGCCCCGCGAACGGCTGGGATACGCGCTGGGAACGCTGCAGACGGCCGTGCCGAGCGGGACCATCCTCGGTCCGATGATCGGCGGCGCCCTGGCCGACCTGATCGGCGCGCGCAACATCTTCTTCGTCACCGCGGGGTTCAATCTCCTGGGCGGTCTGGCGGTCCTGTGGCTCGTGCGCGAGGCGAAGCGTCCGCAGCCGACCGGGGGGTTCGAGCGGATCATCGAGAACTACCGCTACGTCTTCGGCACGCCGCAGCTGCGGCTCCTCTTCTTCGTGCTCCTGGCGGGGCAGTTCGCCCTGATGTCGCTCATCCCGATCATGGCGCTCTACGTCGAGGACCTCGGAACGCATGGAAAGTTGGTGGCCACCCTGACGGGCGCGATCATCGGCGTGACCGGCCTCGCGAATCTGGTCGCGGCGCCGCGTTGGGGACGACGGAGCGACAAGCACGGCTACAAGCCGACCCTGAAGCGCGCGCTCATCGGCGCCGGGCTCTTCGCCATTCCCCAGGGCCTGGTCTTCGCGCCGTGGCACCTCTTGTTGATCCGGATCCCGTACGGCCTGATGATCGGCGGCATCGTCCCCTCGGTGCACGCGATGATCGGGTTGCGCGCCCCCGATGATCGTCGCGCCGGAACCCTGGGCGTCACCTCGACGGCGCTCATGCTCGGCAACATGGCCGGTCCGCTTCTGGGGGGGACGGTGGCGGGCGTCTTCGGCCTCCGGGCGGTCTTCATCGTCTCGGGTCTTGTCCTGTTCACGATCTATCTGACGCTCTGGCCGCGGATCGAGGAACCGGACCGGCGTTCGGAATCCGTGCGGGCAGCGGCGACGGCAACGGTCCCCGTGTAGGATTGACGTGAAACCGCCGCGCCGGCGGCGTGCGTGGGAGGACTCACATGCGGAGGATTCTAGTGCTGGCGATTCTGACGGGCATGACCATGGCGGCTGTTCCCTCGACCGCGTCGAAGGCCCCCGATCCCGCCGACCAGGTTCGCGAGGCGGAGCGCGCGTTCGCGAAGTCCATGGCGGATCGCGATCTCGATGCGTTCGCGGCCAGCGTGGCGGACGAGGCGATCTTCTTCGGCGGAAAGGGACCGCTTCGGGGAAAGAAGACGGTTGTGGCCGCCTGGGCGCGTTTCTTCGAGGGACCCGACGCGCCGTTCTCCTGGGAGCCGGAAACCGTCGCGGTGCTCGACTCGGGAACGCTCGGCTTGACCAGCGGGCCCGTCCGCGATCCGGACGGAAAGCAGATCGCGATCTTTCAATCGATCTGGCGGCTCGAGGCGGACGGCGTCTGGCGCGTCGTCTTCGATCGGGGGTGCGACTACTGCCCCCCCGCGGAAGCGAAACCCTAGCGACGCCGGACACGCGGAGGCCCCCGATGAGCGAGGTTTGGACTTCGGCTTCGTCCGCGGATGAGCTTGCGGCGGCCCTCGACCTGAAGCCCCATCCGGAAGGCGGGTTCTACCGGGAGTGGTACCGGTCGCCCGCCTCCGTGGAGCCGTCGGATGGGCGGGGTCGGCGCGCGGCGATGACGTCGATCTACTTTCTACTGCCGGAAGGGCAGCACAGCCGCTGGCACGTCCTGCGCTCGGACGAGTCGTGGACGATTCTGTGCGGAGCGCCGCTCGAACTTCTCGTCGTGATCCCGGAGAAACCCGAGGTTCGCCGGCACCGCCTGAACGTCGCGGGCGCCGGCGGCGTGCCGAGCGTGGTCGTTCCCGCCGGCGCCTGGCAGGCCGCGCGCCCCCTCGGCGGTTTTGCGCTCGTCGCATGCAACGTCGCGCCGGGGTTCGACTTCGATGATTTTCAACTGGTTGCCGACGATCGCGACGCGGCGGCGCGACTCCGCGCCCTCGATCCCGACTTCGCCGTGTTGCTGTAGTCGGAAGCGTCGACGCGCGGCGTCGTTGGACCGCCTTCGTCGCGCGTGATATCGTGCCTGGCTACCGATCCCAGACTTCCATGGAGGGGGCAACGTGACAATCCAATCCACGCTGGCCGGGAGTTATCCGAAACTGCCGACCGAGCCCGGCGACGTCAACGTGCGCGTGATCCGCAATCGCGTGGACGCGGGCAGGGCAACCGAGAAGGATCTGGCGGACGCCGTGTCCGCCACGACGAAGCGGGTCCTCGACCTCCAGGAAAAGCAAGGCGTCGATCTGCCGATGGACGGGCAAATCGCCTGGGACGACGCCCAGACCTACGTCGCGCGCGGCTTGAAGGGCGTGATGATCGCGGGGCTTCTCCGCTACATCGATACGAACACCTATTATCGGCAGCCGGAGATCGTCGGTCCCATCGAGTGGACGCAGCCGATCACGGCGGCCGATTTCCGCGCGGCGCAGGCCATGAGCGCCCGCCCGCTGAAGGCCTTTCTCCCCGGCCCCTACTCGCTGTACCGGTTCTCGAAAGACATTCGGTACGGTGATCCCATCGCGGGAGCCGGCGCCTACGGCGTGGCGCTCGCGGCCGAGGCCGCGGCGCTGGAGGAAGCCGGCGCCACGTGGATCCATTTCGAGGATCCCTGGCTGGGACGCGCCCGCGCGGAGGACGCCCGCGCGGTGGTGGCGGCGTACGAGCCGCTGTTGGCCGGGCGTCGCGCGAAGACGATGGTCCACGTTCCGTTCGGCGCGCCACAGCAGGTCTTCGACGATCTGCGCCCGTTGCCCTGGAGCGGCATCGGGCTCGATCTGATCGAGGGCCCGGGCGGATGGGATCTGCTGCCGCGCATCCCCGAGGGCCGCACGGTTGGGCTGGGTCTCCTCGACGCCCGCAACACCCGCTTGGAGGAACCGGCCGCGGTGGCCGCTTCCGTGGCGCGCGCCCGCGCCGCGCGTCCCGATCTCGATATCCACATCTCACCGACGGCCAGCCTCGAATACCTTCCCGCGGACACCGCCGAGAAGAAGCTCGAGCGGCTGGTCGCGGCGACGCGCGCCGCGAGGGAAGGAGCATGACCATGCCGCGAGGACTTTGGACCACCACCGTCGGCTCGTTCCCGAAGCCGCCGCGGCTCGAGAAGGTCCGCCAGCAAGCCGCGCGCGGCGAGGCGACTCCGGAAGCGCTTCACGCGATGGAGCGCGAGGAGACGGTGAAGCTCATTCAGCGCCAAGACGAGATCGGCCTCGATATCCTCGTGGACGGCGAGCTCTACCGGGGCGACATGACCACGTATTTCGCGGAGCGAACCCCGGGATTCGCGATCTCGAAGCCCGTTCGCTCCTATGGAAACCGCTACTACAGGAAGCCCGTGGCGGTCGGACCCATTCGGCGCAAGGAGCCGTGGACCGTCGCGTGGTGGAAGTTCGCCCAGGAGCAGACCAAGAAGCCGATCAAGGGGATGCTCACCGGGCCCTATACGATGATGGACTGGTCCTTCAACGAGCATTATCCGTCCCGTGCCGCGATGACGATGGACCTGGCCGCGGCCGTGAACGAGGAAGCGCTCGCGCTCCAGGAGGCGGGGGCGACCCACATCCAGATCGACGAGCCGGCCATCTCGGTCCGTCCCGACGAGCTGTCGCTGGCGGTGAAGGCGTTCGCCCGCGCGACCGAAGGGTTGAAGGCGAAGACGATCACCCACATCTGCTACGGCGATTTCCACGTCATCTATCCGGCGCTGCTCGACCTCCCGGTCGACCAGATCGACCTCGAGTTGGCCAACAGTCGCTACGACCTGCTGGACCGATTCCGCGAGCACCGCTTCACGAAGGAGATCGGCTACGGCGTTTTGGACGTGCACAGCCACCGCATCGAGACCAAGGAGGAGATCAAGGAAGGCATCCTGCGCGGGCTCGAGGTGCTGAAGCCGGAACAGATCTACGTCGACCCCGATTGTGGACTGAAGACGCGCACTCCCGATGAGGCCTTCGCGAAGTTGGAGGCCATGGTCGCGGCGGTCCGCGAGGTGCGCGAGGAAAAGGGCATCACCGGTTGAGTGATTCACCCCGGCCCGATCTATCGGGCCTTCGCATCGATCGGGACGCCCCGGCTTCCGCCGAGGGTGGTCGCCGGTTGCTTTGGTTCGCCGTCGCCGGCCTCGTCGTGTTCCTGGGGATCGCCGGCGCGTTCCTGACGCTGCGCGCCTCGCGTCCCCTCGAGGTGTCCGTCGCGACGGCGGTCGCGATGGGCGGCGCGCCCGGCGCCTCCGCCACCGAGATCCTGACCGCGAACGGCTACGTGGTCGCCCGCCAGCGCGCCTCCGTATCGACCGAAGTCGCCGGCCGCCTCGAGGCGCTCTACGTTGGAGAGGGGAGCCGCGTCGAGCGGGGAGAAGTCCTGGGCGTCCTGAGGAACCGGGACCAGCGCGTGGCCGTCGCGGCCGCCCGCGCCGCGCTCGCCGCGGCGAAGGCCGCCCACGAAGAGGCGAAGGCGAGTCGGGACGAGTCGGAGCTGGCCTGGACGCGCATGGTCTCGTTGCGGGAACGGGACTTGATGTCCGCGTCGGAAGCCGACGCGGCCGAGGCGCGCGTCAAGGTCGACCGGGCGCGCGTCGATCGGACGCTCGCCGACGTCGAGAGCGCGGAGGCCGGGCTTCGCGTGGCCGAGGTGGAACTGGACAAGACCTTCATCCGCGCCCCCTTCGCCGGCGCCATTCTCCGCAAGGAGGCCGAGGTCGGGGAGATCGTGAGCCCCATTCCTTCGAGCGGCGGACTGACCCGCGGGGCCATCGTCACCATGGCGAACCTCGCGACGCTGGAAGTCGAGGTGGACGTGAATGAAGGCTACGTCGCGCGCGCACGCGAGGGAATGCGCGCCGAGATCACGCTGGACGCCTATCCCGGCGAGCGGTTTCCCGGACACGTCCGACAGATCGTGCCGACGGCGGACCGCCAGAAGGCCACCGTCCTGGTGAAGGTGTCCTTCGATTCGCTCGACACGCGGGTCCTTCCCGAAATGGGGGCGCGCGTGGCGTTCCTGGCGGACGCGCGCCCGCCGGGCGCCGGTGCGGCGACGGGCGATTCGGGCGCCGCGCTCGCCGCGGTGGTTCTTCTTCCGAAATCAGCGGTGCGGGACCTGGACGGCCGCGCCGCCGTATTCGTCGTCGAACGGGGCCGCGCCGCCGCACGCTACGTGGCGCCCCGGCCCGCGGGCCCGGATTTGGTCGCCGTGGCGGGCGGAATCGCGGCGGGCGAGCGCGTGATCGTGGAGGCGCCCGACACGCTCCGCGACAAGGACCGCGTGCGCGTGCGCCGCGACGAGGCGAAAGGATCGTGATGACGGCTGGCGGCGAGGGAAAGCAGGCGTTGATTCTGCTGCGCGATGTCCACAAATCGTACTACCGCGACAAGATCGAGATCCCGGTGTTGACCGGGGTGAGCATGACCGTGGGCGCCGGCGAGTTCCTGGCGCTCATGGGGCCGAGCGGTTCCGGCAAGTCGACGATCCTCAACCTGATCGCGGGGATCGACACGCCGACGCGCGGCGCGATCGACGTGGCGGGGTCGTCCCTCGGAACGCTCAAGCCCGCGCAGTTGTCCGCCTGGCGCGCGCGGAACGTCGGGTTCATCTTTCAGCTCTACAACCTGATCCCGGTGCTGACGGCCTTCCAGAACGTGGAACTGCCGCTCTTGCTCACGAAATTGAACGGGAGCGAGCGGAAGAAGCGCGTCCGGCTCGCCCTGGAACTGGTGGGACTCCAGGACCGTGACCACCACTACCCGCATCAACTTTCGGGAGGCCAGGAGCAGCGCGTCGCCATCGCGCGCGCGATCGTCGGCGACCCCACGCTCCTGGTCGCGGACGAGCCGACGGGAGATCTGGACGCCAAGAACGCCGCTGAGGTTCTGACCCTGCTCCAGCGCCTGAACCGCGAGATGGGCAAGACGATCGTCATGGTCACGCATGATCCGCACGCGGCCGAGCGCGCGGACGCGGTCCTGCATCTCGACAAGGGCGTCCTGAAGGAACAGGAGGCGGCGCGGGCGTGAAGTTCCTCGGCTACATCACCGCGCACCTCTGGCGGCACAAGCGGCGATCGTTCCTCACGGTGTTCTCGATCGCGGTCGCGCTCTTCCTCTTCGCCACGCTGCGCACGGTGATGACCTCCTTCGACAGCGCGCTCCGCGCCAGCGCCGACACGCGCCTCGTGGTGCGCCACGCCGCGTCCCTGGTCTTCCCGCTGCCGCTGGCCTACCGCGACCGCATCCGCCAGGTGCAGGGCGTGACGGGCGTCTCGTACGGCAACTGGTTCGGTGGCTACTACCAGGACCCCAAAAACCAGTTCGCCCAGTTCGCCGTCGACGTGCCGACGATCCTCGATCTCTTTCCGGAGATCCTCCTGAGTCCGGAGGAGATCGCGGCGTTCCGCGCGGAGCGGAACTCCTGCATCATCGGACAGGGGCTGGCGCGGAAGTGGGGCTGGAAACGGGGGGACACGGTTCCCATCAGCGGCACGATTTTCCCGGGCGACTGGAGATTCGTCGTGCGGGGCATCTACAAGGGGAAGACCACCGACATCGATGAGAACACCTTGTTCTTCCACTGGGACTACATGAACGAGGCGCTGCCGGCCGCGCGCCAGGACTACGTCGGCATCTACTGGGTCCGCACCGCCAACCGCGACGAGGCGGCGTCCGTCAGCGCGCGCATCGACGCCCTCTACGAAAACAGCCCGCAACCGACGAAAACGGAGACGGAAAAGGCGTTTCAGGCTTCGTTCATCTCCATGATGGGGAACGTGAGCCTGCTCCTGACCATTCTCGGCTCGGCGATCCTCTTCGCGATCATGCTCGTCACGGTGAACACGATGATGATGGCCGCGCGCGAACGGACGACGGAGATCGCCGTGTTGAAGACCCTGGGGTTCACCGACGGACTGGTCCTGCGGCTCGTCGCCGCCGAGGCCATCCTTGTCTCGGTCGTGGGCGGCGTGATCGGGTCGGGCGCGGCGTGGCTGGTCTTCCTCCGCTCCGACTTCACGGCCAACGGCATGTTTCCGAGCTTTCGGGTCATCCCCGAGACCCTCGCCTGGGGACTGCTGCTCGCGGTGGCGATGGGCCTCCTGAGCGGCCTGGTCCCCGCGGTCCAGGCGGCGCGCCTGCGCATCGCGGGCGCGCTGCGGCGGGTCGCCTGACGTGGCGTTCATCCCCCTCGCCTACAACGTTCGAAACCTCGCGGCGCGGCGCACCAGCACGTCGCTCACGGCGCTCGGCATCGCCGCCGTGGCGTGGGTGTTCATCTTCACGCTCGCGCTGGCGGGCGGGTTCGAAGCCGCGCTCCGGACGACGGGCTCGGCGAAGAACGCGATCGTGATCCGGAACGGGGCCAGTTCCGAATTGATGAGCATCGTCTCCCGCGAGGCCGCCGATGCCGTCGCGGCGCAGCCCGAAGTCGCGCGCGCGGCGGACGGCGCGCCGCTCGAGGCATCCGAACTGGTGGTGATCTGGAACCTGGAGCGCAAGTCGGGGAACACCACCAACGTGATCGTACGGGGCGTGACGCCGCGCTCCCTGGCGCTCCGGGAGAACGCGCGTCTGCTCGCCGGACGGATGTTCCGTCCGGGCGTCGAGGAGATCGTCGTCGGAAAGATGCTGTCCGAGCGGTTCAAGCACTGCGGCTTGAACGAGCGCATCCAGCTGGCCGGCCGCGTCTGGACCGTGGTCGGCATCCTGGACGCCGACGGAAGCGCGTACGACTCGGAGATCTGGGGCGACGTCGAGCTCTTCATGCCGATCTTCGACCGCCCCGTGTTTCAGAACGTCACGCTGCGTCTGGACGACCCGAGCCACTTCGAGGCCTTGAAGAAACGAATCGAGGCCGATCCGCGTTTCTCGCTCCAGGTGCGGCGGGAGGATGAGTTCTATGCGGCTCAATCCGGGATGATGGCGACCCTTCTGCGCACGCTGGGCCTCTTCGTGACGCTCATCATGGCGCTGGGGGCCGTCTTCGGCGCGCTGAACACGATGTACGCGTCCGTCTCCTCCCGGACGAAGGAAATCGGCACCCTCCTCGCCCTGGGCTTCAGCCGCGGCGCCGTGATGCTCTCGATCCTGATCGAGTCGACGATCCTCTGCGTCTTCGGCGGCCTCATCGGATGCCTCCTCGCCCTGCCCGTCCGCTCGTTCACGACGGGGACGATGAGCTTCGCCTCGTTCAGCGAGTTGGCGTTCCGCTTTCAGGTGACGCCGGGAATGCTGCTTGGGGGCGTGCTGTTCGCCGCGTGCATGGGGCTCGTCGGCGGGTTCTTCCCGGCCCGCCGGGCGGCCCGCATGCCGATCACCGAGGCGGTGCGGCAAGCGTAGTCGCCGCCGCGCCCCGCCTGGCGGCGCATCCCCCGTTGTGCTAACGTCTTCCGACCATGCTCGATCCCAAGCGACTCCGCGCCGAAACCGACCTCGCACGCGAGGCATGCCGGTTCAAGAAGACCGAGGTCGACCTCGATCGCTGGCTGGCGCTCGACGAGCAGCGACGGCAGCTGTTGGTCCAGGTCGAGACGCTGAAGGCCGAGAAGAACCGGGCCTCGGAAGCGATCGGAAAGGCGAAGAAGGCGGGGAAGGACGCCGCCGAGGCGGTCGCCGCCATGAAAAAGGTCGGCGAGGAGATCAAGGGGCTCGATGGGCAGCTCGACGCGATCGAGACCGAGCTGAAGACGCTTCACGCCTGGATCCCCAACATCCCCCATGCATCGGTGCCACGCGCGGAAGCCGACGGAAACGTCGTCGTGCGCACCGAGGGGACGCCGGCGACGTTCGACTTCACGCCCAAGCCGCACTGGGAACTGGCCGCGTCGCTCGGGCTGGTCGACTTCGAGCGGGCGGGCAAGATCGCGGGCGCCGGGTTCCTCCTCTTCACGGGGAAGGGCGCGCGTCTGGAGCGGGCGCTGATCCAGTTCATGCTGGACCTCCATACCCGCAAACACGGCTACACCGAGGTGTCGCCGCCGCACGTGGTGCGAGGGCAGTCGCTCTTCGGAACGGGACAGCTCCCGAAGCTGGAAGCCGACATGTACCGGCTGGCCGACGAGGATCTCTACTTGAATCCCACGGCCGAAGTCCCGCTCACGAACATCCATCAAGACGAGATCCTGGACGGCGCGCGGCTTCCGATCAACCTGACCGCCTACTGTCCCTCCTACCGCCGCGAGGCCGGCTCCTATGGACGCGACACGCGCGGCATGATTCGCGTCCACCAGTTCGACAAGGTCGAGCTGGTGAAGTTCGTCGCGCCCGAGACCTCGTACGACGAGCACGAAGCCCTGCGGGGCGATGCCGAGGCGGTGCTGCGCGCGCTGGGATTCGCCTATCGGGTGATCCTCCTCGCGGCCGGCGACATGTCGTTCGCGGCGGCGAAGTGCTACGACCTGGAGACCTGGGCGCCGGGGGAAGGGCGCTGGCTAGAGGTTTCCTCGTGCAGCAACTTCGAGGACTTCCAGGCGCGGCGCGCGGGCATTCGCTACCGTCCCCCCGGGAAAGGCGCGAAGGTCGACTACGTCCACACGCTGAACGCGTCGGGGCTGGCCCTTCCGCGCGTCTTCGCGACGCTCCTCGAGGTCGGGCAGACGGAGCGCGGCACCGTCACCATTCCCGAGGCGCTCGTGCCCTACGTCGACGGCGTCCGCGAGCTGACGCCGGGGTAACCCGGAAACCACGATGACCGCACGTCCCGCCAAACCCGGACGGGCGGGCCGGCCCCTCCGCCCGATCACGCACCGCGTCTACCTGTTCCTCGCCGCCGTCCTCCTCATGATGGCGCTGGTCGCGCACAGCAGGTACATCATCGGAAGCCTCAACCAGGAGGCGCGCAGCCAGTGCACGGTGCTCGCTCGCTTCTTCGCGGTCGCGACATTCGAGGCGGCCCAGGATCCCAGCCTTCAGCCGATCTTTCGGGACGTGGTCCGGAACATCAACTTCCCGGTGGTCCTCACGGATACGAAGGGCATTCCCCGCGCGTGGCGCCACGTCGGCATCCCCGCCGAAGCGGTTCCCGACTCCCTGATCGCCCGCGCCGACACGCTCGGCGTGGTCGCGCCCGCGATCGCCAGGCTCCAGGACATCGTTCGGGAGTTGGACCGCGTGAACGAGCCGATCGAGATCGTCCGGCTGGGACACCCCGGCGCCCTGGGGCACGTGCACTACGGAGAGCCGCCGCTCGTGGCGCGTCTCCGTTGGATTCCGTACCTCGAGTTCGGGGTCATCGTGGGCCTGCTCTTCTTCGGATACGCCGGCTGGCGCAGCCTCCAGGCGGGGGAGCAGCGGTCCCTGTGGGCGGCCCTGGCGAAGGAGACCGCGCATCAGCTCGGCACACCCCTCTCCTCGCTCCTGGGGTGGACCGGCATGCTGCGTTCCCAGGCCGAGTCGGGCGCTCCCTCGCGGGAGAAGGTCATGGAGATCGTCGAGGAGATGGACCGCGACCTGGACCGCCTCCACACGATCACCTCGCGATTCGCGCAGGTAGGCTCGGCGCCGACCCTGGAACGCGCCGACCTGGCCACGATCGTCTCGGGCACCGTTTCCTACGTGCGCCGACGACTGCCGCAAATGGCGGCGTCGGTGTCGATCGAGGAGTCGTACGAGCCCGCGCCCCGCGTGCTCCTCCACCCGCAATTGATCACCTGGGTGGTGGAGAACCTCTTGAAGAACGCCCTCGACGCGCGGGAAAAGCCGCAGGGCACGATCCGGATCGGCGTCGCGTGGAAGCGCGCGGAGCGTCGCGTGGAACTCACCGTCGCCGATGACGGACGGGGAATGACGCCCGAGGAGCGGCGCCACGCGTTCGACCCGGGCTACACCACGAAGCGCCGCGGGTGGGGGCTGGGCCTGGCGCTTGCGAGGCGCGTGGTGCACGAGTACCATGGTGGCCGCATCGTGATCGCGGATTCCGCGCCCGGGAGGGGGACGACCGTGATCGTCTCGCTTCCGCTCCCTCCGTCCACATCCAACGAATCGAACGCCTGATCCATGGCCCCGATCGAACGAAAGATACTCTGGGCGGACGACGAGATCGAGCACCTCCGCCCCCACATTCTCTACCTCGAGGAGCGGGGCTACCGCGTGACCTCCGTGACGAACGGGGACGACGCGGTGGCGTGTGCCCAGCGTGAGAAATTCGACGCCGTGCTCCTCGACGAGTCGATGCCCGGTCGCGGCGGCCTGGAGACGCTGGAAGCCATCAAGGAGCGTGATCAGGCGATCCCCATTCTGCTCGTGACGAAGAACGAGGCCGAAGCGCTGATGGACGAGGCCATCGGACGGCGAATCAGCGACTACCTGCTGAAGCCGGTGCGCCCGAATCAAGTGTTCCTGGCGCTGAAGCGGATCCTGGACGCCGACCGCCTGCAGGAGTCGCGGATCGCGCGGGACTACGTGGCCGAGCTCGCGCGCATGCGGATGGAGTCGGTCGCGACGCCGGACTGGCGCCGCTGGATCGAGATTCACGGCCGCAGCGCGCAGTGGGACATCGAACTCGACGCCGCGGGCGACCCCGGCCTGCGCCAGGCGCAGGCGGACCAGCGGCGCGAGCTGAACGTCGAATTCTCCCAGTACATCGAGGGCGCCTACGACTCGTGGGTGCGACCCGGGGCGACGGATCGGCCGCCGCTCTCGGTGGACGTGATCGACCGATGGGTCGCGCCGCATCTGCGCGCCGGTACGCGCGTGACCTTCATCGTCATCGACTGCATGCGGCTGGATCAGTGGCTGACCGTCGAGCCGCTGCTCCGGCCGCTCTTCGACATCACGCTCGAACACCAGATCTCGATCCTGCCCACGGCGACGCCCTACTCGCGCAACGCCATCTTCGCCGGCCTCTTCCCGGACGAGATCCAGGAGCAGTTTCCCGAATACTGGCAGGAGTCGTCGGGGAACGAGGGAAGCAAGAACCGGTTCGAGCGCCAGTTGCTCGAGCGGCAGCTCGACCGCCTGGGCGTGCCGGTGTCGCCGGGGATCAAGTACGTCAAGGTCTCCAACGCGGAAGAGGCGAACCACGTGCGGCGGAACGTCGTGACGTTCCAGACCATTCCCCTCGTCGCGATGGTCTTCAACTTTCTCGACATGCTGACCCACGGCCGCTCGGAATCGGACCTCCTCAAGGAGCTCGCCCCCGACGAGTCGGCGTTCCGGTCGGTGATGCGATCGTGGTTCGCGCATTCGGCGCTCTTCGACGCGCTGAAATGGCTGGCCAGGCAGGACGGCGTCGTGATCGTGACCACGGACCACGGCGCGGTCCTGAGCCGCCGGTCCGCGCTGGTCTACGGCAACCGGGAGACCTCGACGAATCTCCGATTCAAGTTCGGCGGCAACCTGGGCTGCGACGCGCGCCAGGCGGTGCACCTGAAGGACCCGACGCGGTTCCGCCTGCCCGCGGACGCGATCAAGAAGCAGTACATCGTGGCGAAGGAGGACTTCTACTTCATCTATCCAACCAACTTCCACGCCTATGAAAGCCGCTATCGCGGCTCGTTCCAGCACGGGGGAATCTCGCTCGACGAGATGATCCTTCCCGTGGCGACGCTCACACCCCGCGGTTGACGTGATGCCCGTCGAATTCCGATCCCTTCTTCGCACGGAACAGGAAACGCGCTCCCTGGGCCGATACCTCGGCACGCTGCTTCGCGCCGGCGATTGGATCGCGCTGCGCGGCGCGCTCGGCGCGGGCAAGACCACCCTGGTCTCCGGGGTCGTCGAGGGGATCCACCCCGGCACGAGAGGCCGGAGTCCCACGTACGTCCTGGTCGAGATCTACGGCGACGCGCCGAGGATCGTCCATGCCGATCTCTTCCGCCTCGCGTCGCCCGAGTCGTACGAGTCGCTGGCGCTCGACGATCTCGCGGAAGGCGACGCGGTCGTGCTCGTGGAGTGGGCGGACCGCGCCGAAGAGCGCCTTCCGGACGAACGGCTGGACGTCGAGCTCCGCTATCTGGCGCCCGACGCCGGTTCGGGGCGCGAGATCCGCATCACCCCTCGGGGAGACCGCTGGGAAGCGGCGGCGAGCGAGGGTGCGTTCGACCGCGACCGGTGGCACGATGTACTCCATCCTGGGAATTGACACCGTCGGGCCGCTCGGCTCGATCGCCATCCTGGTGGATGGCGCGCTCGTGGCGGGCGCGCCGCTTCCACCCGGCGGGCATTCCAACGGACTTGCCGCCGCGGCCGAAATCGTGGCGCGCGAAGCGGGTGTCGGTCTCGCGGATCTGAACGGCATCGCCGTGTCCGGCGGACCCGGCTCGTTCACGGGGCTTCGGATCGGTTTCGCCTGGGCGAAGGGAGTGGCCGTCGCCGCCGACGTTTCGCTCGTCGTCGTTTCGACCCACGAAGCCGCCGCGCACGCCGCGGGGGACGTCGACGGTCTGCGCATCACGGTGACGCCGGGCGAGCGCAAGGAACTCGCGCTGGCCGTTTGGGCCGCCGCGGCGGCGGACGACGAGCCGACGACCCGACCCCGGTCGATCATCGCGCCCCACTCCGTTCCGGAGTGGGAAGCGGCCGACGCGGCGGCGGCGCTTGCCGCGGGGCGGCCGTACACGGCCATCCCCACCAACGAGGCGCTCGCCGCGTTCCTGGCGTCCGACGGCGTGCCGCACTGCGCCCCGCGTCCGCTGGCCGGCTCCGTCGCGCGGCTGGGCGCGTTGCTGCTCCGCGAGGGGCCGGCGGCGGACGTCGCGTCGGCCACGCCGATCTACGGTCGCGAACCCAACGCCCGGAAGCCGGCGCCGTGAGCACGTCCCCGCCGTGCCGGATCGTTCCGCTCACGACGGCGCATCTCGACGCCATCGTCGACCTGGAGCGGCGGTGCTTCTCCGATCCCTGGACCCGCAACATGTTCTGGATGGAGCTCACGGTGGGGGGCGGAACCTACTCCCGCGGCGCGCTGCGTGAGGACCGTCTCATCGGGTACCTCTTCGCCGTTCTGGTGGAGGACGAGGCCCACCTGGGCAACCTTGCCGTCGACCCGGGGTATCGTCGGCAGGGGGTGGCGCAGCAGCTCCTCGAGGATCTGATCGCCGCCGCCCGCGGCCACGGCGGATGCCGGGTCACGCTCGAGGTCCGAGAGTCGAACCTGGAAGCGCGCAAGTTCTATGCGCGCAATGGGTTTCTCGATGTGGCCATCCGGAAGAGTTACTATCGGAGTCCGGTGGAGGATGCTATCGTGATGCTCTTCACGCTCCCGGGAGGTCCCAGCGAATGACGTGGCTTCGGAAGGCGAAGGAGGGATTGAAGGCGCAGCAGCGCCGCCGCGAACTTCCGGACGGCCTCTGGTCCAAGTGCGAGGAATGCGGCGAGATCCTCTACCACAAGGAACTGGAGCGGAATCTCTGGACCTGCGGCAAGTGTCAGTTCCACTTCCGGATCTCCGCGCGCACCTACATCAAGATCCTTCTCGACGAGGGCTCGTTCCAGGAGCGCTTCTCCGAGGTGGTCTCCACCGATCCCCTCCGATTCCGCGACGCACGGCGGTACGTCGACCGGATCAAGAAGGCACGGGAATCGACCGGGCTCACCGAGGCCGTGCTCTGCGGCGACGGGACCATCGAGGGACACCCGCTCGTCGCGGCCATCATGGACTTCGATTTCCTCGGCGGCAGCCTGGCGTCGGCCGCGGGGGAGCGCATTGCCCGGTCCATCCTGCAGGCGATCGAATCGCGGCATCCACTCGTGATCCTCTCCTCCTCGGGCGGAGCGCGCATGTTCGAGGGAATTCTCTCGCTGATGCAGATGGCCAAGACGAACGCGCTCCTCGCCCGGCTATCCGATGCCGGCGTGCCGTACATCTCGATCTTGACGCACCCCACGACCGGGGGGGTCACCGCCTCGTACGCCTCGGTCGGCGACGTCATCCTGGCGGAACCGAAGGCGCTGATCGGCTTCGCCGGGCCGCGGGTCATCAAGCAGACGATTCGCCAGGAGCTGCCCGAAGGATTTCAGCGGTCCGAGTTCCTGCTCCAGAAGGGGATGCTCGACCGAATCGTCCACCGGTCCGAGATGCGAAAGACCCTCGCGTGGCTGCTGCGTTTCTTCGCCGCCGCCGAGCGCTTGCCGCACCCGCCGCGCCGTCGGGCCGGGGAGTCGCTGGCGCGGTTCCGCGCGGCGTCGGGACCGATCCCGTCGCCGGTGGGACACGCGCCCACCGCCGCGCCGTCGCCGGTGCCGGAGCGCGGGACGTCCCCCGCCGCCGCGCCGGAACCCGAATCGTCCCCCCCGTCTCCCGCCGGAGCGAAGCCCTCCACGGAATGACGACGACCGCCCGCGCCCCGCTCGCGCGACGGCTCGAGGCACTCTACCGTTTCGAGCGAAGCGGGATGCGTCTCGGTCTCGACGGGATCGAGCGGCTCCTTGCGTCGGCCGGAAGGCCGGACCGCGCCTTTCCCAGCGCCTTGATCGGGGGCACCAACGGAAAGGGATCGACGGCCGCCCACCTCTTCTCGATTCTCCGTGCCGCCGGCAAGCGCGTGGGGCTCTACACGTCGCCGCACCTCGTCCGGTTCCACGAGCGCCTTCGCGTCGACGGCGCCGAGATCGGAGACGCCGAGCTCGAAGCGCTGCTGGACCGGTGGTGGCCGCGGCTCGAACGGGAGGGAGCCTCCTTCTTCGAGGCGACCACGGCGATGGGTTTCGATCACTTCGCCGCGTCGGCGATCGACTTCGGGGTCGTGGAAGTGGGCCTGGGAGGGCGGTTGGACGCCACCAACATCCTGGAGCCGCGGGTGTCGGTCATCACGACGATCGCCTCGGACCACGCCGATCTCCTGGGAGGCACCCTGGCGCGCATCGCGCGGGAAAAGGCGGGCATCGTCAAGGAAGGCGGCACGCTGGTGCTCGGCGTGCGTCGGGCCGAACCGCGCGGGGAGATCTTGGCGCTGGCCGCCGCGCGCAACGCCCGGGTCGTGCGCTTGGGCGTGGACGCGCGGTACGCGGCGCGACGGGTCGACGCGTCGGGGACGGAGTTCCGCCTGGCGACGGCGTCCTTCCGCGGCGTTCTCCGCACGCCGCTTCTCGGGGGGCATCAGGCACGAAACGCCGCGCTCGCCGCCCTCGCCGCCGAAACCATCCTGGCCGAGGAGGGCGTCGCGCCGGCCGCGATCGGCGAGGCGATCGCGGGGGGAATCGAATCGACCCGATGGCCGGCCCGCGCGGAGCTGGTGGACGGAGACCCGCCCGTGCTGCTCGACGTGGCGCACAATCTGGAGGGCGCGCGCGCCATCGTCGCCACCGCGGCGGCGCTGTTCGGCGGCCGCCCCGTCGCCGTCGTCGCGGCCTTCGCGCGCGACAAGGATCACGCGGCGATCCTGCGCGCACTGGGGCGGCTCGCGGCGCGCTTCACCCTGACCGAGTTCGACGGGGAGCGCGCCACGCCCGCGCGCGAGTTGCTCGAGAGCGCACCGACCAAGCACGTCGAAGGGGAAGCGGTGCCCCACCCCGCGGAGGCGCTGGCGCGCGCTCAGGCCTGGGCCCGGGCGCGCGGCGGCGCCGTGCTCGTGACGGGTTCGTTCTTTCTGGTCGGCGAGGCGATTCCGCTCCTGCGGCGCGAGGTGCCCCATGCGCTCTGACGCGCGCCGGCGTCTTCTGGGTGGGGTGGCGGCCGCGGCGCTTCTGGCGCTCGCCGGAACGCCGGCGTTCACGCGCGCCCAGACGCCGGACGCCGAGCCCTACCACTTGAGCGCGGACCGGCTCGAGGGGTCCGCCACGTCGGCGGAAAACGTGCTCACGGCGACGCGGGTCACCGTGACGCACGGCGCGACCCGGGTCGTCGGCGACTCGGCGCTGATCTACCAGAGCCGTGAGTTCGTCGTGTTTCGCGGCAACGTGAAGGTGACCGACGGCACCACCGTCATGCGGGGCGACGAGGCGTCGTACGACCGAAAGGCGCGGCGCGCCGATTTGCGGGGCCACGTTCGGATCGAGGAAGGGGGCGCGGTCATCACGGGCCGCGAGGCCGTGTTCTACCGCGCCGAAAACCGGTCGGTGATCACCGGCGATCCGGTGCTGCAGGACTCGACGCGCACGCTCCGCGCCCAGCGGATCGAATACGACCGCACCCGCGACGTCGTCGTCGCGAGCGGCGCCGTCGAGGCCGAGGATCGCGCCGAGAGCACCCGCGTGCATGCCGAGCGGATTCGATTCGACCGCCGCGCCGACTACGCCTGGGCGGAAGGCACGCCGCGCCTGACCCTGCTCGAGGCGGGCGGCGTGGCGACCGAGATCCAGGCCGACACGCTGCGCTTCGACAACGCCCGGAGCCGCGTGTTCGCCGATGGCAATGTCCGCGTCGATCGCGACAGCCTGCGCGCGACCAGCGGCCGCGCCGCGTTCTACCGGGCGGAGGATCGCGCCCTGCTGCTCGACGATCCCCGCGCCGTCAGCCCCGAGGGGACCGCTCGGGGCGACACCATCGAGGTGCGGTTCCGCGGCGGTCGCGTCGCCTCGCTCCACATGCGTCCGAACGCGTCGGTCGAGTACCAGGAGCGCACGGCCGACCGACGCGGCGAGCGCAACCTGGCCACCGGCGACACCATCACCCTCTTTCTCGAGAACGACGCCGCGCGGGAAGCGTTCATCGTGGGGGACGCGAAGAGCCACTACTGGCCCTCCAGCGTCGACAGCGCCGACGGGGGGCGGAACGTCGCGAGCGGGGACACGATTCGTGTCCTCTTCGAGTCGGGGCGCCCCCGCCGGGCCACGGTGCTGGGCCGAAGCGAGGGAACCTACTACATGGCCGCGGAGGGCGACACCGCCGCCGCCGCGCGGCGGGAAGTGATCCGGTATCGCGGACCGCGGATCGAGTACGACATCACCGCGCGCAAGGTGGACATTCGCGACGGCGCCGACGTGGTCTATCGGGAGATGCACCTGACCGCCAACACCGTCCGCTTCGACGCGACCACGCAGAAGATGCGCGCCGAGGGGGAGCCGGTGCTCCAGGACGGCAAGGACCGGATCGTGGGGGAAACCATGACCTACGATCTCGGCGTCCGCCGCGGCACGGTCTACGCCGGACGAACGGCGTACGACCGCGGCTTCTTCTCCGGCGCCGAAGTGCGGCGCGTCTCGGAGAGCGTGTTCAACGTCCGCGACGGTTCGTACACGACCTGCGACTTGGAGGAGCCCCACTATCACTTCGGCGCCAAGAAGATGCGGTTGGTGCTGCGGGAGAAGGTCGTCGCGAAGCCGGTCGTCTTCTACATCAAGAAGATCCCGGTTCTCGCCTTGCCCTTCTACGTCTTCCCGATCAAGAGCGGCCGCCACAGCGGATTCCAGCTGCCCCAGGTCGAGTTCGGCTCCTCCACCAACGGCGGAAAGTTCGTGCGGAATCTCGGCTACTACTGGGCGATCAACGACTACCTCGACGCGACGGCCTGGGGTGACTACTTCCAAGAGGCCCGGTGGATCGCCCACGGGCAGGTGCGGTACCACAAGCGGTACTACTACCAAGGTCAGGTCAGCGGTTCCTACCAGCGATCGATCGATCCGATCTATCAGCAGGCGGCGTGGGATCTCCAGGGGACGCACTTCCAGACGCTCGGGCCCGGATTCTCGCTTCGCGGTCAGGCCAACCTCACGAACTCGTCCTCGTATCGCCGCGACCTCGACCTCGGCCGGTCGGTGAATTTCCGGATTCAACGAAACCTCCGGTCCAGCCTCTCGCTCGACCGATCCTGGTCGGGCGCCTCGCTGAACCTCGGCATCGTCCGGAATCAGGACCTCGATCCCGATCCGCTCGGCTTGCGCGTCGATCAACAGCTGCCCTCGGCGACGTTTCGCATGTCGGCGCGCCCCCTGGGTCACGCGGCGCGCGGTCGGGAACCGGCCAAGCGGGCCTGGCTGTCCCGCACGTTGATCGCCTATGCGTCGACGGTGGTCAGCCAGCGCAACATCACCGTGAACGCCTACAACCCCGATTCGGTCGCGGCGGGGACCGATTCGATCTACGACGCGGTGACGGACGCCCGCACCGCGATCCGGCACGACGTCTCGCTGACGGACAACCGCAGCCTTGGATTCCTGCGCGTCACCACGGGCATGCGATACAGCGAGGTGTTCATCTCCCGCGATCAGGCGGGGAACAAGAACCAGCGGGCCGGCGTCTGGGGCAGCACGTTCGGCCTCAACACGCAGGTCTTCGGGACGTTTCGCCGGTCGATCGGTCCGCTCCGGGCCCTGCGCCACGTCGTGACGCCGGCGGTGGCCATCGCGTACCAACCCGCCTATCCGAAACTCCTGTACGAAAAGGAGGACGGCACCAAGGCCGCGCGGTTCGACGGGGTCCGGGGCATCGGGGCGTTCGGCGCGTCGGAGCAGCGATCCTTGCAGTTCTCCCTGCGCAACGACATCCATCTCAAGTGGGGCGATCCCGCGCAACCGAAGGTCATCAACAACTTCATCACCATGAACACGAGCGGTTCGTACAACTTCCTGGCCGAACGCTTCGGGCAGAAGCCGCTCTCGGACATCTCCACGACGCTTCGCATCTCGCCCGGAGCGCGAAACGACTTCTCCTTCTCCTTCCTCCACAATCCGTACGACCGAAGGCTGCTCTCCTTCTCGGCGTCGACCGGCATGTCCTTCTCCGGCCGCTCGGGCGCTTCCGCGAATGCGGGGGGAACCGACCAGGCGTACCCGGGCGCGACCTCCCCCGGCTCCGACAGCCGGGGCTACTTCGGCGGCGGGACCGACGCGCTCCACCCGGCGTCGCCCGGGGAGGCGCTTCCCTGGAACGCGGGCATCTCGTTCTCCTACTCCGGCGCGCGCTTCCGGTCGACCGACGGGAGCTACCAGCCCTGGGGCTCCACCGCGCGCGCCAACGGAAATCTGGGATTAAACCTCTCTCGCAACTGGCGCGTGGAATACGCTGCGCAGACGGACCTTCTGGCCCGTGACCGAGACGAGTCGGGCAAGCTCGGCCATCCGTATGTTCGCCTCATATCCCAGAATTTCAGCGTCACCCGCGACCTTCACTGCTGGCAGATGCAGTTCACGCGGAGCATCTCCGGTGACAACAAAGAGTTCTACTTCAAGATCAGCGTGAAGGACCTTCCCGAGGTCTACTACGAGCAGGGGTCGCGGGGGCTGCGCGGCTTCGGCGGCGTCGACAATCTCTACTAGGCCGAATTTCCCGCATGGAGACTGGGAAACCGCTTGACCCCCCTAGGGAGCGGGCGTAACGTGCGCCTCGTTCATCGAAAGGAGGTGAGTGAGAAATGAACAAGACCGAACTCGTAGCCTACATCGCTAAGAAGGCGGACATCTCATCCCGCCAGGCGCGCACCGTCGTCGACATGATCTTCTCGCCGGGTAAGGAGGGCGTCATCGCGTCGGCACTCATTTCGGGGAAGCGGGTCCAGATCACCGGATTCGGAACCTTCGAGACGCGCAAGCGCCGTGCGCGCGACGGACGCAATCCTCAGACGGGAGAGCGAATCAAGATCGCCGCGTCGCGCTTCCCGGCGTTCCACGCCGGCAAGGCACTCAAGGATCGCGTGAAGAAGTAGAGACCCCCCTCAACGAATTTCGGGGCGGGGCGGGATTCGGTTCCCGCCCCGCCCCTGTTTTTCCGGGCTTTCTTGAACCGATGGCGTGCAGCGGGGTATAGTCTTACGTCATTGTGCCGATGAGTAGCAGACAGACAAGGAGGTGATTCACCTGACCCGCGTGCGATACATGCTTTTTCTTCTTGCGGCCCTTGGACTTACGGCGGCCGCGTCGCTCCAAGGGAAGAGCGCTCCCGTCGACATCCTGATTCAGAGCACCACGGATGTGTACGGAGAGCTCGCCCCCTGTGGCTGACACGCGCACCCGCTAGGCGGGCTCGCCCGGAGGGCGAGCCAACTCAAGATCGGTGCGACGAAATTTCCGAATCACTTCCTGGTCGACGCGGGAGACTTCTTCGGCGCGGGGGGCGTGCAGGATTCCCTGAAGAGCGCGTTCATGGTCGACGCGATGGACCGGCTCGGCTACGACGTGGCCACGATCGGGGAGCGCGAGCTCATCCACGGGCAGAAGTTCCTGCTCGATGCGTTCAAGAACACGAAGATCGATCTGGTGGCGGCGAACATCGTCTACGCCGACTCGAAGAAGCCCTTCGTGAAGCCGTACGTGATCAAGCGCGCCGGACGGGTCAAGGTCGCGTTCACGGGATTGATCTTCAAGGACGCCAAGTTCCGCTCCTTCCCGGATGACCCGGCGCTGGAGGTCCTCGATCCCGTCGCGACCGCCCAGAAACTGATCCCCGAGCTTCACAAGAAGGCGGATATCGTCGTGATGCTTTCCCACCTCGGCTACGTCGAGGGGCAAAAGCTCACGATCGAAGCCCCCGGGATCGACGTGATGGTCTTCGGACATCAGAGCGGGCTCTTCAAGCAGATCGTCCAGACCCAGGACGTGATCACCGTGCGCGGCGGGGAGCGTGGGCAGCACATCCCGGCGGTCCACTTGGTCGTGGAGGATCGGAAGATCGCTTCGTTCGACGGCGAAGTGACGGTGCTGGACGACAAGGTCCCCGCGGATGAGACGATGAACGAGATGGTGGATTCGTTCAGCGACGAGATGAACCGCCGCTTCCAGGCCCAGAACGCCGCGCAGGCCCAGGCGCAACAGCAGGCCACCCAGGCCCAACTGGCCGGGGACCACTACCTGGGCGAGAAGACCTGTCGGCGGTGCCACGAGGCCGAGTACGAGAAGATCAAGGACAACCCGCACGCGCACGCCTTCCAGACGCTTGTCGATCAGCAGCGCGACGCGACCCCCGAGTGCCTGGCCTGCCATGTCGTCGGCCTTGGCCAGGCGGGCGGATTCATCTCGCGGCAAAGCACGCCCGACTTGGTGAACGTACAGTGCGAGAATTGCCACGGCATGGGGACCAAGCACCCCGACGGAAGCAATCCCGTCGGCCCCGATGCCTGTATGCGCTGTCACACGCGCGAGCAGAGCCCGGATTTCGATTATGACGAGGCGGTCGAGCATATCTCGCACTGGGACTAAGCCGACGAACGCGCGGATCCTCGTGCCGCTCGTCGGCCTCCTGCTCCTCCTCCCGCCGGCCGCCGGCGCTCGGGCGCAATCCCTCAAGCTCCGCAGCCTGAAGCTGCCGCCTCACGAATTGGTCGGCACGTGGGTTTCGTACCACGGCCGGTCTCAGAGTCGCGGATCGGCCGTGCGCGAGTACGACCAACGCTTGGCGGTCGTCGCGAAGGAGGAGTTGGGCCAGGGTCGGTGGGGGCTTTGGGTGGAACTGAAGACCACCGATGGACGCGGCACGGAACGGATCGAACGGGGCTTCTTTGCCCCCGCGGCGCTGCGCGGACAGGATCTGCTTCCCGGCGGAGACGGCTCCCAGATCCTCGAAACCGCCGAGCCCGGCGACGCCAGTTCGCCTCCCCGCGATCTCAATCCCGCGCCGACGGCGCCCACGACGGTCTCCGACGCCGACTCCTTCGTCATGCTGCGCTACCAAGTGCTCACGCCAGGAGGAAAGCTCTACGAATACCCGGTGGGCACGACGCGGTATTCGCGTGCGTCCGGCGACGTCGCGAGTTTCGAGCTATTCGAGTACGACCCCACCATCACGCCGATCCACACCGTGGTGGGTCCCGATACGCTTCTCCTCGGCCAGCGGCTCGTGCCCTCCACCGTCGAGCAGGTGGTTCGCGCCGGCACCGACCGGTGGCCAGTGGCGGAAGAGGGGGGGCGGGAGTACCACCTGGTTCTAACCCAGACGTTCTGGAAGAACGCCGCGGTACCCCTGACCGGATTCGCCCGCTCCGTCTTTCAGTCCGAGGTGAAGGCGGTCCCGCCGGCCGCTGATCGTCTCGCGGCCGGCCCCGACAGCGCGATCGCGGCGCCGAACTCCTCCTTCACCACCGGCGATTCCGCCTCCGCCGACACCGTGGCCGCCGTCCCTGCTCCCGCCGACTCGGCCGCCGTCGCCGACTCGGCCGCCGTCGCCGACTCGGCCGCCGTCGCCACCGCCGCCGAGCCGTCGGCGCGGGTCGCATCGGAGGAGCCCAAGGAAGTTCTGGCCTGGACGGAACTGACCCTCTCGGACCTTGGCGCGGACGCCCGTCCCGAGATCGACCAGGAGCCCGAGCTGGCCCCCGACTTCGACGCCCCGGATATCGATCCCAACGCCTTCCAGCGCTAGCGCCCCTCGGCGCCTCGCGCCGGGACCCCGCCGAAACCGCCCTCCAGATTCGATCGCAAGGAGCCGATACCGGAATCGAGCCCCGGCGCCTTCCCGTGCCGGACGCGGAGGAGGGCACCCCCATGGAGTCAGGTGGACGCAAACCGCTCGGCCAGTGCTTGGTCGAGCAGGGTCATTTGACGAGGGAAGCGCTGGCGGCCGCGCTCGATGAGCAGCGGCGCACCGGCGCGTCCCTTCGCGACGTGCTCCGGCGCGGCGACCTCGTGCCCGAATCCGCGATCCTCGACTACTACGAAGAGCAACTGGGCGTGCCGCGCATGGACCTCTCCACCTACGTGCTGGAGCCGGAGATCGTGCGGCTCGTTCCCGAACGTGTGTCGCGCCAATACCTCGCCGTCGCCCTCTTCAAGATCGGAAACACGCTGACCGTCGCCATGGCCGATCCACTCGACGTGGTGGCCCGCGACGAGATCCGGGTGAGCACCGGCCTCGAAGTCGACGCCGTCGTCGCCCTCGAATCCCAGATTCTCGACGCGATCGAGCGCCACGCTCCGACGTCGGGGCATCTCGACTCCATCGTTCAGGAGCAAACGCTGCGGCAGGCCGCGGCCGCGGTGGCGGTCCGTCCCGAGGAGGACGGCCCGATCATTCGCTTCGTGAACGCCATCATCGAGCAGGCCGCGCGCGCGGGGGCTTCCGACCTTCACATCGAGCCCGACGACACGACGTTTCGCATCCGCATCCGCGTGGACGGCCAGCTTCAGGAGGTCTCCTCGCAGGCGAAGGGCATCTACGCCTCGGTCGCTTCCCGCATCAAGGTGATGGCTTCGCTCGACATCGCCGAGCGGCGGCTGCCCCAGGACGGGCGGATCCGCACGGTCATCGCGGGCCGGGAATACGATCTCCGCGTCTCGACGTTCCCGACCATTCACGGCGAGAACGTCGTGCTTCGCCTTCTCGATCTCACCTCGCCGCTGCGGGGTCTGGCGGAACTCGGAATCGCGCCCGATGCGCTCGCAGTCCTGCAGGGGATGATCGGGCGCCCGAACGGCATCGTCCTGGCGACGGGCCCCACGGGAAGCGGCAAGACGACGACGCTGTACGCCTGCATTCACGCCATCAACACGGTGAGCCGGAACATCGTCACGCTGGAGGATCCGGTCGAGTACCACGTCCCGGCGGTGCGCCAGACCCAGGTGGATCCCGACATCGGTCTCTCGTTCGCCCGCGGCCTCCGCGCCCTCCTGCGCCAGGACCCCGACGTCATCCTGGTGGGCGAAGTGCGCGACGACGATACCGCCGAAATCGCGGTCCGCTCCGCGCTCACGGGGCACCTCGTGTTCTCCACCCTCCATACGAACAACGCCGCCGGGGCCATCCCGCGGCTTCTGGACATGCGGATCGCCCCCTACCTTCTCGCCTCGGCGATGAACGGGATCGTGGCCCAACGGCTCGTCCGGCGCGTCTGCGACAAGTGCCGCAGGCGCGTCGACCCACCGACCGAGATCCTCGATTCCCTCGGCCTGGGGAGCGACGCCGGTCCGTTCGTTCAGGGCGCCGGGTGCCGCGCGTGCGGCGACACCGGCTACCGCGGGCGCCTGGGCGTCTACGAGGTCCTGGAGGTCACGGACGAGATCCGCGGCATGATCGCCGCCCACGCCGCTTCCGACGAGATCGCGCGCGCCGCGCGCCGTGCGGGCATGCGAACGCTCGCGGAGGATGCGGCCCGCAAGGCGGCGGCCGGACTGACGACGCTGGAGGAAGCGCTCCGCGTCACGATGCACGACGTCACGATCCTCGACGGCGCGCCGCGCGTTCCGGAGGCCTAGCCGGTGCCGGCGTTCCGCTACCGCGCCGTGGCGGCCACGGGCGACGCGCGCCACGGCGCGGTCGAGGCGCCCGACCTCGACGCCGCCATCGCGCAGGTTCACGCGATGGGACTCACCCCGATCGAGTTGGCGCCGCGGGCCGCGGCGGCGCGCCGCCCCCGCGCGCTCCCGATCTTCGGCGGGAGGGTGGGAACGCGGGATCTGATCCTGTTCACGCGTCAGCTCGAGACGATGCTCGACGCGGGGCTTCCGCTCGTGACGGCCCTCGGCATGCTGCGCGAGCAGGCGACGAATCGAATGCTGCGCGAGGCGATCGACCAGATCCGGGGCGACATCGCGCAGGGCAGCACGCTCACGGAGGCCGTGGCGCGCCATCCTCGCTGCTTTCCGGAGCTCTACGCGAGCCTGATTCACGCCGGCGAGGAGAGCGGTCTCCTGACGGAGATGCTCGACCGCATCGCTTCGATTCTCGAGTACAGCGAAGAAACCGACCAGCGTCTGCGTTCGGCGACGTTCTACCCGATGGTGATCGGCATCGAACTCGTGGTGGCGTTCCTCGTGCTCGTGAAGTTCGTGCTCCCGCGCTTCGCGTCGCTGTTCCGGGGTCTGGGATCCGAACTGCCGCTTCCGACGAGAGTGCTGATGGGGATCAGCGACTTCTTCGATACACAGTGGTTCCTGGTCCTCTTTGTCGTGATCGCCGGCGCGATCGGAGGCGTGCTCTGGTCCCGCACGCCCGCGGGACGCAGGCGGCTGGATGAACTGGTGCTCGCGGTGCCCGTGTTCGGCGTCGTGCTGGGCAAGCTCGTGGTGTCGCGGTTCATTCGAGTCCTGGCCGCGCTCCTCACCGCCGGCATCCCGGTGGTCCGCGCCCTGGACATCGCCCGGGGCGTCCTCGGGAACAAGGTCGTGGAGGACGAGGTGGATCGGATGCGCGATGGCGTGGTCGCGGGCCAGGGGCTGACCGACCCGGTCCGGGGCAGCAAGGTCATCCCACCGCTGGTCGTCGAGATCATCGGCGTCGGCGAGGAGACGGGCGCGCTCGACAAGATGCTCGCCCGAGGGGCCGCATATCTAGACAGGGACGTCGATTACGCGCTCAAGAACCTCTCCGCCGCGCTGGAGCCGATGATCCTGGCGGTTCTGGGCGGGGTGATCCTCTTCACGGCCCTCGCGGTCTTCCTGCCGCTCTGGAACCTGATGAACGCCTTCCGGCACTAGGCGAAAGTGGCTCTAAAGAACCGCGCCCCCCGGCCGATCCATTACGCGTAACCCCATGCACAGCCGCAGCCCCTGGATGGGCTGAACTTACAGGTCCGCTTGGTACGGAGGTTTTCATTATGAACCGGAAGCAGGGGGAGTCGGGCTTCACGCTGATCGAATTGGTCATCGTGATCGTGATTCTCGGGATTCTCGCCGCGGTGGCGATCCCGAAGTACGAGGACATGCGCGAGCAGGCGCGCGTCGCCACGATCAAGGGTCAGCTCGGCTCGATCCGCTCGGCGATCGCGATCCAGTACGCGCGCAACGCGCTCAACGGAAACGCGACGTTCCCGGCGCTCGACGGAACGATCTTCGCGGACGGTCGCGTGCCGAAGGAGCCGGTCAACAACGTGAACACGGTCAAGGTGACGCCCGGGATCGACGGAACGGGCGGCTGGCAGTACAACGCCACCACCGGCATCGCGAAGGTGAACCTGAACGCCTACTCCTCGTACTGATATCACCGCCCAACGGCGGACCTGAGCGCGGCGAGGCGGGGAGGTCCTGCCTCGCCGTCGCGTTGTTCGGATAGGGGACACGACGCACATGCGATCGGCGAAGGCTGCGGAAAGCGCGCTGGCGGGAACGCTGGCGGCGGGGCTCTATGCCTGTACCCTGGCGCCGGGTGTCGGCGCGGGAGATGGGGGGGAGCTGCTTCTCGCCGCCTCCACCTTCGGCGTGCCCCATCCGCCGGGGTATCCGCTCTGGGCGACGGCCGCCAGCGCGGTCGCCGCGATTCCGCTCGGTTCGCTGGCGCTCCGGGTGAACGCGCTCTCGCTGATCTTCGCCGCGATCGCGGCGGCCCTGCTCTGGTCGCTGGCCCGGCGGTCGGGCGTCGGTCGATTCGGCGCGGCCGCGGCAACCGCGCTCTACGCCACGTCGATTGCCGTGTGGCGGTCCGCGGTCGAGGCGGAGGTCTACAGCCTCGCGGCGGCAGCCTTCCTTTCCCTCGTCCACCTCGCGTGGAACGCGCGGTCCCGCGCCGGCGCCGGTCGCCGCGCGGACGCGCTCTTCTTCCTCTTCGTGGGGCTCGCGTACCTCGCGCACCAGACGCTTGCCGCGCCCGCACTCGTCCTGGCCGCGTGGGTGCTGGCGCGGTGGTTCACCTGGGGGCGCGTCGCCCGGGCGGCCGGCTGGATCGTCCTGGGGCTCACGCCGGCGTTGGTGGTGCCGCTTCGCGTGCTGGCCGGTTCCGGCTACGCGTGGAAATCGCGCGCACCGCTGGAGGCGCTCGCGGACGTCTTCTCGCGCGGCGCGTACGGAGCGGTGGCCCAGAATCCTCCCCGCCTCGAACTCTTCGTGGACGCCATCGCGGGCATGTCGCGCGTCGTCGCGTCGAGCCTGGGGCCCGTGGCGCTCGCGCTGGGGCTGGTCGCGGGCATCGTCCTCGTCCGTCGCCGTGCCCGCCGCGCGGGCGCCGGCGCCGCGGGCCGCGCCTGGAGCGGCCTGCGCGTGCCCGTGCTCGCCGCGCTCTCCGTGCCCGTCGGTCTGGCGGCCGTCGTGCGGTTCACGCCCGACGCCGAGCATCTGGCGCAGGTCGAACCGTTCCTCATCCCGGTCGTGGCGATGGGCGCGCTCGTCGCGGGGTCCGGCGCGGCGGAGGTGCTGCGCGCGTCGCGCCGCGCGGTTCGCCCCGGCACGTCCCAGGGATTGCTCGTCCCGCTGGCGGCCGCCGCCTGCTCGCTCGCCGTCGTCGGCTCGATCGCATTTCACTATCCGCAGTGCGATCGCGCCGGATTTCATCTGCCCGAACGCTACGGCCGCGATCTCCTCGCCTCCGTGCCGCGCGGCGCGACGCTCGTCGTGGACGGCGACAACGAGACGTTTCTCGCCGCGCATTGGATCCGGCAACACGGCGCCCGGCCCGATCTCACGGTTCGCCATCGGCGCGGTTGCGTCTTCGGCGATGCGTACGGCCTCGCCGGCGTCCCGCGATCCCACTGGATCGAGCGCGCTCGCGATGTCGATCTGGCCGCGATCGAGGCGGGCGGCGAGGTCTGGTTCGCCACGCCCCCCGCGGATCTGGAACGTGCGGGCGTCGGGTTCTCCACGCGTGGTCTGGCGTCGCGCGCGCGGCCGGCCGCTGCGCGCGCGATCACGGCGTGGCGACCCCCCGCGTCCTGGCCGCGCAGCAGCGCGCTTCTCGCCGGGCACCCGGAGCGGTTCGATTTCGTGACCCGAAAGCTGGCCATCGCCTACTCCGACGCGGCCGCGCGCGCATTCTGGGATCGAGGGGACGCGACCGCCGCGCTCGCGTGGTACGAGGACGCGGCGCGCGTCGGGTTCGACATGCCCGAGGCGCACTGGAACGTCGCGGTGACGGCGGCGGCGGCAGGCGCGCCGGAACGAGCCCTGGACGCGCTCCTCGCGGCCCGCGCCCTCGCGCCCCACCGGGCCGAATCCGCCGCCCGCTTGGCCGCGTTCCTGGCGGCGGCCGGACGCTACGACGACGCGGCGCGCTGGTTCGAACGCGCGTTTCAGGACGAGCCGTCCCCGGCGCTGGCCGCGGACGCGTCCCGCGCGTGGATCCTGGCCGGCGAGCCCGCGCGCGCTGCCCGCTGGAGCGGGCGGCGGGACCAGGCCGGGAGGTCGTCATGAGCCGGATCCCTGCCGCCGCGGGCTTCACGCTGGTCGAGCTCTCCATCGTGATCACCCTGCTCGCCATCCTGGCCTGGGCCGCCTGGCCGAGCATGACGTCGCTCGACGAGATTCGCCTCGACGCGGCCGCGCGACGCGTCGTCTCGGATCTCCGGTACGCGCAGAACCGGGCGGTCGGAAGTCGCACGCCGCACGGCGTTCGCTTCGACGCCGCTGCCGGCCGGTACATCGTCTACGCGGGACATTCCGATTCCGCCCTCACCGATCCGGCGAACCGCGGCGCGACGCTCGCCGTCGCGTTCGACGCGCTGACCGAAACGAGGGGCGTGTCGATCGCCTCGGCGTCGTTCGGGTCGACGCCGGCCGTCGTCTACGACTCGTACGGCGTTCCCCGAGACACCACGGGCGTGGAACTGGTCACGGCCGGCCGGGTCGTGCTCGCCTACCAGGGAATTCAGGACACCGTGGAGGTCGCGCCGCAAACCGGCGCGGTGCGCGTCCGATGAGGCGGGGCGCCCGCGGCATGGGACGGCCGCGCAGGGCGGCGGGTTTCACGCTGATCGAGGTCACGATCCTGATCGTCATTGCCGGGCTCGCGGTCCTGCCGCTCGCGATGCTCTTCGCGACGACGTCCATCCGTTCGTCGGACGCGCGAAGCGTCTCCGTGGCGGCGCACCTGGCCCAGACGAAGCTCGAAGAGATCACGGCCGACCGGCGCGCGACGACCCGCGGCTTCACCTACCTGGTGGGCTCGAACTATCCGCCGGAGACTCCGATTCCGGCGTTTCCCGCGTACAGCCGTTCGATCGCCGTGGCGCCCGACTCGATCTTCGACGGCGTGACCTATCGCACCGTGAGCGTGACCGTCACGGCCGCGGGCATCCCGCCCGTGACCCTAACGACGTGGTTCACGAACTACGGATCATGAGCCGCCCGTCCGCCATCGGCCTCGCCTCCGGCTTCACGCTCGTGGAACTGACGATCGTCATCGTCGTCGTCTCCGTCGCCGGGCTCGCGCTCGCCGGCGTGTTTCGCGAGGCCGTCGGCGCCTACCGCTACGTCGACGTCGAAGCAGCCCTTCTCCAGGAAGCCCGGTACGCCGAGGAGCGGATGACGCGGGAACTGCGGCGCGTTCGCGACGCGACGAGCGTGACCGAGGCCCGCCCCGGCGCCGTGACGTTCGTCGACCAGGATTCCGTCGTCGTCCGGCTCTCCTGGAACGGCACCCCCGGCGCCGATCTCCTGTACGCCCGCGGCGGAGTCGCGAACCCCCTCGCGTCCGGCGTGGATTCGCTGGCGTTCGCCTACTGGCGAGACGACGGGAGCGCGGCGGTTCCGATTCTGTCGCCGGCCGCGACCGATATTCGCAGGGTCACCGTCTACCTTCGCCTCGGTCGCGACCGCCAGCGCGTTTCCGTGATGGGCGCCGCCGCCTTGAGGTCGCTATGAGTCGTCCACGCACCACGCTCGATCGTCGGGTGCGCCTCGCGCCATCGCCACGGCTACCGCTCGCGCCCGCGGCCGCGCCCCGCCCCGACGCCGGATTTTCGGTCGTCGTCGTGACCGCGACGATCGTGGTCCTCCTGATTCTCGGCCTGTCGCTCGCGGCGATGGTTTCCGAGAACGCGGGTCTCTCCGTCCACCACCTGGATTCGAACCGCGCGTTCTACGCCGCGCAGGCCGGCGTCGAGTACGCGATCGTAAAACTCTCGGGGACGCCTTCGTGGGGCGGATTGCCGCTGCCCGGCAAGAACGTCGGCAAGGCGTCGTTCTGGATCGCGGCTCCGGACTCCTTGGACGAGGCCGGCCGCCCACTCCCGCCGGGCCAAAGGCGCATCGTGTCCACCGGGCGATCCGGTGGGGCCGAGCGGGTCGTTCAGGTGCGGGTCTCCACCGCGGGGATGTCCACCCAGGTCGGGACGGGCCGCTCCGGGTACGAGGGCGACGGTGGACCGGCGACGGCCGCGACGCTCTCGAACGCCGCGGGGGTCGCCGTCGGGCCGGACGGTTCGCTCTACGTCGCCGACACCGACAACCACGCGATCCGGCGTGTCGATGCCGCCACCCTCGAGATCGTCACCGTCGCCGGCACGGGGAGCCCGGGCCGCACCGGGGACGGAGCGCCCGCCACGTCGGCCCGGCTGCAATTCCCGGAGGACGTCGCGGTGGCGCCCGACGGCGACCTCTACATCGCCGACACGATGAACCACGCGATCCGCAGGGTCGCCCACGCGACGGGTCTCATCACGACGATCGCGGGAACGGGATCGCCGGGATCGTCGGGAGACGGAGGCCCCGCCACGTCCGCTCGACTGAAGCACCCGAGCGGGGTATCGCTGGCCGCGAACGGCGACCTCTACATCGCCGATACGAGCAACAACAAGATCCGAAAGGTCAGCGCCGACACCGGGATCATCACCACGGTCGCCGGAACCGGCGCCGCCGGCTTCTCCGGCGACGGGGGATCCGCCGGCGCCGCCAGGCTGAGGGGCCCCCGGGGCGTCGAAATCGCCTCTAATGGCGATGTTTACATTGCCGATACTTCCAATCACGTGGTCCGTCGCGTGGAGGCGGCAAGCGGGGTGATCGCCACGGTAGCCGGCACGGGCTCAGCCGGATATTCCGGCGACGGCGGCGCCGCCGCGGCGGCGACGCTGAAGGCGCCGGTGTCCGTGACCGTTCGGGCCACCGGGGACGTCTACGTCGCGGACACAGGCAATCACGCCGTTCGATCGTTCACCGTCGGGGGCGCCATCACGACCGTCGCGGGCACCGGTGTCGCCGGCTTCGACGGCGACGGAGGGCCGCCGCGGAGGGCGCGGCTGGCCGCGCCGTCCGGGGTCGCCGTCGGCCCGACCGGCTTGCTCTACATCGCCGACACGGTGAATCGGCGCGTACGCGTTGCCGGCGGCGGGCTATCCGTCGTCGGGTGGACGGAGTCGCGCTCCTAGCGCGGAAAGGACATCCATGGAAGGACCGGCGCTGAAGGATCTGCTGTCCCGCGTGGCGGGGGGAAAACGCTCCCCTTCACCCGTCGTGGCGCGCGTCCTCGAGCGCTGGAGGCGCGCCGTCGCGATGCCTCCCAGCGACCTCGTCGTGGTCGAGGGGAGCGAGCAACGGCTTCGCGCGACGCGCGTGACGCGAAACGGCTCCGCGGTGCGCGTCGTGGCGGCCTCGCGCACGATTCCCGTCGACCTCGGCTCGTCCGAGCGGCCGGCGCGGGAGCAGGCGGCGCTCACCGCCATCGTCGCGGAGCTCGGGGCGCGCGGCCGACCCGCCGTCGCCGTGCTGGGTGGCCCCGACGTGATCGTTCGGCGGCTGACGATGCCGCGGTTGCGGCCCGCGGACCTGACGTCGGCGCTGGAATTGGAATGCCGCAAACAGGTCACCTACCCGCTCGCCGAAGCCGTGATTCGCCACGAGACGCTCGAGGGCGCGGCCGCGCCGCCCGCGGAGCTACCCGTCGTCGTCGCGATCGCGCCCCGGCGCCGCGTGGACCAGTGGCGTTCGCTGTTGACCGCCGCGGGTCTCCGTCCCTGGTCGATCACCATCGCGGCCGCCGGGCTTCGCGCGGACCTCGCGCGGCGCGGCGCCCTCTCGCCGGGGGAGGTGGTCGCCTACCTCGACGTCGGCAAGGATGCGAGCCAGATCCTGGTGCTGAAGGGCGAGGACATCCGATTCTCCCGCGATCTCGCCTTCGGAGCCTCGACCTTGGCCTCCTCCCTGCGGCAGATCGTCGTCCCCGGCGTGGGAACGCTCGAGCGATCGCCGGAAGCGGCCGAGGCGCTCCTACGCCGGCACGGAATTCCCCTCGGACCCGAGGAGGCGACATTCGTCGACGACGTGCCGCTGGCCGCGGTCTCGATCATGCTACGGCCCGCGCTCGAGCGGCTCGTCCGCGAGCTCTGGAATTCCTTCGACTACTGCAACGAGCAGTTTCTCGGCGACGCGGTCTCCCGAGTGGTGCTGCTGGGCGACGGGCGCCGCACACCCAACCTGGCGACGTACCTGGCCGGGGTTCTCAAGATGCCGGTCACGGTGGCCGATACGGAGGGGGGGAGAGAACGCGCCGCGGCCGAGCCCGCCATCGCCGACGGGATGGCGGATTCGGGCGCGGCCATGGCGTCGGTGGGGCGTGGGACGCTCAATTTCCTCGCGGGAACGGGAGTCGGAAGCGCCGTCGGCTGGATGGCGGATGCCGTACCCGCTCCGGCGGTGGCGGCGGCGGCCGTGATGCTGCTCCTTTCGATCGCCGCGCCGACGGAGATCGACGTCGCCCGCTCCCGGGCGCGGGTGGCCGGCTTGCAGGCGGAGCTGAACCGCTACGCGGCCCAACGGGACGCCGTGGCGCAGTTCCGAAACGCGCGCGCGGAGGAAGAGCGTCTGCGCGGGCTCCTGACCCGGCTCACCGGGAGTCAGGTGGTTTGGTCCACCGCGCTCCGAGACCTCAGCCATCGCGTGGGTCCTGACGTGCGCTTGACGGCGCTCCAGGTCCTGGAGCCTTCCGCGGTCTCGACGGACGCGCCGGCGGTGCCGGAGGCGCGCGCCGTCCGACTGTCGGGGCTCCTGAACACGCGGACCGCGTCGCCGGAGCGCGTGCTGGCGGACCTGCTCCGCTCGCTCGCGTTCTCGCCCGTGTTCGATGGAATCCGGCTCGAGCGCTGCGAGCGCGTGTCGCCGACGCTCAGCGCCTTCACGGTCACGGCGCGCCTGGCGGAGGGATCCGGCTCGTGAGCCTCGCGTTCCTGCGTTCCGCGTGGCGTGGCCACGGTCTCATCCTGGTGGGCCTCCTGGTCGCGCTCGGCGTCACGCACGTCGCGTGGGTCAAGCCGCGCGAGGCGGAGCGACGGACGCTGCGGGAGGAGGAGCAACGGCTCAACGCCGACGTCGCGGAGCTCCACGCAGGAATCCAGCAGATGGATCGCTGGAAGCGGGGGGATCGCGGCGAGGACGGGGTCGGCGTCCGTGCGCGACACGTGGCGCCGGCGGGAACCATGGTGACCTCGCTGCTCGACGCGCTCGCCGGGATCGGCGCCGCGCACGGGACGCGCATGACCCTGATTCAGCCCATCGGGAAACCGGTGGACGAGGCGGTGACGGACGCCTCGGGCGCGATCGTGGCGTACCAACGGGCGGAGCTGCGGCTTCGCCTGGAAGCGCGGTACCGCGACATCGGCGAGTACCTGGCGGACGTGGAGTCGATGGAGCAACTCGTCGTCGTGCGTTCGGTGGCGCTCCGGCAGGAGGCGTCCGTGGCGCCCCGGTTGGTCGCGGACGTGACCCTCTGGGTCTATGGGACGCCCTAGGAGGCCGTGATGCGGTGGTGGACGAGGCAGATTCGGGAGGGGATGAATCCGCGGGCGTACGCCCTCGTGGGGGTTCTGCTCGTCGTGCTCCTCGGCGTCTACGCGCTCGACGGCACGACGCGCCGTCTGCGCGCCGAGGGGGCGTCCGGCGCCCCGGCGCCGTCGGTCGCCGCGGAGCCCGCCTCGCCGTCGCGCGCCGGCAACGCGACGCCGACGCCGGACGGGTGGGGCGGGGATCCGTTCCAGTGGCGCGGGCGCGCCGGCAACGCGACGACGCGCGTCCCGGAGCGCGCTTCGAGCATCACGCCATGACGAGCCGTACGTTGGACCTGATCGTGATGACAACGCCGCATCGACACGGTTTCTAAGGAGGTACGTTCATGAGCCCCGAGACATCCCGCGGACGCGTCCTGGTGGTCGACGATGAGCCGGACCTCACCCGGATCCTCGAGTTCGGGCTTCGCGCCGCCGGGTATCAGGTGGAGATCGCGACCGACGGACAGGAAGGACTGAAGATGGCCCGCGAATCGCGGCCGGACATCATCCTCCTCGATCTCATGCTTCCGAAACTGGACGGGTACAAGGTGTGCCGGCTTCTCAAGTTCGACGAGCGGTACCGGCACATTCCGATCATCATCCTTTCGGCGAGGACGCAGGAAGGGGATCAGGCGCTCGCGATCCAGATGGGCGCCAATCGCTTCATCACGAAGCCGTACGAATTCAGCGAGATCCTGGCCCACATCGAGGCGCTGCTGAAGGCGGCGTCGCCTTCGGCGTAATCTCTCCGCGCCCGCGCGGCGCGAAGTCCCATCTTGACCGGCCCCGCCCGGGGCCGTAGCGTTGAGGGACGAACCCGACGATCCACCCTCAACTGCGAGATCCTCCGTGAACCGCACGACCGGCAGTACGGCCCCGGCCGCCACGCGCGCCGCCGGTGCGCCGGCCGAACCCACATGGCACGACGACATTCTCGAGACCATCGGCGACACGCCGCTCGTCCGACTCAACCGACTGACGCGCGATTGCAAGGCGACGGTGCTCGCGAAGGTCGAGTACTTCAATCCGGGCGGATCCGTGAAGGACCGCGTCGCCGTCGCGATCGTCGCCGAGGCCGAAGCGAAGGGCCTCCTCAAGCCGGGCGGCACCATCGTGGAGGCGACCTCGGGGAACACCGGGACCGGTCTGGCGATGGTGGCCGCGGTGAAAGGCTACCGCGCCATTTTGGTCATGCCCGACAAGGTGAGCGTCGAGAAGGTGAATCTCCTGAAGTCGTTCGGCGCCGAGGTCATCATCACGCCGACGGCCGTGCCACCCGACTCGCCGGAGTCGTACTACGAGGTCTCGAAACGCCTGGCGCGCGAGATCCCGGGTGCGTACCTGGCGAACCAGTATCACAACCCCACGAACCCGGAGGCCCACGTCCGCAGCACGGGCCCGGAGATCTGGCGTCAGACGGCGGGGAAGGTGGGCTACTTCGTGGCCGGGATGGGCACCGGGGGAACGATCACCGGCACCGCGCGCTATCTCAAGTCGAAGAATCCGAACGTCAAGATCATCGGCGCGGACCCCGTCGGATCGATCCTCAAGGACTACTTCTACACGAAGAAGATGGTGCCCGCGAAGTCCTACAAGGTGGAGGGAATCGGCGAGGACTTCATCCCGTCGGTGTACGACTTCTCGGTCGTGGACGAAGTCATCTCGGTCACCGACGCGCAGTCGCTGAACCTCGCGCGACGTCTGGCCCGCGAGGAGGGGATTCTCGCAGGCGGCTCGGCGGGGACGGCCCTCTTCGCCGCGCTGCAGGTCGCGCGGCGGGCCAAGGAGGATGAACTGGTCGTGGTCCTGATCCCGGACACGGGGGAGCGGTACCTCTCGAAGGTGCACAGCGACGAGTGGATGCGCGACAACCGGCTCCTCGACTCGGGAATGATCACGGTCGGCGAAGTGCTTCGGGGCAAGGGAAGCCACGTGCCGGCGCTCGTGTCGGTCGCGTACGACGAGCCGGTCACGCGCGCGCTCGCGTTGATCCGTGAATTCAACATCTCGCAGCTACCCGTGCTGAAGGACGGAGGCGTTGTCGGCGCCGTGACGGAAGGCGCGCTCTTCCAGAAGGTGATCGACGGCTCGGCCGCCGAGGACGCGCGCGTCGAGTACTTCCTGGAGAAGACGCTCCCCACCGTCTCGCTCGACGCGACCCTGCCGCAGGTGCTGCAACGGCTGGCCACGAGCAACGCGGCGCTGGCGACCGACTCCCAGGGGAAACCGATCGGCATCGTGACGCGATTCGACCTCCTCGAATATCTGGCGCCGTGATCATGGGCTTCTCGACCGACGCCATTCACGCGGGGCAGGACCCGGATCCGACGACCGGCGCGGTGACCACGCCGATCTTCCAGACGTCCACCTACGTGCAGCAGGAGCTGGGCAAGCACAAGGGGTTCGAGTACGCGCGAACGCAGAATCCGACGCGCACCGCGCTCGAGACCTGCCTCGCCACCCTCGAGCGCGGCGAACGCGGCTTCGCCTTCGGGTCGGGGATGGCCGCGATCACGAACGTCACGTACCTCCTTCGTCCCGGCGACCATGTCGTCGCGTCGAACAACATGTACGGCGGCACCTTCCGCTTGTTCGACCAGGTCGTGCGCCACTATGGCGTCACGTTCACGTACGTGGACACGTCGGATCTCGAGGCCGTGCAGGCGGCGTGGACCAAGGCGACGAAGCTTCTCTACGTCGAGACGCCGACCAATCCGTCGATGATCATCTCGGATCTCCGCGCGCTGGCGACGTTGGCGCGCGCGAAGGACGCTTGGCTCTGCGTCGACAACACCTTCATGACGCCCTACTTCCAGCGGCCGATCGAGCTGGGGGCGCATCTCGTCGTCCACAGCACCACCAAGTACCTGAACGGACACAGCGACATGGTCGGCGGCGCGATCGTGTCGAACGACGCCGTCATCTCCGAGCGCCTTCAGTTCCTGCAGAACGCCGCGGGCGCCGTTCCCGGGCCCTTCGACTGCTGGCTCGTCCTCCGCGGGCTGAAGACGCTCTCCCTCCGCATGGAGCGGCACGACGCGAACGCGCGGGCGATCGCGGCGTGGCTGGCGAAGCACCCGAAGCTCACCAAGGTCTACTACCCGGGACTGCCGGACCATCCGGGGCATGCGTGCCATGCGAGCCAAGCCTCCGGCTTCGGCGGCATGATCGCTTTCGATACCGGGTCGATCGAGGCGGGCGCGCGCGTCCTCAAGGCCACCCGGCTCTTCGCCCTGGCCGAGAGTCTCGGCGGGGTCGAAAGCCTGATCAGCCACCCCGCCACCATGACCCACGCCTCGGTCCCGCGCGCGGAGCGGGAGAAGGCAGGCCTAACTGACGGTTTGGTAAGGCTTTCCGTCGGCGTCGAGGATATCGAGGACCTCCGCGCCGACCTGGAGCGGGCGCTCGCGGCGCTCTAAACAAAATCTACCTTGACACCCCCTGGGGGACTCCGTACCGTCCGACGAGATTTCGTTCCGGGCTCCCTGGAAAGGGCATTCCCGATGCTGAAGAACGACGAACGGCTCACACCTCGACCACCACCGCGTTCGCAGTGGTGTTTTGCTTTGTGGGGGTGTTGACCCGAACGTTGTCTTGGGACGTGACAATAGGATCGAAGGGAGGTGATCAGGAAAATGAAGAAGCTGCTAACTCTGGCTCTCGTTTTCGTGTTCGCGCTCGCGCTGGTTTTCGCGCTGGGCTGCAACCAGAAGGAAGAGATGCCGGCGACCGAGAGCGGTGCCGATGGCGGCATGGAGCAAACCACTCCGGAAAGCGACATGATGATGGATTCGTCCGCCACCATGGCGAGCCCGGATTCGGCGATGGCCCCGGCGGAGGGAACGCACTAAGCCGGTGACATCTTTGGTCCGATGGTTCGGGCCACCGCTACTCGAACTGTTTTCGAACCGTGCTCCACGCACCGAGTAGCGCGACGTACTGACGGGGAGCGATCGCCGCACGGCGACGCTCCCCGTTTCTTTTTTCCTCGGCGCGCAACGCCGGGCCGTTCACGGGAGGAATGCTCGCCATGGCCGCCGACAATTCGTTCGACGTGGTCTCCGAAGTGAGTCTGATGGAAGTCTCCAATGCCGTGCAGCAGGCGATGAAGGAGATCCGCCAGCGTTTCGACTTCAAGGGTAGCGTGAGCAACATCACGCTCGAGAAGGAGTCCCTGACGCTGGCGTCGGACGATGAGGGCAAGCTGCGGTCGGTGACGGACATCCTCCAGACCAAGCTGGCGAAGCGGGGCGTTTCGCTGAAGGCGCTCGACTACGGCGCCGTGCAGCCCGCCGCCGGGGGTTCCGTGCGGCAGATCGTGACGATCCGAAACGGAATCGCGACGGAGAAGGCGAAGGAGATCGTGAAGTTCCTCAAGGGTTCCGGGCTGCGGGTCCAGGCGCAGATCCAGGAAGACCAAGTGCGCGTCTCGGGAAAGAAGCGCGACGACCTGCAGGCGGCCATCCAATCCTTGAAGGGACAGGACTTCGGCATTGACCTCCAGTTCACGAACTATCGCTCGACCTAGCGCGCCGCGCGCCGTCGTCGCCACGATCGGCCGGCTGGCGCTTGCCGCCTGGCTGGTCCTGGCGATCCCCGCCGCCGGCCTCGCCGTCGAGCGGCCATTCCCGGATCCGCGTGGTGACGTCAGCGACTTCGCGGGCGTCGTGGACGCGGCGTCCGCCGATTCGATCTCCCGGCTCGCAACCGAAATTCGGCAGAAGACGGGCGCGGAACTGGCCGTCGTCACGCTCCCCGACCTGGGCGGGGAGACCATCGATCCGGTCGCCGTGGCGCTCTTCGAGCAGTGGGGCATCGGACGAACGTCCAAGGACGACGGCGTCCTCGTGCTGCTCGCGGTCGCGGAACGGCGCGTGCGGATCGAGGTCGGCTACGGACTGGAAGGACCGCTGCCCGACGGCCGCTGCGGCGCGATCATCCGCCGCGACATGGCGCCTTCGCTGGCGGCCGGGCGTTACGGGGAAGGCCTCCTGGCCGGCGTCCGCGCGGTGGCGGGCGCGATCGCGGTCGAGCGCGGCGTTACGATCACGGGCAGCGTCGCGCCGCCGCGCGCCCGGTCACGCCGGAACGCTCCGCTGTCGACGCTGTTCGGACTCTTTCTGTTCTTGCTGTTCTTCAGTTCCCTGTTCGGCCGCATCACGCGCCGATGGGGGGGGGGATCATCCGGTCCCTGGAGGGGGCGCGGGGGGTGGCATGATCCCTGGGGCGGGTTCGGGGGCGGGTTTGGCGGTGGCTTCGGTGGCGGCGGCGGCGGCGGTGGATTCGGCGGATTCGGCGGCGGCCGCAGCGGTGGCGGCGGCGCGAGCGGAGGATTCTAAATGGCCCGGAAGCGATTCGATCCCCAGGTAGCCGCGCGCGAGGCGATCGCCGCCGCGCGCGCCGCCATCGGGGAGCAGTTGGAAAGCGCGACGCTGTACGGGAGCGCGGTGATGGGGACCTTCGACGCCGACGCCTCCGACCTCAATCTCGCGCTCGTCCTTGGCGCCCTGGATCCGCCCACGCTGGGCGCGCTCCGGTCCGCCCGGGGCGTGTGGACCCGGAGTCGCCTGGTGCGGCCGCTGCTCCTGACGCGCTCCATTCTGGCGTCGTCGCGGGACACGTTCCCGCTGGAGTACCTCCTGATCCGCACGTTTCACCAAACGCTGGAGGGCGACGATCCGTTCGCGTCGATCGTCATCGAGCGGCCCGCGCTGCGTCTCCAGGTCGAACGGACGCTCCGCACCCAGTCGCTCGCGCTCGCGTGGAGCTATCTCGACGCGCCCGAGACGGCCGCCGACGCGAGGCGATGGGCCGCGCGCGCCGGCACCGCCATCGCGGCGTCCGTGTCGGGCCTGCTCCACCTCGTCGGCGAGCCGATCCCGGCCGTGCGATCCGAACTGGCCGCGCGCGCGGCGGCCCGCTTCGACGCGCCGGAGCGCGCGCTGCACGACGTGCTCCTGCCGCCCGCCGAACGGCCGCGCGTCGACACGACCACGCTGTTCACCGAAGCACGCGAGTGCTTGCAACGATTGCTCGACGCGGCGGAGCGCCTGGACGTCCCGCCGGAAACGGTTTCCACGACAGGAGGAGAGAAGTGATGGCATCGGGGAAGAGCCCCTGGACCGCGGTACTGATCGTGCTGGCGGCCCTCATCATCGGCGCGCTGCTGGTCGGTGGATGGATCCGCGGCGTGTACAACGACCTCGTGGCGCAGCAGGAGAGCACGCGGGCCGCGTGGGCGCAGGTCGAGAACCAGCTGCAGCGGCGCTACGACCTGATTCCGAACTACGTCGAAACAGTGAAGGGATACGCGAAGCAGGAGACGACGATCTTCACCGCGATCGCCGACGCCCGGGCGCGCATCGGCGGCGCCGCGAACGTGCCGGAGAAGATCGCGGCCAACAATCAGCTCTCGAGCGCGCTCTCGCGGCTGCTGGTGGTCGTCGAGAACTATCCCAATTTGCGGTCCAGCGAGAACTTCATGAGGCTCCAGGACGAGCTGTCCGGGACCGAGAACCGGATCGCGACGGAGCGCATGCGGTACAACGAGACCGTCCAGCGCTTCAACATCCGGATTCGGCAGTTCCCGGCGAATCTGGTGGCCGGGATGTTCAATTTCGAACCGGCCGTGCTCTTCGAGGCGCCGAGCGAGGCGAAGGAGGCTCCGAAGGTCGCGTTCTAGCTTCGGGTTCCATCACGACGCGCGCGGGGGATCGTACGACTCGATCCCCCGCTTTTCATTGGCCGGCCGATCCCGTATGCTGCGCGGGCCGCGGGCATCCCATCGGATCCGCGGCGCGAAGGGGATGACCTCGCGCTTCCGCGAGGTCGGGAAGTCGGTGCGAGTCCGACACGGCCCCGCCACTGTGAGCGGTGACGACGGCGGCACGACGCCACTGGGGAGACCCGGGAAGGCGCCACCCGAGGACGATCCGCGAGTCAGGAGACCGGCCCCTTCGCCCATCGACCCCGTCCTTCGGGAGGAAGGATCATGGTCTCCAACCGTCCTGCTCCACCGCTGTTCCGCTCGTCCCTAGCCCTCGCGCTCCTCGTGCTCGCGCTCCCGGCCCACGCCACGCCCGCGGACTCTTCGCTCACGCCGCGCTACCGCCTCGATCCCGTGGTCGTCACCGCCGAGCGCATGCCGTTTCCGCTCGGACACGTGCCCAGCGACGTCACCGTGCTCGACGGCGCGCGGCTCGAGCGGACGCGCCCGTTCCTGGCCGCCGAGGCGCTTCGCTCGGTGCCGGGCGTGGATGTCCAGCGCGCCGGACGGCTGGGCAAGCTCACGGACGTTCGCCTTCGCGGGGCCGATCCGCGACACACGCTCGTCCTGTTCGACGGCATCCCGTTGAACGGACCCTGGGTCGGCTCGTTCGACTTCTCCGATTTGGGCGTCGTCGGCGCCAGCCAGATCGAAGTGATGGGCGGACCGGCCTCGGCGCTCTACGGTTCCGGCGCCGTGGGCGGCGTCATCCAGGTTCTCGGCGGCGGCGTGGCGGGCGCGAGCGGCGTTCGCGGCTTCGCCGAAGTGGGGGGCGAGACGACCCTGCGCCAGGGCGCCTCGTTCGCGTCGCGCGACGACGGGCGGATCCTCGCGCTCTCCGTCTCGCGTCTTTCGACGGACGGGATGGGCGTGCGCGACGCCTACCGCGGGTGGAACGCCACGACCCACGCCGAGGCGTCGCTGGACGACCGCACGCGGCTTCGCGTCGCCGGGCTCCTGACGCACGGCGTGAAGGAACTTCCCTACGACTACGTCTACGACATCAGCGACTTCCGGTACCACCAGGCGGCCGAGCCCAACTACGAGGAACGCGACCGGCTGACCGCGGGGAGCGCGCTCCTGACGCGCGCGATGGGGGATCGCCTGACGCTGGAGGCGGAGGCCTCGGCCCTGGGTGGCCGCATCGTCAACGACAACCAGCCCAACAGCGCGGGCGGTGACTTTCAGGACACGCGTCTCGACAACACGCGATGGATCGGCTCGCTCCGTGCGCGGATCGCGGCGCCCCGCCTCGTTCGCCTCATCGCGGGCGGCGAATTCCGGAGCGAACACGTGAATCGCGACGACGAGGCGCAGTACGGCGGGACCCCCGACGCCTCCTCCGTCGAGGAGACCGTCCAGTCCCGCGCGCTCTACGCCCAGGCGCACCTCGATCCGGTATCGCGCGTGGTCGTGGACGCCGGCCTACGCGTGGAGGATCACTCCATTTTCGGCGCCTACGGCGTGCCGCGCGTGGCCGCCGCCTGGTCGCTGCCGCTCGGCGGCGTGCGCCTGCGCGGGGGATTCGGCCGCGCGTTCACCGCGCCCACGCTCACCGATCTCTACTATCCGTTCTACGGCTCTCCGACCTTGCAGCCCGAGCGCTCGCGGACGTGGGAGTGGGGCGCCGACGGACGCTGGCTCGACGGGCGCCTGGAAGCGCGCCTGACGTGGCACGAGACCCGTTTTCAAAACCTGATTCAGTCGAACTCGCTCTACACCGCGGACAACGTGGGGAGCGCGCGCATCGAGGGGAAGGAAGCTTCGGTTCGCATCCGGCCCAGCGAGCGACTCGCGATCGGCGCGCGGCTCGCGCACCTGCCGGTCGCGAAGAACACGGCCGACCCGTCGGGCTCGCGCCTCAACAAGCGTCCGCGCTGGCGGACGGGCGCCGACGTGGAGTGGGCCGCGGCGCGGGATCTGTGGCTCTTCGCGGCGTGGCGCTGGAACGATTCCTCCCGCGATCCGTTCGACTTCTTCGACGCGGGCGGAATGTACCTGTCGGGCGATACGCCCGGCTACGCGGTGCTCGACCTCGCCGCGTCGCTGACGCCGGAGCGGTGGCCGGTGGGCGTGCGCGCCCGCGTGGACAACGCGCTGGACCGCGAGATCACCGAGGTGAAGGGGCTTCGCGCTCGCGGTCGGAGCGCTACCGTCGGCATCGAGTTCCGCCGGTGACGTACGCCCTTCAGACCCTTGACCTAGACCGTGCAGGATGATTTCCTAGCCGACGGCTACCGGGCGTCCGGAGTCCACTCCGGGCGCCCCTCGCTTCCCCTCTAACTCTCAGTGGTGCAATGACCTACGAAAATCTAATCGTTGAAACGAGCGGCGGGATCGCGCGCGTCACCGTGAACCGACCCAAGGTCTTGAACGCCCTCAACGAGGCCACGATCCGAGAGATCGACGCGGCGTTCGCGTCGTTCGAGCACGCCCCCGACGTGGGCGCGGTCATTCTCACCGGCGCCGGAGAGAAAGCGTTCGTCGCGGGCGCGGACATCAACGAGTTGGCGAAGATGTCGGCGCTGGGCGGCGAGGCCTCGTCGCGACTGGGCCAAACCGCGTTCGCCCGGATCGAAAACCTCGGCAAGCCCGTGATCGCCGCGGTGAACGGCTTCGCGCTGGGCGGCGGCTGCGAATTGGCGCTCGCCTGCCACATGCGCTTCGCCTCGGACAACGCCAAGCTCGGCTTGCCCGAGGTGGGCCTGGGCATCATTCCCGGCTACGGCGGCACGCAGCGCCTGCCCCGGCTGATCGGCCTCGGCCGCGCGCTGGAGCTGATCTGCAGCGGCCGGATGGTCGACGCCGCGGAAGCGTACCGACTGGGCATCGTGAACGCGGTCGTGCCGCAGGCGGATCTCCTGGCGCACGCCGAGAAGGTGGCGAACGAGATCCTCGCGAAGGGGCCGATCGCCGTCCGGTTCGCCCTGAACACCGCCATCCGCGGGCTGGAAACCGATCTGGACCACGGCCAGGCGCAGGAATCGGTGGCGTTCGGGCTCCTCGCGGCCACCGAGGACATGCGCGAGGGGATGAAGGCGTTCCTGGAGAAGCGGAAGGCGGCGTTCACCGGCAAGTGACCATCGCCTCGGAGCGCGTCGCCGCCGCCGCGCGCCTGGGGCTCGCCACGCGCTGCGTCAGCGGGGGGCTTGATCCGGCGCTGGAATCGACGCGGGACGGCGCCGGCGGCTGATCGTGACGGGCCGCGCCGGCCGCAACCGGAAGGAAGGACAGCCATGGCAGGGGTGAAGACGGTCGGCGTCGTCGGCTGCGGCCTCATGGGCTCGGGGATCGCGCAGGTGAGCGCGCAGGCCGGCCTGAAGACAATCGTGCACGAGGCGAACCAGGGCCTGTTGGACAAGGGGCTCGGGCGCATCAAGAAGTTCCTCGACGGCGGCGTCGAGAAGGGAAAGATTCCAGCGGACGTTCGCGACGCGACGCTCGCGAACATCTCCGGCACGCTCCGGCTCGAGGATCTCGCCGATCGCGATCTCGTGGTCGAGGCCGTGACCGAGGACATCGCGGTGAAACGGGAGGTGTTCTCCACGCTGGACCGCGTGTGCGCGCCCGACGCCGTTCTCGCGACGAATACGTCGTCGCTTTCCGTGACCGAGATCGCCGCGTACGCCGCCAAGCCGGAGCGCGTCGTGGGGCTCCACTTCTTCAACCCGGTTCCGTTGATGAAGCTCGTGGAGATCGTTCGCGCGCTTCCCACGAACGACGCGACGTTCGAACGGGCGAAGGGATACGTCGACGCGCTCGGCAAGACCGCGGTCGTCACGAAGGATGCGCCCGGGTTCGTGGTGAACCGCCTGCTGATCCCGTACATCCTCGACGCGATCCGCGTCTACGAGGCGGGGCTCGCGACCAAGGAGGACATCGACGCCGGCATGAAGCTGGGTTGCGGCCATCCCATGGGACCGCTGACGCTCCTCGACTTCGTCGGCCTGGACACCACATACTCCATCGCGAACATCATGTTCGATGAATTCCGGGAGGCGCGCTTCGCGCCGCCGCCCCTCTTGAAGCTCATGTTCCTGGCCGGCCATCTTGGCCGCAAGTCGGGCCGCGGCTTCTACGACTATTCCGCCAGCTAGGACGGTCCTGACATGAATCGAGCCTCCGTGGTCATCGTGAATGGAGCCCGCACGCCGATGGCGGAGTGGGTCGGCGGTAGGGCGGGCGACGGAAAACCCGGCGGCGCCCTGAAGGACGTTTCGGCCATCGAGCTCGGCGCCATCGCGGCGAAAGCGGCGATGGAGCGGAGCAACGTGCCCGCCGACATCTTCGATCACGTCGTCATGGGGAACGCGATGCAGACGAGCGGCGACGCGATCTACGGAGCGCGGCACGTCGCGCTGCACGCGGGGGTTCCGGTCCCCGTACCCGCGCTCACCGTGAACCGGCTCTGCGGCTCGGGCATCCAGGCGCTGGTGACCGCCGCGCACCTCTGCATGCTGGACGAGGCGAACTTCGTGCTGGCGGGCGGCATGGAGAACCTGAGCCAGGCCCCCTTCTCCCTGCGCGGCGCGCGGTCGGGCCTGCGCTTCGGCCAGACGGACGGGTTCGAGGACTCCCTGTTCGTCGCGCTGCGGGATTCCTACTGCGGCCTGTTCATGGCGCAGACGTCGGACAACCTGGCCCGGCGGCACGGCATCACGCGCGAGGCGCAGGACGCGTACGCGTTTCGCTCGATCTCGGAGGGACGGCGCGCCATCGATACCGGCGTGCTGGCCGAGGAGATCGTTCCCGTCACGCTGCCCGGTCGGGGCGGGCGCGTCGTCGAGAAGGACGACCACTGCTTCGAGGGCGCGACGCTGGAGAAGCTCGCCGCCCTGAAGCCGGCGTTCGGCAAGGACTCCTTCGTGACGGCCGGGAACGCGAGCGGGATCGTCGACGGCGCGGCCGCGATGGTGGTGACGACCGAAGCGCACGCCGAGAAGCGCGATCTCTCCCCGATGGGACGGATCGCCGCGTGGTCGGTGACCGGCGTCGACCCCGACACGATGGGCATCGGCCCCGTCCCGGCGGTGCGCGGCGCGTTGAAGCGCGCGGGGCTATCGCTCGACGACGTCGACTTGTTCGAGATCAACGAGGCGTTCGCGGGTCAGTACCTGGCGGTGGAAAAGGAGCTGGGCAACCCGCGCGAGAAGACGAACGTGAACGGCGGGGCGATCGCGGTGGGGCATCCGCTCGGCGCGACCGGCGCGCGGCTGGTCCTGACGCTGCTCCACGAACTGCGCCGTCGGAAGAAGCGCTGGGGCGTGGCCTCCGCATGCATCGGCGGCGGACAGGGGATCGCGCTCGTCGTGGAGGCCTATCCGGCATGAGCCACGAGAACGAACGCGACCTCATCTACGACTGGAACGTCGGGGACGAGCCGCCGGCCGTGCCGCCGCGCGCGGTGCAGGTGGTGGACGAGACGCTGCGCGACGGACTTCAGTCGCCGACGGTCACCGATCCCTCGATCGAGGACAAGATCCGCGCGCTCCACTACCAGGCCGAGATCGGCGTGCACGGAAACGACATCGGCCTTCCGGGCGCCGGCCCGCGGGCGCAGGAGGCGGCGCTGGCGCTGGCGCGCGAGATCGTCTCCGCGAAGCTGAAGATCGAGCCCTACTGCGCGGCCCGCACGCACAAGGCGGACATCGATCCCATCATCGAGCTGACGCAGAAGAGCGGCCTGCGCATCGAAGCCGCGACGTTCATCGGGTCGAGCCCGATTCGCCAGTACGCCGAGGATTGGGATCTGGACCGGCTCCTCCGCACCACGGAGGAGGCGGTGACGTACGCCGAGAAGAACGGCGTGCCGGTCATGTACGTCACCGAGGACACGACGCGCGCCCGTCCCGAGATCTTGCGGAAGCTCTACACCGCGGCCGTCCGGTGCGGCGCGCGACGCGTCTGCGTCTCCGACACGGTGGGACACGCGACGCCCGAGGGCGCCGCCCGCGTGGTCCGGTTCATCCGCGAGGTGGTGGACGCCACCGGCGAAGCGGTGGGCGTCGACTGGCACGGCCATCGCGATCGCGACCTCGCCGTCGCGAACGCCTTGGCGGCCATCCTGGCGGGGGCCGACCGCGTGCACGGCACGATGCTCGGAATCGGCGAACGCGTGGGAAATGCGCCGCTCGATCTCATTCTCATCAACTTGAAACTGCTCGGGTGGCTCGACGCCGACCTGCGGCCGCTGCCCGCCTACGCCGAGCTCGTGTCGCGGACCTGCAAGGTGCCGCTGCCGTACAACTATCCCGCCATCGGACGCGACGCCTTCCGGACCGCCACCGGTGTTCACGCCGCGGCGGTGATCAAGGCCGTGAAGAAGGGGGACGCCTGGCTGGCGGACCGCGTCTACTCGAGCGTCCCGGCGGGGCTTCTCGGACTGAAGCAGATCATCGACGTCGGCCCGATGTCGGGCGAATCGAACGTCATCTACTGGTTGACCACGCATGGCTACGAGCCGGAGCGCCCGCTCGTGGAACACATCTTCCGGCTCGCCAAGACCCGGGAGACGACCCTGACCGACGAGGAGCTCGAGGCGGCGGTCCGTGACTACCGGGCGCGACGAGGTGCCTCCGTTGGCTAATCGCTATCGTGTCGCCGTTCTGGGCGGCGACGGAATCGGACCCGAAGTAACACGGGAGGCGCGCGAGACGATCGAGCTCGCGGCCGAGATCTTCGGCTTCGCCGTCGCGTGGACCGACTACCCCTTCGGCGCCGAGCATTATCTGAAGACGAAGGAAGCGCTCCCGGCGAGCGCGCTCGAGGAGATGAAGGGGCACGACGCGATCCTCCTCGGCGCCATCGGGGATCCGCGGCTACCGGTGGGAGTCCTGGAGCGCGCCATCATCTCCGGCATCCGCTTCGGCCTCGACCTCTACGTCAATCTGCGACCGATCCGCCTCTTCGCGGAGCACCTCTGCCCGTTGAAGGGGAAGGGGCCGCGGGACATCGACCTGATCGTCGTCCGCGAGAACACCGAGGACGTCTACGCGGGGATCGGCGGCTTTCTCAAGAAGGGAACCGCGGACGAAGTGGCCATGCAGGAGATGATCTTCACGCGGAAGGGCGTCGAACGGGTGGTGCGCTACTCCTTCGACCTTTGCCGGCGCCGCGCGAAGGACAAGAAGCTGACGCTGGTCGACAAGGCGAACGCCGTGGGCGCCATGGATCTCTGGACCCGCGTCTTCGAGGAAGTGGGCGGGGAATACCCGGACGTCACGCGGGACCACGCCTACATCGACGCGGCCTGCATGTGGCTGGTCAAGAATCCGGAGTCGTTCGACACCGTCGTCGTCTCGAACATGTTCGGGGACATCTTCACCGATCTCGGCGCCGCCATTCAGGGCGGCATGGGCGTGGCAGCGTCGGGGAACATCCACCCCGGAAAGGCTTCGATGTTCGAGCCGATCCACGGTTCCGCGCCCAAGCACGCGGGCCGCAACGTCGCCTCGCCGATCGGCGCGGTGCTCGCGGGGCAGATGCTTCTGGAGCACGTGGGCCAGCCGGCCGCGGCCGCCGCGATCGGCGCCGCCGTCGAGGATCTCTTCGTGTCGGGCCGGCTTCGTTCCATCGGCACCGACTCCGGCGTCTCGACGACGCAGCAGGGAACGCTGATTCGAGAGGCGATGCGGCGCATGGCGGCCAACGCGCCGGCCGCCTCCTAGCGCGTCTCGATTCCCGCGAGAAGCGTCGCAAGCGACGCGATGACCGGCGTCTCCACGCCGGCCGCGGCGCCTTCGCGGAGGACGCTCCCGACGATCGCGTCGCTCTCGGTGCGCCGCCCCCGCGCCACGTCCTGCGCCATCGAGGACCTGTTCTCCGCCGTATCGCGAAGGAGTCGCTCCAGCTCGGGTTCGGGGTCGTACGCGGCCCGCAGGTGTCCTCGCGCGGCGCCGACCGCCACGGCCTCGCGCGCCGCGGCCAGGGAAAGCGACCAGAGATCGGGCGTCGTTCGGACCGCGCCGTTCGGAACGCCGCGAACGGCGGTGATCGGATTCACCGCCGTGTTCAGCACCAGCTTCCGCCAGAGGAGATCGCGCGCGTCGCCGGCGATCGTCGCGGTCAGCCCGGCGGCCTGAAAGCGCGCCGCGGCGTCGGCGGCGTGCCGCTCGCCGCCCTCGCTCCAGGCGGCGAACACCGTCACGCCCGCGAGGGAGACGTGGTAGCGGCCCGCCTCGTCCCAATAGGCGCCGAGCGTCGTCGTCCCCGCGACCAAGGGAACCGGAGGCAAGGAGGCCGCGAGCACGTCCATGTGGCCCCAGCCGTTCTGCAGCGACACGACCGGCGCGGGATTCGCGGCCAGCGCCGCGGCGATCCGGCGCGCGGCATCCGCGGTGTCGTGGGATTTGACGCAGAGAACGACAAGGGCCGCGGGAAGGAGATCGGTGGGTTCCGCGGTCGTCACGGCGTCGGGCGCCTCGCGACGAAGCGCCAGGGCCCGGTCCCGCCGCCGCGCGAGGACGCGCACCGCGCCGCCGCCGCGCGCGAGACGCGATGCGAGCAGCGTTCCCAGCGCACCGGCCCCGACGATCGCGACTCCCGCATCCGATCCCACGCACGCCTCCGCGCTTGACCCCCGGCGGGCGCGCGCCCTAGAGTTTCACGCACGTCCCTTCGGTCTCCCGCCGATCATACCCCGAACGAGCGTTCCCGTGCTCCGAGCAGCGATCTTCGATTTCGGCAACACACTCATCGGACTCGATCCGAGCATGACCTCCACGCGAACCGACTACGCGGACGTCGTGGCCAGGCCCTGCACGGAACGCCTGGCGCGGCACCTGGCGCAGAAGGGGATTCTGCCGCCGGAGGAGGCCGGCGAGGAATTCGTCGCGCGTCTGATGGACATCCGCGAGCGGAACCGGCTCACGGCCGACCAGACGGGGCGCGAGATCGACGCCACGACGTCGCTGGCGGAGGCGCTGGACGACGCAGGCATCCGCGTGCCGGGGATGGCGGCCCTCAAGGCGGCCCTTCGCGCCTACTTCGCGTACGAGGAGGGCTGCATCGTCGCGCTGCCGGGCGCGGTGAAGACGCTGGCGTTCCTGCGCAAACGCGGCATCCCGCTCGCGGTCCTCTCGAACGCCACGGACGGGCCCTACGTCGCGCGCGTCGCGAAGCGCGTCAAGATGCGGCGCTACTTCGATCCGTTCGTCGTGTCGGCGGACATCGGCGTGCGGAAGCCGCGCGCGGAAGCGTTTCGCGCGGCGCTGGCCGCCTGGTCGCTCCCGGCGGAATCGGTGGCGATGATCGGCGACTCGCTGTTCCACGACATCGACGGCGCCAATCGGCTGGGTCTCTACTCGATCCACCTCACCTTGATTCCGAACGCGGGCGATCCGGCGCACCGGGGAACGATCAAGCCCCGCCTCGCCGTCGCGTCGCACGAGGAACTGCGCGAACGCCTGGAGCCGTTGCTGTACAAGGAAACCTAGAGCCGACCGGCCCCCGACGCACGAACCCCCGCTCTCCCCCGGAAAGGCAACCATGACCGCGCGCGTGCGCACCTGCGCGCTCGTCGGCGTCGAGGCGCGTCCCGTCGAGGTCGAGGCGGATCTCGGCACCGGTCTTCCGACGTTCACCATCGTCGGACTGCCGGACGCGGCCGTCCGGGAGAGCCGCGAGCGCGTCCTGGCCGCCGTCCGAAATTGCGGCTACGAATTTCCCGCGCGCAGGATCACGATCAATCTGGCGCCGGCCCACGTGCGGAAAGAGGGCGCGGGCTTCGATCTTCCGATCGCGGTCGCGCTTCTCCTCGCGTCCGGGCAGATTCCCTCCGGGCGCCCGCTCGCGGAGGGCGTGTTCGTCGGCGAACTGGGCCTCGACGGGACGGTCCGCGCCGCCCGCGGCGTGCTGGCGGTCCTGGTCATGGCGCGGCGGCACGGCTTCGGCCCGGTTTGGCTCTCACGAGAGAACGCGCGCGATGCGCGCGCCCTCTCCGACGTGCCGACGTCGCTCCTGGGAACCCTCGGCGATCTGCGCGGCGACGGCCCCGCCGCGCCCGCGTCGACCAGCTCCACGCCGGCCTCGGAACCTTCGCCGCTCGATCTCGCGGCCGTGCGCGGCCAGGATCTCGCCCGCCGCGCGCTCGAGATCGCGGCGGCGGGCGGCCACAACCTCCTCTTCGTCGGGCCCCCGGGCGCGGGAAAGACGATGCTCGCGCGGGCGTTGCCGGGGATCCTGCCGCCGCTCTCGGAGGAAGAGGCGATCGAAGTGACGACGATTCACTCGGTGGCGGGGCGCCTGGCGCCGGGGTCCGGCTTGATCGTCCACCCGCCGTTTCGCGCGCCGCATCATTCGATCTCGGACGCCGGGATGGTCGGTGGGGGCCGGGGACCGCTCCCCGGCGAGGCGAGCCTGGCCCACCACGGCGTCCTCTTTCTCGACGAACTGCCCGAGTACCGGCGAAGCGTGCTGGAAGCGTTGCGGCAGCCCGTCGAGGAAGGCGCGATCACGATCGTGCGCGCGGCCGGCGCCGTCCGGTTCCCCGCCGCGTTCTCGCTGGTCGCGGCGATGAATCCCTGCCCCTGCGGCTACCGCGGCGATGCGCGTCGCGGATGCCGCTGCGGCCAGGACGCCGTCCTGCACTACTGGGGGAAGGTGTCGGGCCCCATGCTCGACCGCGTCGATCTCTTCCTGGAGGTGCCGGCGATCGATGCGGCGCGGCTTCTGGGGCGTGGTGAGGGGGAATCGTCGGCCCGGGTTCGCGCCCGCGTGCTCGCCGCCCGCGCCCAAGCGTCACGGCGGCGCGGCCCCGCGCGAAACGCCGCGCTCACCGCGGCGGATCTCGATCGCGTCGATCCCCTCGATGTCGCGACGCGGGGGCTCCTCACGCTCGCGGTGGAGCGATTCGGGCTCTCGGCCCGCGGCGTGCAGCGCGTACGGCGCGTGGCGCGAACCATCGCCGATCTCGAGGGCGGCGGCCGTGTGGCCGGAACACACATCGCGGAGGCGCTCCAGTTCCGAGCGCCCGTTCCGGGAGGGGCGACCGGCGCGCGGTGAGGCGGTGCGGGCGGACTCGGTTCCGCACAATCCCTTGCGGCGCAACGGAGAAGCGGGTTGACTTCGGGGTATGGAGTAGATAGCGTAACGTCCGACCCTGAAGGAGCCCCCCATGAACTCGATGAAGCAGAGCAAGTTAATCGATTTCCGAACCGTTCCGCCCGCGGCCCTGGCCGTGGCGGCGGCGTTGGTCCTTGCCGTCGCGGTCGCGTCGGCCGCCGATCCGCCCGCCGCGACGCCGCCCCAGACCCAGAGCGTTTCCCGCTCCGCCCCGCGGCCGATGAGCGTGGAAGAGGCGACGGCGCTTACGAAGAAGAGCCCCAAGGACACCAATTCGTGGCTGGCCCTGGGATCCGCCTACCGCCGCGCGCACCAGTACGACGAAGCGGAAAAGGCCTTCCAGAAGATGGCGGCGCTCGATCCCAGCAATTCCACCGCCTGGGTCAGCGTCGGGGCCGTCTACATGGACCTCCGCCGCTACGACGACGCGAAGTCCGCGTTCCAGAAGGCGGTAAAGCTGAACCCGAAGGACTCCGCGGCGCACTACAACCTCGGCACCTATTACATGCTGCTCGGCAAGCGGGACGACGCGCTCGCCATGTTCAAGAAGGCGACCACGCTCACGCCGCCCATCGCCGACGCCTACGTCAGCATCGGCCTCATCCGCGCCGAGACGGGAACCATCGACGAGGCGGTTCGCGCGTACAAGAAGGCGCTCGATCTCGACTCGACGAACGTGCGCGCCCTCTGCAATCTGGGGAACGCCTACTACGGGCAGGGACGGCACCCCGACGCGACCGGGCTCTACCGGCGCGCGCTCCAACTCGAACCGAACAATCAGGAAGCGCTCTACAACATGGGCGTCGCGTTCGCCGACGCCGGCATCTACGGGGCGGCGCTCGACTACTGGCGCCGCGTGGTTTCGATCGATTCGCTCTCGGTCGTCGCCGAGAGCGCCCGCAACAGCGTTCAGGTCCTGCAAGAGTACGTGGACCAGCAGAAGAAGGCGGCCGCCGGGGCACGCTGATTCATCCGGCCGCCGCGTTACCGGCGCGCCATGCGCCGCGGCGCCATCCAGGGAGGCACCGACCGATGCATCAGCGATTCCGGCGTTACCCCATCGGCATCACCGCGGTCTGCGCAACGCTGATCCTGCTCTCCACCGGCTGCTCCGGTTCGAAGGCGTCCCGACCCGATGGGACCTCGGGAACCGCGCGCGCCCCGGGCATGTCGTCGCGGGGCCATTTTGAGGCCGGCGCGGACTTCCTGGGTCGCGGACTCCTGGACGACGCGGAACGCGAGTTCCGTCTCGCGCTCGAGGCGGACCCCAACGATCAGGACGCGCTCGCGGGCTTAGGTCGCGTCCAGGTGGAACGGGGCCAGTACTCCGACGCCGTGGAGATCCTGGAGCGGGCGACGCGCGTCTCGTCGCAGCGCGTTTCGGCCTACCGGACGCTCGGGGATGCCCACATGGCCCTGGGGGAGACGGAGGAGGCCGCGACGGCGTATCGGCAGGCCGTCGCCCTGACGCCGGACAACGTCTCGTTGCGGCTGGCGCTCGCCCACGCGCTGATGGAAGTGGGGGACTACAACGAGGCGTCGTCGATATGCCGCGCGACATTCCGCTACGTCAAGAATCACCCGGATCGCGAAGCGGAGGTCTACTGTCAGCTGGGGGATGTCTACTCCCGGGAGGGAAAGCAGGCCGAGGCCATCTCGTCGCTCTACAAGGCGATGGAACTGAACCCGCGGGACCCCGAGATCACGCGGACCCTGGCGACGATCGCGGTTCGGGGCGGTCTCTACGCCGAGGCGGCCGCGGCCTGCCAGCGCGTGCTGCAGCTGGCGCCGCTGGACATCGCCGCCAAGAAGCAGCTGGCGTGGATCAATTTCAAGTTGGAGCGTTACCCGCTGACGATCAAGCACTACGAGGCGCTGGGCGACTCGCTGGGCACCGTGGATCGGTACTATCTCGCCCAGGCGTACGTGAAGTCGCAGAAGACCGACCGGGCCGTGGAGCTCTTCCGCGAGGTCGTTCGGGCGGACCCTGAGAACTACAAAGGTGTTTATTGCAATATGGCCTACGCCTACTACGACGCCACGCGGTACCAGCGGGCGATCGAGGTGGCGCACGAGGGGCTGAGCGGGGATAGCGCCAACGCCTGCCTGAAGTTCTGCTGGGCCCAGGCGCTGGACAAGATGGGACGTCACGAAGAGGCGATTCCGATCTTCGAGCAAGTGATGTCCGACCCGGTGTACGCCGAAAGCGCGCAACGGGAACTGGAGCGTCAGCGCCGGATCATTCGGCTGTTGAAAACGAAGGAGAAAAGCAAGGGATGATGTCGACCCGAATACGAGGAGGTGCAATGTTTCGGATGTCCATTCGTGGTGTGGTGGGGATGACGGCCGCGGGTCTGTTGGTGGCGGGCGCGGCGCTGGCCGCGGATCCCCCGGCCTCGAAGGCAGCCGCCAAGGCGCCGAATGCGAAGGCAGCGGAAGGAAAGGCGGGTGCGGCCGTGGATGAAATCGCCGTGATGGAGACGTCGAGGGGCACGATGGCGATCGAATTCTGGCCGAAGGACGCGCCGCAGACCGTCGCCAACTTCAAGAAGCTGGCGCGGCAGGGGTTCTTCGACGGGACCGGATTCCACCGGATCATCAAGGGGTTCATGATCCAGGGGGGTGACCCGAAGTCGAAGAACGCGAAGGCGCCCGATCTGGGCACCGGCGATCCCGGGTACAAGATCAAGGACGAGTTCAATACGCATCGCCACGTGAAGGGCGTGCTTTCCATGGCGAACAGCGGGACGCCCAATTCCGCCGGCTCGCAGTTCTTCATGATGCACGGCACCGCGCCGCATCTCGACGGTCACTACACGGCCTTCGGCAGAGTGTTCGAAGGGCTCGACGTGCTCGACGCCATCGCGAATACGCCGGTCGCCGGGAATCCCGGCATGGGCGGCGAGATGTCGAAGCCGCTCGAGTGGACGACGGTGAAGTCGGTTCGCATCATGCCGCGCGACGCGTATCTGGCGAAGCAGGCCGAGGGCAAGAAGGCGGAGGCGCAGGCGAAAGCCGCGGAGGCGGCGAAGGCCGCCAAGGCCAAGGAAGAGGCCGCCGCGAAGGTTGCCGAAAGCAAGAAGGCCGCCGCCGCGACCAAGGCGAAGATGGAAGCGGAACGGGCCGCCGCCGATTCCACCAAGAAGGGGAACGACGGCAAGTAGCGAAGGTCCAAGACCATTCGAAGAATTGCTCGGGCCGGGCGCTTCGATTGCGCCCGGCCCGAGGTGTCTGGTAGCCTTTTCCTGCGTACTCACCCTCCCGAGGGAGCCGTCCATGCCCCGCATCTATCTCGACTACAACGCCTCGACCCCGTGCCGCCCGGAGATCGTGGAAGCGATGACCCCGTGGTTCGGAGAGCACTTCGCCAATCCGTCCAGCGTTCATGCCTACGGGCAGGACGCGAAGGGCGCGGTCGAGGAGGCGCGTGCGCAGGTGGCGGCGTTCGTGAACGCGGCGGCTTCCGAAGTCGTCTTCACGAGCGGGGGCACCGAATCCGACAACCTGGCCGTGCTCGGCGCCGCGCGCGCGCTATCGGGGAAGGGCCGCCACGTCGTGACGACGGCGATCGAGCACGAGGCCGTCGCGCATGCCTGCGACCAGTTGGAGCGCGAAGGATTCTCCGTGACGCGCGTGCCGCCCGACGCGTCCGGCGTGGTGCCGGCCGACGCGGTGGCCCAGGCGTTTCGTGACGACACGATTCTGGTCTCGGTCATGGCGGCCAACAACGAGACCGGCGTGATCCAGCCGTCGGCGGACATCGGCGCCCGGTGCGCGGCGCGGGGCATCGCCTACCACGTGGACGCCGTTCAGGCCGCCGGCAAGATCCCGATCGACGCCGCGGCGTGGCAGGCGACGCTCCTCACGATCACCGCGCACAAGTTCTACGGACCGAAGGGCGCGGGAGCGTTGATCGCCCGGCGCGGATCGCGCGTGCTACCGCTCCAGTTCGGCGGCGAGCACGAGCGCGGCAAGCGGCCCGGCACGGCGAACGTGCCCGCGATCGTGGGGCTGGGTCTTGCGTGCCGGTTCGCCGCCGAAGCGTTGGCGTCGCAGGCGCCTCGGTTGACGGCGCTTCGCGACCGGCTGGAGTCGACGCTTCTCGACCGCGTGCCGCGCGTCGTTCGCCACGGCGAAGGCGCGCCCCGCGTTCCCAACACGTCCCATCTCAGTTTCGTCGGCGTGGAAGGCGAACACGTCGTGCTGTCGCTCGACATGAAGGGAATCGCCGTCTCGGCCGGAGCCGCCTGCAAGTCGGGCTCCACCAAGCCCTCGGGCGTCCTGACGGCCATGGGGGTTCCCGACGCCGTGGCTCGGGCGGCGGTTCGATTCAGCCTCGGGCGCGGCACCACCGAGGACGACATCGACCGCGTTCTCCAGATCGTGCCCGACGTCGTGGCCAAGATCCGCGCCGCGTCGCCGCAGGCCGCCGCGTGAGCATGTCCGATCATCCATTCAACTTCCTGCCGCCCGAGCCCTCGACCGTTCTCGTGGCCATGAGCGGCGGCGTCGACAGCGCGGTGGCCGCCGCCATGTTGCGGGACGCGGGCCACGAGGTGATCGGCGTCACGATGAAGCTCTGGTGCTACTCCGAAGGCCCCTCGCCCAGCCGCGGCTGTTGCACGCTGGAGGCGATCGACGATTGCCGGGCGGTCGCCCGGCGCATGGGATTCCCGCACTACGTGCTGGACCTCGAGACCGAATTCCGCGACCACGTCATCGAGGATTTCGTGAGCGAGTACGTGGCCGGGCGCACGCCCAATCCCTGCGTGCAGTGCAACAACTGGCTCAAGTTCGGGGAGCTGATGCGCCGTGCCGCTGCGCTCGACTGTGCCTACGTCGCCACCGGCCACTACGCGCGGCGCGGGGTGGACGAGGCGATGCGGCCGGCGCTCCTCCGCGCGGCCGACGCCGGCAAGGATCAGTCCTACGTGCTGTGGGGGCTGTCGCAGGAGGTCATGACGAAGGTCCTCTTCCCGATCGGCCACATGAACAAGGACGAGGTTCGGGCGCGCGCCCGCGATCTGGGCCTGGGCGTCGCGGACAAGCGGGAGAGCCAGGACATCTGCTTCGTCGAAGGCCGCCGCTACATCGATTTCCTTCGCGAGCGATTTCCCGAGCGGCTGGCGGCGTCGCCCCGCGGCGCCGTGCGGGACGCCGACGGGGCGACGCTTCGCGAGCACGACGGGATTCATGCCTTCACCGTCGGGCAGCGGCGCGGCATCGAGGTCTCGGCGAGCGTACCGCTCTACGTGCGGGACATCGACGCGGCCACCGGCAACGTGACGGTGGACCGCGAGGAAGCGCTGTATCGCCGCGGGGCTCGCGTGTCGCGCGTGTCCTATCCCTCGGGCCCGCCGATGCGGGCGGGGACCGGCGACCTGCCCGACGCGTTCCGCGGCACGGCGAAGATCCGTTACCAGCACGCTCCGGCGCCCGCGCGATGGGAACCGGGTGAAGCGGGAACGGCGTTCGTCCGGTTCGACGAGCCCCAGCGGGCGCTGACGCCCGGTCAGTCGATCGTGCTCTACGACGGAGACCGCGTCGTCGCCGGCGGGGTCATCGACCAGGTGGTGGACGCGTGACCGACGCCCCGCGCCCGGCCCGCGTCCGCGCGGCGAACCGCCTCGCCACCGAGCAGAGTCCCTACCTCCAGCAGCACGCGCACAACCCGGTGGATTGGTACCCGTGGGGACCCGAAGCGTTCCAGCGCGCCGCCCGGGAAAACAAGCCGATCTTTCTGTCGATCGGGTACTCCACGTGCCATTGGTGCCATGTCATGGAGCGTGAGTCGTTCGAATCGGAGGACATCGCCGCGATCCTGAACGAGCACTTCGTGGCGATCAAAGTGGACCGCGAGGAGCGGCCCGACGTCGATCACATCTATATGACGGTTTGCCAGGCGCTGACGGGAAGCGGCGGATGGCCGCTCACCTTGTTCCTGACGCCGGAGAAGGAGCCGTTCTTCGCGGGAACCTATTTCCCGCCGCAGGCGCGCTCGGGAAGTCCGGGGATGCGCGAACTGCTCACGCAGATCGCGAGCGCCTGGGATGGGCAGCGGCAGGGCGTTCTCGACGCCGCGGGAAAGATCACCGACGCGATCCGGGAGCAGTTCCACGGGAGTCCGGGCGAGGCGCTGGGCGAGGAGACGCTGCTTCGTGGATTCGAGCAGCTGCACGGCCGCTTCGACGAGGAGCACGCGGGATTCGGCGGCGCGCCGAAATTTCCGACGACCCATCAGCTCTCCTTCCTCCTGCGCTGGTGGAAACGGACGGGGGACGGTCGCGCGCTCGACATGGTGGAGCGCACCATTCGCGCGCTGCGGCGCGGAGGCATCTACGACCACGTCGGGTTCGGCATCCACCGCTACGCGACCGATCGCGTCTGGAAGGTGCCCCACTTCGAGAAGATGCTCTACGACCAGGCGCTCTTCCTGATCGCGGTCCTGGAATGCGCGCAGGCGACGCGCGATCCGTTCTACGCGGCCATCGCCCGCGAGATCGTCACCTACGTGCGGCGCGACCTGACCGGCCCCGGCGGGGGCTTTCTCTCCGCGGAGGACGCGGACAGCGAGGGCGAAGAGGGAAAGTTCTACGTCTGGACGGCCGCCGAGCTTCGGGAACTCGTCGACGAGGAAGAGGCGGAGCTCCTGGCGGCGCTCTACGGCGTCGAAGAGAAGGGAAACTGGGTCGATCCCGCGACCGGCGGGTTGACGGGCACGAACATCCTCCACCTCGCCGGCGATATCGCCCACGTCGCGAAGCAGCGCGGCCTCGATCCGGTGGCGACGGCGCGCCGATTGGAGGCGGTTCGCGAGCGGCTGCTCGAGTCGCGCTCCGGCCGACCGCGTCCCCATCGCGACGACAAGGTGCTGACCTCGTGGAACGGGCTGATGATCGCCGCGGTCGCCCGCGCCGCGCAGGTGCTGGGCGAGCCGGACTACGCCGACGCGGCGGCACGCGCCATGGCCTTCGTTCAGGAGAACCTGGTTCGGGACGACGGGCGGCTGTTGGCCCGGTGGCGAAACGGGGACGCGGCGCACCTGGGCTACCTCGACGACTACGCCTTTCTCGCGTGGGCGAACCTCGAGCTCTACGAGGCGACGTTCGAGCCGGCGTACCTAGCCGAGGGCCGCCGCCTCGTCGACGCGATGAACGCGCTCTTCGCGGACGACGTCGAAGGCGGATACTTCTTCACCGGCGAGGATGGCGAACCGCTCCTGGCGCGCGCGAAGGAGATCTACGACGGCGCGGCGCCCTCGGGGAACTCGATCGCCGCACTGGTGCTTCTGAAACTCTCGCGGCTGACGGGCGACGGCGCCTACGCCGCGCGCGCCGACCGGGTGTTCCGCGCGTTCGCGGGCCAGGTGTCGCAGCTGCCCGCGGCCCACGCGCAGCTCCTGACCGCGCTCGACTTCGCGCTCGGACCGTCGCGGGAGATCACCCTGGCCGCCGATCGAGGCGATCCCCGCCTGCCGGGGCTGGTCGCGGCGGTGCGACGGCCGTTCCTGCCCAACAAGATCGTGCACCTGCGCCCCGCCACCGGGGACGGCGGCCCGCTCGCCGCGCTCGCGCCGTACGTTTCCGTGCAGGCGTCACGCGACGGGGCGCCCACGGCCTTCGTCTGTGAGCACTTCGCCTGCAAGGAGCCGGTGACCGATCCCCAGGCGCTGGCCGCGATCCTGGCCTAGCGTTTCTTCCGAGCCGGCCGCTCCGCGGCGGCGGCGCCTTCCCGCTCGAGCAGCGACCGCTTCACCGAGAGGCCATAGGCGTAGCCGGTGAGCGTGCCGGACGTTCCCACCACGCGGTGACACGGCACCACGATCGCGACCGGATTGGTGGCGCAGGCGCGGCCCACCGCGCGCGCGGCGCGGGGCTTTCCGATCGTGCGGGCCACTTCCGCGTACGTGCGGGTCTCCCCGCGCGGGATGCGGCAGAGCTCTTCCCAGACGCGCCGCTGGAACGCCGTGGCACGGATGTCGAGGGGAAGGGAGGATTTCGGCGCGCGGCCGTCGATCGCGGCCAGCACGCGGCGCACCCACTGCCCGACGCCGGCCTGATCGCGACGAATCGTCGCTGCAGGGAACTCGTCGCGAAACGCGCGCAGCAGGACCCTCTCGCTGGTTCCGACCTTCACGCTGCAAAGCCCGCGCTCGGTCGCGGCGACGAGAACGCGCCCCACGGGGCTCTCCGCCGTGGCGAACGCGATCGCCGCGCCCGCGCCGCCCGCGCGATACGCGCCGGGCGTCATGCCGAGCGCGCGGGGCGCCCGCTCGTAGAGCCTGCTGCTCGAACCGTACCCGACCTCGTACATCGCCATCGTGATGCCGTCCTTTCGTCGAAGGTGCCCCTTGAGCCGCTCGAGTCGCCGCGCATCCGCGTAGGCGGCGGGCGACACGCCCGTCGCGCGGAGAAACGCGCGCTGAAAGTGCGATGGGCTGAGCCCGGCGAGGGCCGCCAGCGCGCGAAGCGAGACCCGCTCGTCCAGGTTCGCCTCGATGTGGCGGCAGATCCGCTCGATGCGCGCCAGCCGCTCGCTCCACGGCGCCGCGTCCTTCGGCTTGCAGCGGCGGCAGGGCCGGTAACCCCCGCCCTCGGCGGCCGCCGCATCCGGATAGAAGCGGACGTTGCCGCGCGCGGGATGGCGCGCGGGGCAGGAGGGGCGGCAGTAGATCCCCGTGGTCCGAACGGCCGTGACGAAGAGGCCGTCGTACCGCTCGTCCCGCGCCTGGACCGCCCGCCACCGGGCCGTGTCGGTACGCGGGGGCCGGACGGGGCGCGCCGTCGGCGGAAAAGATCTCTGTGGGCTCATCGCATCCATCGCCTCGAACGATAACGAGGTCTGTCGACCGGGACTATCCGAACGTTGCGGTCAATGTCACATACCGGGCGGCGGCTCTACGGGAACGCCGGTGCGGATCGGCTAGTCTCGCCCCCGAAATCGCTCCATGTCGACGCCCAGGCAGCGGTCCTGCACCACCTGCATGCCCGCGGCAGCCAACGCGATCGCGGCCTCGTCGTGGCGAATCCCACTCTGCAGCCAGACGAGGCGGGGCCTCCGCTCCGCCGGCAAGGCCAGGATTTCCGCCGCGTGCCCGGGGATGAAGCGCGGCGCCCGAAAGACGTCGATCGTGTCGAACCGGTCCGGCACGTCGCCGATCGCGGCGTAGCACGGGCGGCCGTCGATGCTCGCGTACTTCGGATTCACGGGAATGATCCGGATGCCGTGCTCGGCGAGCGAAGCGGGAACGCGATGGGCCGGGGCGCCGGGATCGTCGCCGGGCTTCATGCCGAGGACGGCGACCACCCGCACGGCGCGCACGGCCGCCGCGACGGCTTCGTCGGTCTCCAGGAGCGAGGAGGATGGGCGCGATTCCTTCGAGGTGCTCAAAGGTACGCCGTGAGGAGGATCGTGGCCCGGGTCGTGCTCACGTCGACGCGACGCACCCGGCCGCGTTCCGTGGATCGACTGTAATAGGATCCGTTCGTTCGGACGATCTCCGAGCCGCTCGAACGCGTCCCCCACTGGTAGCCGGCATAGGCGCCGTACCGTCCCCCAAGCGAGAGACGCTTGGAGAAAAACCACTCGAAGCCGACGTTCGCGTCGAGCGTCGCGCCGCGGCGAGTTTCCGCATACTGGGCTGCATACGTTTCGCCCAAACCATAGGGATACAAGGATTGCTGAGACCTTCGAACCTCGTCGTAGCGGAGCGAGGGGCCCACTTCGAGGAAGACCGCGACCTGCTCCCGAACCGGGTAGTGGCGCACCGCGTGGAGAAACAAGCGATAGACGTGATCCTCGTTGTGGGAATCGGTGGATCCTTGTTCATTGGAGATCAACGGATTGTAGTAGACGCTGTATCGGTATTGCGAACTCTCGCCGTCGAACTCCGTCTCGCTGAACGTAACCGCCATTCCCAGCCGCCACGCCCGGTGCTCGGAGGAGTGCCGCTTGACCGAAATCGCCGCCGAGGCCACGTATCCGATGCCGCTCGAATAAGTCGGATCGATCTCGAACTCCAGCGCCCACGCCCCCGCCTTGTGCGGGCCTTCGGCAGCGTCCGCGGCGCCTGCCCGCGGCGCCGGAATCGTCAGGCAGACCAGGATCGCGAGATAGCGGGGTAGGATCGTGAGCGGATCGAGGCGCGTGTCGCGGGACATGGGGCCTCCCTTCGTGTCCGGGGAGTCTACCGCTCCCCATTCCCCTTCCGCAATCGCGGTGGTAGGCTCTTCCTCCTCACATCCGGTCACGTCCACCGTGGAAAGAGGGAGGCTCTCCATGATTCGTCCGTGGCTCATCGCCCTAGCGCTGGCCGTCGTTCCCCTGGCGGCGCCGGCAGCCCCGAAAGAAGAAATGCCCGCGTTCAAGGCCCCCGCGGCGTTCGAACACCTCACCGCCCTGATCGGCGAATGGCAGGGAGTCGGGGAGGGCGCCGAGCAGTCGACCACGTCGTTCCACCTCACGTCGCACGGCAGCGCGCTGGTCGAGAACCTGGTTCCGACGAGCGAAGACGCCATGATCAACGTGTACCACCCGGACGGCGACGCCATCGTGATGACGCACTACTGCGGCGCGGGCAATCAGCCGCGGCTGCGCTGCGAGAAGGACGGCGATCGGTTGGTGTTCACCATGACCGACATCACGAACTGGAACGAAGGCGACGCGCGGATGACGGCCGTGACGATCGCCATGCCGGATGCGGACCACATGACGCAGGAGTGGGTCTCGGAGATGGGCGGGAAGAGCGAGACCTTCACGATGGAGTTCGTGCGGAAGAAGTAGACCGGGGGCGTTCCCCCAGGAGGATCACCGTGTCCACCCGCCGTGCCATGAAGAAAGTCTCGACCGCGGGCGCCAGGCGCCGGGCCGAACAGACCACGCGCGCCGAATCCGCGAGACCGACGCCGCGCCCCGCAAGCTCCTCGCTCGCAGCGCTCCTCAACGTCGCGGACGCCGAGGCGGCGGCCCGGCGCGCCATGCCGCGCGGCGCGTTCGACTACTACGCGGGCGGAGCCGAGGACGAGCGGACACTGGCGCGGAATCGGGACGGCATGGACCGATGGGTCCTTCTTCATCGCGTTCTCGTCGACGTGAGCCGCGTCGATCTCGCGACCACCGCGCTGGGGGCGCCGATCGCCATGCCGATCTGCCTCGCGCCCGCCGCGTTTCATCGGCTGGCGCACAAGGGTGGGGAGGCCGCGACGGCGCGCGGCGCGGGCTCCGCGGGGACGTTGCTGACCGCGAGCACCATCGCATCCACCTCGCTGGAGGACATCGCGGTCGCCGCGACGGGGCCCCTTTGGTTCCAGCTCTACATCTACAAGACCCGCGACATCGCCCGCGATCTCGTCGCGCGCGCCGAGCAGGCCGGGTATCGCGCGCTGGTGCTCACCGTGGACACCCCGATGCTGGGAAGGCGTGAACGGGATTTTCGAAACGGGTTCAAGCTGCCGCCGTCGGTGAAGATGGCGAATTTCGAGAAGTATGGCGATCAGTTCGAGCGCTGGAACGCGCCCGGGGGCATGGCGGCCCGGGTGCACGAACTGATGGATCACTCGCTCACCTGGGAGACGGTCGAGTGGCTTCGATCGGTCACGAGTCTGCCCATCGTGCTCAAGGGCATCGTCCGCTCGGACGACGCGCGGCGGGCGGTCGACGCCGGCGTGCAAGGGATCATCGTGTCGAACCACGGCGGCCGACAGCTGGACGGCGGGGAGGCGACGATCCTCGCGCTCCCCGATGTCGTCGACGCCGTCGCCGGTCGGGCCGAGGTCTACGTGGATGGCGGCTTCCGGCGCGGATCGGACATCCTGAAGGCGCTGGCGCTAGGCGCCCGCGCGGTGTTCGTCGGCCGGCCCTACCTTTGGGGGTTGGCGGCCGGCGGTGAGGCGGGCGTTCTCCGTGTCCTGGACATTCTCAGGGGAGAACTCGAATTGGCGATGGCGCTGGCGGGATGCGCCAGGCTCTCCGACATCGATCGCTCGCTGGTGAGGCCGGCCTAGGCTGGAACTCCACCTCTATACTATTGACGTCATGTAGGTTACGATCGTTTTCGCACCATTCGACGCCAATTACCATTAGAATGGCGACTTACCTTCGATTTGCGCGATCGTCGCCGGAGGCTCCGCATGTCGGTTAAGGCTTGGACTCGCCGATTTCCCAGGGACATCGATGCCCTCGACTCGATCTTCACATTCGTGCGGGGGTACCTGGAGCAGGAAGGCTTGAAGGGTGACGGTGCGTTCGAGGTAGACCTCGTTCTGGAAGAGCTCTTCACGAACCTGGTTCGCCACAACCGGGGGCACCAGGACATCGAGATCGGCATGAGCCGTGCCAACGGCGACTTGGTGCTGACGCTCCGCGATTTCGAGGTCGATCCGTTCGACCCGACGCAGGTCGCGCGGCAGGCGCTGGAGATGCAAAACGAACTCTCCCCCGGCGGCCGCGGCATCATCCTCGTCTTGCGGATGACGAAAGAGTTTCGCTACGAGTACCACGACCGGACGAGCACGCTGACGGCGCGTCTCGAGTGGAGAGGGGAGCAGGAGGCCTGATGTTCGACATCCATATTGGTGACGACGGTCAGGTCAAGCTCTCGGGGCGACTCGATGCCTCCCAGGCCGAGCACGCCCAGAAGGCCCTCCGCGACTTGAGCGGGCCGGTGACGGCGGATTGCACGGAGCTCGATTACGTCTCCAGCGCGGGCATCACGGTCATCCTGGAATTGCACAAGCGCGTGACCGGTTCCGGTCACGAATTGCGTTTGGTGGGAATGAACCCACGCGTCCGGACCGTCTTCGTCTATACCGGCCTGGATAAGGTATTGAAAATAGTCTAGTTAGCGTGGGGCCGTCCCCTCCCCATTCCGCATGGCCGCCGGCCCCGCATTTACTCACCAACCTGGCAGGCCCCTGGTTTGTACTAATGACACAACGCGACGATCAAGAGCTGGTAAGCAGGGCCGTAAGCGGAGATGTCAGGGCCTTCGAAGAGCTTGTAAACCTATACCAAAAAGCAATATACAACCTGGCCCTTCGGATGACGAACGATCGGGACGACGCGCAGGACATCGCGCAGACGGTGTTCGTCAAGGCCTACGAGAAGCTCGGTTCCTACAACCCTAGGTATCGGTTCTTCTCCTGGATCTACCGGATCGGGATCAACGAATCACTGAACTACCGGGGACGAACCCGGAGATTCGAAGAGATCGACCCCGAGCAACTTTCGGACGGTGGCACCGCCGATCGGAAGACGGAGGAAGTTCTCGTCGGGGGAGCCATCGAAAAGTCGCTGATGTCCCTGTCGGTGGACAATCGAACGGTGATCATCCTGCGACATTTTCTGGATCTGAATCAGGCGGAGATGGCCCACGTGCTGGAAGTGCCGGAAAAAACCGTGAAATCGAGGCTCCATACCGCGCGGCAAAACATGGCGGCGCTCCTCGGTCGGAAAGGGATTACGCACGTATGAACCGCGAAGAGTTCGACCGGACAGCCATCAACGATCTCGACGGGATCGCCACCCCCGAGGAGATGGCGGCGCTGCAAGCGTACTTGGACCGAAACCCGGATGCCCGGGACCGGTATGGCGACTGGAAGGAATTGTTCGACTCCCTGAGCGCTGTCGGGCTCGAGGAGGCGCCCCCCGCCCTGAAGTCGAACGTGATGAGCGCGGTAATGGCCCGGCGTCGCGTTCGTCCGCAGGGCGCAGGGTGGAGCGAGTCGCTGCGCGGTTTCTTTCGGGTACCGGCATGGCGGAGCGCCCTGACCTTCGGTTCCGGCGTGGGCGTCGGCGCCGCCGCCATTGCGATCGTCACGGGCGGCATGCTCGGAGGCGCGCGGTTTGATTCTTCAGACATCTCGGGGGCGATGATTCCCCCAGGGGCCCAGGTATCCGGCGCGGTCGTGGAAGTACGGACGCTGGAAATCGACGGCCTGATGGTTTCCGCCGGCACGCGGCGGACGCCGGACGGTGTGGTCGTTCGGATCGAAGCCAACGGTGGTGGAGCGGATGGCGCGGAAATCGTGGCCAACTTTGACGGGGGCGCGCTCCACCCCACGGCTCTTCGAATCGACCCGCCTTCGGCGGGCGATGTGGAAGTAAGCCCGAGCCGGATTCGGGTCGGGTTGCAGGGAGCGGGAACATTCACCGTATCCCTCAGCACCGAGGCGGCGCGCACCGCGCCCCTCGAGTTGGAGCTCCGTTCGGGGGAAAAGTCTTCACGGGCGGTTTTGAGGACGGACTCGGTTGAGTCCAGGCAGTAACCTGTACCAGGGGGAGGCTAGGACCATGAACAAACGGATCGTTGCACTGTTCGGGGCCGTGGCGGTGGTGGGTGTCGGCGTACTCGTATGGACCGGTGTCATCCCGCCGAAGACCGGCGTCGAGGGGACGATCGGCGTCGCCAACCGGTACCAGACGGAGCAGATCTCGGGCAGTGATGTCGTACTCAGCGACAGTGAGCTGAACGACGTGCTCCAGAGTGACGTGTTTCATCGTCTCGTGACGAACCCGGAATTCCGGAAGACCGTCACGAACGAGAACTTCAAGTCGCTCGTGGCGAGCGCGGAGTTCAATCGCCTGGTGAAGACCGAGGAATTCCTCTCGCTCGTACAGCGCGGTGATTTCCAGAAGTTCGCGGAGACGGGTGAGCTGGGCAAGCTGGCGGTCGTCCCGGTCGACATCGACGCCCAGAAGCGCAGCAACGTGGCGGTGGATATCGACGCCCAGAAGCGCCAGAACACCGCGGTCGACATCGACGCCCAGAAGCGCAGCAACGTGGCGGTTGATATCGACGCTCAGAAGCGCCAGAACACCGCGGTCGACATCGACGCCCAGAAGCGGAACAACGTGGCGGTTGATATCGACGCTCAGAAGCGCCAGAACACGGCCGTCGACATCGACGCCCAGAAGCGCAGCAACGTGGCGGTCGATATCGATGCCCAGAAGCGCCAGAACGTTCCGGTCGACTACCTGAAGCGCGTGAAGGTGCCGGCGGAGTACCAGAAGCTGACGCAGAGCGCGGAATGGCAGAAGCTCGTGAACGAGAGCCCGGATTTCGCGAAGTTGATCTCGGACGGAACCTTCGCCAAGGCGATGGCTGCCTCGCCCGAGCTGGGCAAGCTCTTCACCTCCGGCGACTTCCAGAAGCTGATCCAGATGGATAACGGAGCCCGCGCGCTGGCCACGCCGGAGCTGGGCGCCAAGGTTCTCGAGTACTAGGGAGCACACCGCAGTCGAACCAAAGGGAACGACATCTCCGAGCCGGTGGGGGCCCCCCAGGGGCCCCCACCCTCCCCAAAACAAGGAGATCCCGCACTCCGAAGGTGCGAGGTCTCCTCTCGCTTTCTGATCCCGATTCCATTGTGTAAGATCACCCTTCCATGCGCCTGATCGAACGATTGCTCGCCAGCCCACGCCCCGCGGCCCTCGCCCTGGCGGTCGCGCTGTCCGCGGCGCTCGGCGCTCCCGCGGCGCGCGCCGAGTTCCACGCCATCGAGACGCCCGAGTTTCGACTGATCTACAGCTCGCCGGCGATGTCCTACCTGGCCCCCTATGCCGCCCGCTGCTACGCGAATTCGATGCGCTTTCACAAGCAGCTCTTCGACTACCGGCCGGGGGAGAAGGTGACCGTCTACCTCGGCGATGCCATGGACTACGGCAACGCCGGCGTGTCGGCCTCGCCGCGCAACTTCATGTCCGTCGACATCGCGCCCGCGAATTCGGTCTACGAGTCGGGCCCCGCGAACGAGCGCTTCAATTTCACGATGAACCACGAAGGGGTGCACATCGTGGCGGTCGATCAGACCGCGGGATCGGACAAGTTCTTCCGCGGCCTGTTCCGCGGAAAGATTCGGGAGACGAACGAGCACCCCGAAACGATGATCTACTCGTGGCTCACCGTTCCGCGCCGCGCCGCGCCGCGGTGGTATCACGAGGGCGTGGCCGTCTTCTTCGAGACGTGGATGGCCGGCGGGCTGGGTCGGGCGCAAGGTCCGTACGACGAGATGGTGTTCCGGTCCATGGTCCGGGACAGCGCTCGCATCTACGATCCGCTGGGTCTCGAGTCCGAGGGGACCAAGGTCGACTTTCAGGTGGGCGTGAACTCGTACCTCTACGGCACCCGCTTCGTCTCCTACCTGGCCGAGGAATACGGCCCCGAAAAAATCGTCGCATGGGTGGGTCGGCGTCCCGGGACCGCCCGGACGGTCACCGGACAGTTCCGCCGGGTCTTCGGAAAGTCGCTGGACGAGGGGTGGAACGACTGGATCGAGTGGGAACGAACGTTCCAGCAGGCGAACATCGACTCCATCCGCCGGTATCCCACGACGCCGTATCGCGATCTCTCGCGGCACGCGCTGGGCTCCGTGTCGCAGGCGATTCTCGACAGGGAGCGGGGCGTTCTCTACGCGGGCGTGCAGTCCCCCGGGACGTTCGGGCAGATCGTCGCGATCCCCCTCGAGGGCGGCGATCCGCGGCATCTGGCGGACGTGAAAGGGGCGGCGCTCTACTTCGTCACGTCGCTGGCGGGGGATCCCCGCACCGGCACGATCTTCTTCACGGCGGACAACGGCGAGTGGCGTGATCTCTATTCCCTGAATCTGGAGACGGGCAAGTCCCGGCCGCTTCAGAAGGACCTGCGCGTCGGGGATCTCGCGTGGAATCCCGCGGATTCCTCGCTCTGGGGCGTGCGCCACTTCAACGGCATCTCGACCCTGGTGCGAATCATGCCTCCGTACAAGGACTGGATGCGCGTCCTGTCGTTGCCGTTCGGACAGGATCTCTACGATCTCGCGTTCTCGCCCGACGGCAGCCATCTCGTCGGTTCGTTCGCGGAGATCAGCGGTCGGCAGTCGCTTCGGATCATGCGGCCGATCGAGCTCCTCGCGCGCGATACGACGGTCGTGACGCTCCACGAGTTCGGCGCGTCGATTCCCACGGGCTTCGTCTTCGACGAGAGCGGGAGGTATCTGTACGGCTCCTCGTACTACACGGGTGTCTCCAACATCTGGCGGTACGATCTCGAGGCGCACCAGATGGACATCGTCACGAACACCGACACGGGGTTCTTCCGCCCCGTGCCCCTGGGTGGCGATTCGCTCGTCGTCTTCCGCTACACGGGGCAGGGCTTCGTGCCCGCCACCATCACGGACGCGCACCCGCTATCCGACGTCAGCGCCATCACGTTCCTGGGGGCGACCATCGCCGACGATCACCGCATCGTGCGGGGTTGGAAGATACCCCCGCCCAGCAGCGTTTCCCTCGATTCCCTGGTGACGCGGTCGGGGCCCTACCGGACCTGGGAATTGGGCGCGACGTCCATCTATCCGATCGTGGAGGGGTACAAGGACTACACCGCCGTTGGATTGGCCACGTCGATTTCCGACCCGCTCCAGTGGAATCGCTTCGACCTCTCCGCTTCCTACTCGCCGTCGCGTGGCCTTCCCGGCAACGAGCGGTGGCACCTGTCGGGAACCTACAAGCGCCCGCGCTGGACCGTGGAGGGCTTCTGGAACGGAGCGTCCTTCTATGATTTGGTCGGACCCACGAAGACGGGTCGCAAGGGCTACGGCGGCTCGGTGGACTACGAACGGACGCTGATCTGGGATCGTCCTCGCGAGATGACGTTCCACGCGGGCGTGCGCGGATCCGGCGGGCTCGACCGGCTTCCCGCGTATCAGAACGTCGAGACGCCGCCCGGGTTCGACTTCCTCACCGCGGCGCACGCACGACTGAACTTCCGAAATCTGGCGGCCACGATCGGGGCCATCGACGCCGAGCGGGGCATCAAGTGGAGCGTCGGCGCCTACCAGAACATGGTCCGATCGGGCTTCGCGGGCGACTCCTGGTGGAAGGGATCCACGCTGGGCCTCGCCACCGTCGACGTCGGCACGCCGCTGCCGATCAAGAATTCCTCGATCTGGCTGCGGAGCGCGGCCGGCTACTCCCCCGGCGATCGCGACGACCCCTTCTCCAACTTCTTTTTCGGGGGATTCGGCAACAACTGGGTGGATGACGGCGCGATCAAGCGGTACCGAAACTACGACGCGTTCCCGGGCGTCGAACTGAACGAGATCGGCGGGCGGAACTTCGTGAAGTCACTGGTCGACTGGAACCTGCCTCCGCTGCGGTTCCGCCGCTTGGGCAACCTCGACTTCTATGCGACCTGGGCGCGTCTGTCGTTCTTCGCGGGCGGTCTGGTGACGAACCTGGACGACGACGCCTCCCGCAGCCGCGTGGCGGACGTCGGCGCCCAGGTCGACATTCGGTTCCAGCTCTTCACACTCCAGCGGCTCACGCTGTCCGGCGGCGTCGCCCGCGCCTTCGAGCGCGGCGTCGGGCCCAGACGGGACTGGATGGTCTCGTTGAAGATCTTGTAGCGGCGTCCGGGCAGCCCACGCCATGCCAGGCCTCCACCTTCTACTCGGCTTCCTGCCCGTCACGCTATTCTTGGCCGCGCTCGTGTTCCTCGACTCGTTCAAGCTGGTCCATCGCGGCGACGTCGCCAAGAGTCTGTTCGCCGGCGTGCTGGCCGCGGGGATCTCGTGGGGGCTCAACCTCTCCCTTGTCGGCCCCCTCCACGTGCCTCCCGACATCCTGCGCAAAGCCCTCGCGCCGGTCCTGGAGGAAGCGACCAAGGCGATGTTCGTCGCCTGGCTGATTCGCACGCGGCGGGTCGGGTTCCTGGTCGACGCGGCGATCCACGGTTTCGCCATCGGCGCCGGGTTCGCCCTCGTGGAGAATTTCTATTACGCCCACGCGCTCCAATCGACCGATCCGGGACTGTGGGTGATCCGCGGCCTCGGGACCGCCATCATGCACGGCACCACGACGGCGATCTTCGCGATCCTTGGCAAGGGCTTGACCGGGCGCCGGGAGGCGCCGTCCCCGCTTTGGTTCCTCCCCGGGTTCGCGATCGCCGTGACCATTCACGCGGGATTCAACCTCTTCGTGCTTCCGCCGATGGTCGCGACGGGGCTCCTCCTCGCGATCATGCCGATCCTGCTGGGAGTCGTGTTCGAGCGGAGCGACCGCGCCACGCGGTCGTGGCTGGGCATGGGCATGGACCGCGACGTCGAGGCCCTGAATCAGATTCTCTCCGGGGAGGTCGTGGAGACCAGGGTCGGACGGTATCTCGCCGAGCTGACGGAGCGGCTGCCGGGCGCGGTCGTCGCGGACATCCTCTGCTACCTGCGCGTTCGCCTGGAACTCTCCCTTCGCGCCAAGGGACTCCTCATGGCGCGCGCCGCCGGCATGGACATCCCCGTGGACTCCTCGGTTCGGGCGAATTTCGAGGAGTTGAAGTACCTGGCCCGCTCGATCGGTCCCGTCGGCATGCTGGCGCTCCAGCCGCTCATCAACGACCGGGACCGCTGGGAGCACGCCCTCCTGCGCTAGGGATGGGGGACGCCGCCGGGAACATTTGTGGTAGGCTCCGCGGTCTATGAGCCTGGAATCGGGTGCGCGCCTCGGCGCCTACGAAATCGTTCAACTCCTCGGCGCCGGAGGCATGGGCGAGGTCTACCTCGCGCGCGACACCCGACTCGACCGGACGGTCGCGATCAAGGTGCTGCAAGGCCACCTCACGGTCAGCCCGGAGACCCGCCAGCGCTTCGAGCGCGAGGCGAAGGTCATCTCCAGCCTCAACCACCCCAACATCTGCACGCTGTTCGACATCGGCCAGCACGACGGGATGGATTATCTCGTCATGGAGCATCTGGAAGGGGAATCGCTCGCCGACCGCGTGGCGCGCGGCCCGCTTCCGCTCCCCGAGCTGGTGAAGATCGGCGCCGAGATCGCCGACGCGCTCGACCGCGCCCACCGCCAGGGTTTGATCCACCGCGATCTCAAGCCCGGCAACATCATGCTGACCAAGTCGGGCGCGAAACTCCTGGATTTCGGACTCGCGCGCGCCACCGGCCTGGCGCCGACGGCGGGCGACATGGCCTCGCCGACGATGAGCCGCGCCCTGACCGCCGAGGGGACGATCGTCGGCACGTTCCAGTACATGGCGCCCGAGCAGCTCGAGGGGAAAGAGGCCGATACGCGCAGCGACCTCTTCTCCCTCGGCGCCGTTCTCTACGAAATGGCCACGGGGAAGCGCGCCTTCGAGGGGAAGAGCCAGGCCAGCCTGATCGCCTCGATCTTGAAGGAGACCCCGCAGCCGATCTCCGCGGTGACCAGCGTCTCGCCTCCGGCCCTCGACCGGATCGTGATGCGATGTCTGGAAAAGGACCCCGAGGACCGCTACCAGACCGCCCGCGACGTGTTGCTGGAGCTGAAGTGGGTCGGGGACGCCGGATCGAAGGCGGGCGTGCCCGCGACCGTGTCGGCGCGGCGGCGATCCCGCGAGCGTCTCGCCTGGGGGTTGGCGGGCGCGGGAATCGTGGCGGCGCTCCTGCTCGGGGCGAATACGATCCTCCATCGGCCTCCCAAACCGCAGCCGCTTCGTTTCTTCGCACCGGTTCCCGAGGGGATCACGTTCATCGACACGCCGAAGGTTTCCCCCGACGGGCGCACGATCGCCTTTAGCGCCACTGACAGCACCGGCACGTCGCGCCTCTACCTCCGCCCCTTCGGGTCCCTCGGCTCCACGCCGATGGCCGGCACCGAATCGGCCGGAAGGCCCTTCTGGTCTCCCGACAGCCGCTACCTCTCCTACATGGTGAGCGGGCGGCTCCGCAAGATCGCTGTAGACGGGAGCCCTCCGCAGACGATCTGCGAGTCAAACAGCCGAGGCGACGGCTCCTGGGGCACGCGTGGCATCATCCTCTACGACGATTCGCCCACCGATTCCATCATGCGCGTACCCGCGGGTGGCGGATCCCCGACGCCGGCGACGACGATCGACCGCGCCAACGGAGAAACAGGTTCGGCGTGGCCCCATTTTCTCCCCGACGGGCGCCACTTCCTTTTCCTGGGCTTGACGTCCAAGCCCGACGAGTCCTACCTCAAAGTAGGCGATCTCGAATCCGACAAGGTCGTCACGCTTCAAAAGGGAAACTTCAGCCGGATCGAATACGTCGAGCCGGGCTACATCATCTATGTCCGCGATCGCGCGCTCCTGGCCCATCCGTTCGACGCCAAGGCGCTCAAGTTCACGGGCGATCCCTTCCCGGTCGTGGACGATGTCGCGGCCGGCGGGGGCACGTCCTCGAACGCCGACTTCTCGACGTCGCAGGGAACCCTGGTCTTCCGAGGGGGCGCGGCGGGCGGCTTCACCCAGGTCGTGTGTCTCGACCGTGACGGTCGGGAACTGCAGACGATCGGCGAACCGGGAAATGTGTACGGCGTGTCACTCTCGCCCGACGGCCGCCGGCTGGTCACGAGCCGCGGCGCAACCACCCTGGACCTCTGGATCACGGACCTGGCCAGAGGCGTCAGCTCGCGCTTCACGTTCGACCCCGCGGGGGAATTCGCGCCGGTCTGGTCGCCGGATGGAGCCCTGATCGCCTTCAACTCGGATCGGTCTGGCCGCGACGCGATTTACGTCAAGCCCGCGAACGGCGTCCAGGCCGAGTCACTGCTCCACGCCGAGAACTGGGACATCGGCGTCAGCGATTGGTCGCGGGATGGAAAACGATTGGCCTGCATCAGCGGGAGCAGTGGCGCCGGAGTCGACGGCGGAGTCGTGGTGATGAACGCCGATGGCACCGGGGCTCCGCGGCCCATCGCGACCACGCCGTTTTTCGAAGCGGATGCTCACTTCTCGCCCGACGGCCGCTGGCTGGTATATTCCTCGAACGAATCGGGCCGGCGCGAGGTCTACGTTCAGCCGCTGGAAGGCGGTACGGGGAAGTGGCAGGTGTCGACCGGCGGCGGAAGGGACGCGAAGTGGAGTCGGGACGGGAGCGAAATCTTTTTCATCGGCGGCGGAAGCCGCCTGATGTCGGTGGACGTGACCACCAATCCGAACTTCACTCTCGGCAACCCACGCGAGCTCTTCACCCGGATCGCCTGGGACTTCGACTCCTACGGTGGCAACTACGACGTCTCGGCGGACGGACGCCGCTTCTACGTGAGGCGCAACTACGGCTCCCTCGCGCTCCCGGCCACGACCGTCTACGTCAACTGGATGGAAAGCCTCCGCAAGCCGTAGACTCCACGCCCAGGGG
>QJVW01000120.1 GCA_003235575.1 Candidatus Eiseniibacteriota bacterium | reverse complement strand
CGCCGGGGCCAGGCGCTCCACCAGGGCGTCGCTCTCCTCGCAGAGGAGCACCCAAGCGATGCGCTCCGCCTCGGCGCCGGAGGCGACGCCCTGCTCCGAAAGGTGGGCGGCCAGAACCTTCACCTCGGCGTCGATCTCTTCCGGGTGGGCGACGGGTCGTGGTCCGGGCGCCGGCGGCTCGCCGTCGAGCGCGGCGCGAACCGCATCCAGCCCCTCGCCGGTCCTCCCGACCGTCGCGTACACCGGCACGCCGAGGAGCCGCTCCAAGGCCTTGCGATCGATGGCAAGGCCCTGCTCCCGCGTGATGTCGATCATGTTCAGAACGACGATCGTCGGCCGCTCGAGGCCCAGGACCTGGAGCGCCAGGAAGAGCTGGCGGTCGAGGGAGGACGCGTCGAGCACCAGGAGGATCGTGTCGGGCGCGGGCGTGCGCCGGTCGATGCCCAGAAGCACGTCGCGGACGATCTCCTCGTCGGGCGAACGCGGTCGAAGGCTGTACGCCCCGGGGAGATCGACGACGTCGAGAACCGAGCCGGACGGAAGCGGGCAGCGGCCCCACGTGACCTCGACCGTCACGCCGGGGTAGTTGGCCACCTTCTGGCGGAGTCCCGTGAGTCGGTTGAAGATCGTGGACTTGCCGGAGTTGGGATTGCCGACCACGGCGACGCGCCGGTTCGTTCGTCCCACGTCGGCGGGGCGCGCCGTTACGGGGAGGGACCCCGCGGTGCGGGGCGGAGCGGCGATGCTAGAGCGTCGCGACACGGATCCCCTCCGCCTCGTCGCGGCGGATGGAGAAGTGTGTTCCGCGGACCACGAACTCGATCGGGTCTCCGAACGGGGCGCGGCGAATCATGCGGATCTCGGTGCCGGGCACGAGTCCCAGTTCGCCCATGCGTCGCGTGAATCCGGGTGATCCGTGGATGCTGCGCACCAGCGCGCGGACGCCGGGGGGAAGATTGCCCAAGTGCATCTCGGACGCCGCGCAGTCGGGCGTCATGGCTTGCCGCCCGCGGGCTTGGCCGCGGTACCCGCTGCCTGCGCCTTCGGCTTCCCCGTCGATTCCTCGCGGGCGGTGGCGTCGCGGAACGTCTTCTCCAGGCAGGCGCCTTCACCGCAGACCGGGCACGCCTCCCCGGAGGCGCCGCATCGCTGCTGCTCCTCGAACAGGCGGCGGAACGATATCGCCGCGGGGTCGTCGGATTGGATCAGCGCCGTGAGGCGGACGAATTGCGACATCGCTTCGTTGCTGACGAGGTGTTCGATCATGCACGCGTCTTCGTGGGCGATGTCCGAGGGCACGCGGAGAATGTCGATGAGGAACGCTTCGAGGACGTGGCGGCTGGATTCGGTGAACTCAGCCAAGCGACGCCCCTCCTCGGTGAGTTCGACGCAGCCATAGCGCTCGTGATCGACCAGCCCGCGCGCGACGAGCGAACGGATCATCGAGGTCACGCCGCTCTTCGTGACGCCGAGGATGTCGGCGATCTCCCCGACCTTGGCGTATCCCTTGTCGCGCTTCAGCGCCGCGACCGCCTGAAGGTAGTGGGCCATGGAATGGCTCAGTTCCTTCTCCTTGAACCGCTTCCAGGTCTCCGTATTCGCCTCCAATTCTGCCAAGTGCAGCCGACTCAACATTGTCCTTACGGCATTAACAATCGGCCCAAAAGGCCCGCCGGTCAACGGATACCTTGGTACCGGCCACACCACTCCGCCAGCCCCAGCGGGGGGCGCGCAGGGCATCCCGCTCCGGTGGTCCGCGCAGAGGTCTTGCGGCCTGGGGCGGCCTCGGCTATTCTCATAACGAATGATTTTGTAACAACTTGGAAACAGGAGCCCCGCCCCCGTCGAATCTCGGAGTGACGATTTGAGCGCCGCGAAAAACGAGCCGAAACCCCTTCCCGAAGGCCGGTACCTGAACCGGGCGCTGACCTGGCTCTCGTTCAACGAGCGCGTTCTGGAGGAGGCACTCGATCCTTCGAACGCGCTCCTCGAGCGGATCCGGTTCTTGGGGATCTTCTTCTCCAACCTGGACGAGTTTTTCATGATCCGGGTCGCGGCGCTGCGCGCGCTTCTGGATGCCGAGGCGGGGGCGACCGCCGCGGATGCGACGGGAACCCGCGCGTTGCTCGGGGAGATCGGCGCGAAGGTCCGCGAGGTCCTGGTGAGGGCGAATCAGGCGTGGGATCAGGAACTGGCGCCCGCGCTCCGCGATCAGGGAGTCCGATTCGTCTCCGGTGACGAGCTAACGGCGCGTGAGCGGGACTTTCTCGATCGCTACTTTTCCCAGGAGCTCCTTCCGATTTTGACGCCCGCCTCCGTGGAGCCGCCGCTGCCCGTGCCACGCGTGGCGAACTTGACGCTGCACCTCGCCGTTCGCCTCATCCGCGGCGAGGGGGCCGGGAACGGCACGGCGGGGGCGGCCGCCGACGCGGAGCGCCTCGCGTTCGTGTCGCTGCCGCGCCTCAGCCCGCGGTGGGTCCAGGTCGGAGGCGGGCGCGCCGAGCGCGACGACGTCCCGTCCGGCCCGCGCTTCGCGCTGCTCGAGGAGATCGTGGGAGCCAGGCTGGGCGCGCTCTTCGAGGGGTACCAGGTTCTCGAGGTCGCGGCGTTTCGGGTCACGCGCGACGCCGACTTCGCCACCGACGATCAAGAGGCGGAAGATCTGATCGAAGCCGTCCGCCTGATGCTGAATCAGCGTCTGAGCGGGGATCCGGTGCGGCTCGAGATCGCCGCGTCGGCCAGCGACACCCTTACGACGCGCCTGGCGGCGGCGCTGGAGGTGAAGGACGAGGAGATCTATCGGATCTCCGTCCTACCCGAGGCACGCTTTCTAATGGATTTCGCGCGGGTGCCATCGCTCCCGGTGCCGCGCGCCGAGCCATGGCCGTCGCAGCCGGTGCCCGACATCCCTCCCGGCGACGCGATCTGGGAAGCCGTCGCGGAACGCGACCGTCTGCTCTTCCACCCGTACGAGTCGTTCGAGCCGATTCTCCGCCTCCTCCACCTGGCGGCCGAAGATCCCGGCGTGCTGGCGATCAAGCAGGTGCTGTATCGAACGTCGTCCTCGTCCGAGGTCGTCCGAGCCCTCGAACGCGCGGCCCAAAATGGAAAACAGGTCACCGTTCTCGTCGAATTGCAGGCGCGATTCGACGAGGAGCGAAACGTAGCCTGGGCCCGCCGTCTGGAGGATGCCGGCGCCACCGTGCTCTACGGGCTGGCGGGACTGAAAACGCACGCCAAGGCGCTCTTGATCGTGCGGCGCGGTCTTGGCGGCATCGAGCGTTACGCGCATGTCGGCACCGGGAACTACAACGAGCGGACGGCGCAGGACTACAGCGACCTCTCGCTTCTGACGGCGGACGAGGACCTCTGCGCCGACCTGACCGCGTTCTTCAACGTCGTCACGGGCTATTCCGAGCCGCTTCCGTGGCGGAGGCTGGCCATGGCCCCCTTGGGCCTTCGCGCCAAATTCCTCGGGCTCATCCAGCGTGAAATCGAGCGAAGCACGCCCGGCGATCCCGGACAGATCCGCGCCAAGATGAACGCGCTGGTGGACCGGCGCCTGATCGACGCGCTCTACGAGGCATCACGCGCGGGCGTGCGCGTCGATCTCAACGTTCGTGGATCGTGCCTGCTGAAACCCGGCGTGCCTGGTCTCAGCGAGAACATCCGCGTCGTCACGCTGGTAGACCGGTTCCTCGAGCACAGCCGCATTTTCGAGTTTCGGAACGGCGGGGACACCGAGACCTACATCGGAAGCGCGGACTGGATGCCGCGAAATCTGGACCGCAGGGTGGAACTCGTGGTACCGATCGTGGACGCGGATCATCGCGCACGGCTCTCGCGCATTCTGGACGCGCTCTTCGCCGACACGGTGAAGGCGCGCGACTTCAAGGCCGACGGCACGCTTTCGCGCCGGGATGGCCGCCGAAAGCCCTTCCGCGCGCAGGAGCAATTCTGGAAAGAGGCGCGGGACCGGGCAACGCGAACCGAGGATCCGGACCGCAGCGCGTTCCGGCCAAGAACCCGCGCGCCGGCCTAGCCGGCGCGACATTCCTCACCAGGGAGGGAAGAGGCGATGGCGACCTTTGTGCAGCGGATGGTCGGTGCGGCCAAGCTGGATGTGCCGATCATCGAGGAAATCGAGGCCGACAAGGATGCCACCATGCCGGCGCTCGGGGTCGTCGTGCTCGCGGCGATCGCCGCGGGAATCGGCGGCGGCAAGGGCTTCGGCATTCTGCTCGTATCGTCGCTCTTCGGTTGGGTGTTCTGGGCGTTTCTCACCTGGGTGATCGGCACGAAATTCCTGGCAACGCCGGATACCAAATCCGACATGGGCGAGTTGCTGCGCACGATGGGATTCGCGCAGAGCCCGGGCTTGTTGCGCGTCTTCTCCATCATTCCCTTCGTGGGCTGGCTGATCGACTTCGTCGTGCTGATCTGGCTCTTGGTCGCGATGGTGGTGGCCGTGCGGCAGGCGCTCGACTACACGAGCACCGGCCGGGCCGTGGCGGTCGTGATCATCGGATGGCTCATCAATGTCGCCATCGCGGCCTTCGCGGTGGGCTTGGCGGGTGGCGCCGCCTGGCTGGCGTCGGGCGGGTCGGCCTAGTAGCGGACGTCGAGGGCCACGCGGCCAAGGAACGCCGTACGGACGACGCCGTCCTGGTGGTTGTCGTTCGTGACGCGCCGGTAGCCTAGGCCCAAACGCGCGTCGACTTGGTCGCGTGGCATCCAGCGCAGGTCTCCCCACACCTCGCGTCGTTTTTCCACGATGCCGAAGAGTCCGGCGTTCGAGACGAAACCCTGGGACTCCATCCACGCTTCGCCCAGCACCCCTTCGCCTTTGTTCGTGAACTCGCCGCTCCACCGGACACCCCAGTCGCGCGACAAATCCAGCCCCACTTCCATCCACACCGCCTCCACGTCGGGTCCCAGCACGAACCCGAGCGGACGCTCGCGGTGGATGAAGCTCTGGCCGTACTCGGTCGCGTACGTGAAACGTCGCACGCGCGTGTACTCCGCGAGGATGTGCGCCGTATGCGATCCGTACGGACGGCTGCTGCGAAGTCCGAGCTGGTAGGCGATCCGGTCCGGCATGTTGCTGTTTTCGGTCGCCACGTCGTCGAGGAGGAGTTCCCCGTAGAGCGAGAGCGCCGCGCTGGGCCGCACGACGAGGTCGAGCGACGCCATGATGTTCGCCCGCTCTCCGCCGCGGACCGAGTCGGTGGACGCGTCGCGGATGTGGATGCGCTCCACGATGGCGTAGGGGAGTAGTCCCGTGGCGTAGAGGAGATCGATGTTGTCGCTGGGGTAGCGCACGGCCTCGCCCAGTCCCAGCGTGACGCTCGGCGAAAGGGCCGCCTCGATGCGGTGCGCCGCCAGATACCTCCGATCGGCCCGCGACAGCACGCCCGTCAGCGCGGTGGCTGTCACGCGCCCCGCGAACGAGCCGGTGAAGGTGAGAAAGCCCATCGGTCCGGCCGCATCAGCCAGGAGCAGGGTGCCGCGGCGGCCGGGTCCCCAGCGAAACATGTCGTACCCCGCGGCGGCCGCCAGGGGCCCCGCACGCGCGGTGAGCTCCGCGCGCAGCACCGCCACCTCCAGGTCCGTGTGGGCCACGATGGCGTCGATGAACGGCCGCTGGCCGCGAATCCGGGTGATCCCGATCTCCTCGAACGCCGCGAACCCGGGCCATACCTGGACCCCGCCCCGCATCGTCACCGATGTCTCGTCGCGCAGCCGGAAGTGCGCGGCCTCGCGCTTGTCGTCGAAATCGCCGCGGAGGTGTCCCGCGCCCGATAGGCGCACGCGCTCTTCGCGACGACCCCGATCGAGGAGGAGCGGCGACTCCGCCTTCTCCGGGGGCGTCCCCAAGTCCTCCAGCTCCCGCGCCAGCTCCCGCTGGAGTCGCTGGTAGTGGAGCGAGCGGGCGACCTCGGGGTGGAGACGCCGGGCGCGCAGGAGCGCCGCGGCGACGTCGATGCGCGCCAGCGGGCGCGAGTAGATCTGGAGCGAATCGAGAAGTCCCTGCGCCGCCAGCGTTTCGATTTCGTCATACGCCGGGTGCCGGACCGGTAGGAACTCTACGGGCGCCGCACGGGCCACGCCCGCGCCGGCCATCGCCGCGACGAGACCCAGCCCGAGCGCCACAACGAGGACGGCGTGACGGATCGACATGGCGGCATCCTATCGGGCCCCCCGGAGTCCGTCAAACGCCCCTCCTGCGGACCCGCAGGGTGTGCCGCCGGGTTCACAGGGTGTCACGGATGGCAGCATGGAATGGCCTCGGCCGGACGTTGCGACGGCATAAGTTATTTATTGGCAACGCCATGTCGGGTGGCACGGCGGCTGCAAGGAACCCCGGTACGTAGAGCATCGTATCGGTAGCTCAGCCAAGGGAGGTCTCATCATGTCACTCCGCTCGTTGGTTCTCACGGCGTCCGCCCTCGTGATCGCGTCGCTGGTCGCGATGCCTGCGGGAGCGTCATCGCTCGATTATCAGGGTCTCGCGCTATCCGGCGCGTCCGCCGCGCCTGCCGTCTCCGTCGCCCGGCTGGACGCGTCGTGGAACAGCGCGGCGGGTCCGGTGCGCCGCCGCTCGTCCCGTTACGGTCGCCATGGCCGCCCGCACAGCTTCGCCACGTTGGGGATCGGCTCCTTCGATCCGTCCAACCAGCCCGGGAGCGGCCTCTTCCTGAACGGCGCGATCGGCGCCGAGCTGCCGAACTCGCCGGTCGATCTCGGCGTGGGGTTGTCGTGGTATCACCGCTCCACCGGCGGGAGCGAGTTCGTGACGTCGTTCGAGGATCCCGCGGGCAATCAGGGCCGTCGGGTCATCCAGACGGATGAAGTGACGACGGACCTGGTGCCGCTCATGGCCTTTCTACGGCTTCGTTTCCCCATGGGTCAGGGCATCGAGCCCTACGTCGGGGCGGGCGCGGGATGGGAGTGGCTGATGGTGGAGGGTGTGGACTCCGACGGGTTTGCGTTTAGCGACGACTACAGTGGTTTTGGGGCGCAGGTCTTCGGCGGCATGAACTTCACGGTCGGGCAGAACACCGCGCTCTATGGCGAGGTCCTGTACAACTCCAGCACGGTATCGGCCGACTTCTACGACCCGTTCTACGGGGTCGATGTCCGCGACGAGATCGACATGGACGGCGCCGCGCTCCACGCGGGTGTGCGACTCCGGTTCTAGTTGTTCCCCAACGCCCCGTTCGGTAGGCTCCGGACCATAACGATCCCGTAGCCGGGGGGCGGGGAACTGACCATCAAGGAGGATTGCAGCGTATGACGCTCTCGATGAAGGGACGCACGGCGGCGATGGCTGGCTTGGCGCTCGCCGTCGCGCTCGGGCTCGCGACGCCCGCGCTTGCGCAGTACAACAACCAGCCGACCGGCCTCGGCATTCGTGGGCTGGGCGTTCGGCTGGGGTTGACCGACCCGGAGGACGCGAGCAGCGCCCTCATGTACGGCGTTCATATCGACGCCGGATCGATCGTGTCGAACGTACGTCTCATTCCTTCCCTGGAATACTGGAGCGTGGGGACGGACGTCGGCGTGTACAACACGGACTACAGCGATCTTGCCATCAAGCTCGACGCGAACGTCGACTTCCCGCTGCAGGATCAGCGGCTGGTGCCGTACCTGGGCGGCGGACTGGGGCTCCACCGCATCAAGTTCGATTCGAACGTTCCCCTGGTCCCCGACACGAGCAGCAACAAGTTGGGATTCACGATCCAGGGCGGCATGAGGAACGAGTTCACGCCCAACCTTTCGCTCTTCGGCGAGCTGGGTTACTCGTTCGTCGAGAACGCGAACCAGCTCCGGTTGTTGGGCGGATTCACGTACAACTTCATCTACTAGGGGCGGGGCCCACGATCGTAACGCCGGGCGCGATGCCCGGAGGAGGAGGCACATGATTCGCACGCGAACCTGGATCCTGCTCGCGCTGGCGCTGGTGTTGGCGCTCAGCGTGGCCGCCTGCCAGAAGCAGGCGGAAACCGATCTGTCCGCCATGGACGAGAATCCGGCGACCATGGAAGAGACTCCGATGACCGACGCGGCGCCGGCCGAGCCGGCCCCGGCCCCGCCCGCCCCGGCCACCACGCCGAAGGCGAGCGCGCCGAAAACCACGACGCCCAAGACGACGCCGGCCGTTCCGGCCGAGGCCAAGTCGACGACCGTCTCGCTGCCGGCGGGCACGACGTTCGACATCGCGCTCTCGACGCCGGTCGACACCCGTACGTCGAACATCGGCGACAAGCTCGAGGGGACGCTGACCGCTCCGCTCGTGTACGACGGGGCGACGATCGCCGAGCAGGGCGCGGTCATACGAGGCGAGATCACCGAGCTCGTGCGCGCCAGCCGCGCCAAGTCCGAGGAGGATCGCGCGTCCGTGAAGTTCCAGTTCACCACGCTGGAGACCGTGGAGGGCGAGAAGACGATCACCGCGACGGTGACCAACGCCGAAGGCAAGATGATCGCCAAGGGCACGGGCACGCGCGACAAGTTGATCATCGGCGGCAGCACGGTCGCCGGCGCGATCATCGGCAAGGTGACGGGCAAAGACACGAAGGGCGCGATCCTCGGCGCCGTGGGCGGCGCGGTGCTCGGCACCGGTGTCGTGATGGCGGCGAAGGGGCACGAGCTGGAGGTGCCGGCCGGTAGCACGGTCAGCCTTCGGGTCGACGCACCGATCACCATCGTTTCGAAGTAGCAACGGTTCAGAGCTGGAGCCGGCGCGGGGCGGGAACACCGTCTCGCGCCTTTTTTTGCGCCTGCCCGCTCCTCCTGGAACCGGCGCGCGCTCCCGGACCCGCCGCTTGACGCGACGGCGGCCCGGGGCGATACTGGCACGTCCTCTTGAGTCTCGTATCCCTCGATTCTAGGAGCGTTTGGATGGACGCCACCTTCAGTCTCTATCAGGAACTATGCGATGGTTTCGGCCCTCCCGGGCACGAGTCCGAGATCGCCGGGATCATGAAGAAGCATTTGAAGGGTTTGGGAGAGGTCTCGCAGGACGGCCTGGGAAGCGTCGTCTGCAAGAAGAAGGGCGGGGCGGACGAGCCGCGAATCATGGTGGCGGGCCATATGGACGAGGTCGGCTTCATGGTGAAGGGGATCACGCCCGAAGGCTTCATCAAGTTCCTCCCGATGGGAGGTTGGTGGGGTCATGTCCTTCTGGCTCAGCGCGTTCGCATCCGGACCAAGAAGGGCGACATCATCGGCGTCGTCGGTTCGAAGCCGCCGCACGAACTGAAGGAGGACGAGCGGAAGAAGGTCCTCGATCTCCACGACATGTTCATCGATGTCGGCGCGACCTCGTCGTTCGACGTGAAGAAGAAGCTGGGCATCCGGACCGGCGACGTCATCGTGCCCGACGCGCCGTTCGTGCAGATGGACAACGACCGGCTTTGGCTGGGCAAGGCGATCGACAATCGGTACGGCTGCGCCGTGGTCGTGGACGCCATGAAGAAGCTGCAGAAAGTCTCGCATCCCAATACGTTCTACGGCGTCGCCACGACGATGGAAGAAGTGGGACTGCGGGGCGCTGCCACCAGCGTCGCCAAGGTGAAGCCGCACGTCGCGATCGCGGTCGACGTCGGCATCGCGCACGATACGCCGGGCACCATGGGCGAAGGCGAGGAGAAGCTCGGCGCCGGCGTCGGGATTCTCGTCTACGACGCGTCGATGATTCCGAACCGCCGCCTGCGTGATCTGGCGGTCGAGGTCGCGGAGAAGGAAAAGATTCCGTACCACCTCGGCACCGTGGAGCGCGGCGGGACCGACGCCGGACGATTCCACATCTACGACACCGGCGTTCCGTCCCTGGTGATCTTCATCGCGACGCGCTACATCCACAGCCACACCACGATCATGGACAAGAAGGACCACGAGGCGTCGGTGCGGCTGGTGACGGCGCTGGCCAAGAGACTCGACAAGAAGACGGTGGCTTCGCTCTAATCAAACCGGCCGCGTCCGCGCGGCCGTGCTGCTCCGTGGCCAGGAGGTCGCATGAACCAAGGACCCAAGTTCATGGCGGAGTTGCTCGGAACGTTCGCCCTGATCTTCTTCGGGGCGGGCGCCATCCTGCACCAAAACGCCACGCAGGCGGTCGGTGTGACCGGCATCGCCGTGGCGCACGGGCTGGCCATCCTCGTTTCGCTCTATGCCTTCGGACACATCTCGGGCGGGCACTTTAATCCCTGCGTCACGTTCGGGATGGTCGTGACGCGTCGGCTCTCGTGGGGCGACGCGTTCTCCCACTGGATCGCCCAGCTTGCCGGCGCGGCGCTTGGAGCCTGGGTGCTGTCGATCGCCTATCCCACCGGCGCCGCCGATGCTCACCTCGGCGCGCCCGCGCTCGGTCCCGCGGTGTCGCCGATGACGGGAATGTTTCTCGAGGGGCTTCTTGCGTTCCTGCTGGTGATCGTGGTCTTCGGCACCGCCGTGGATGACCGCGCCCCGAAGGGATTCGCGGGCCTCGCGATCGGATTGACGTATACGGCGAATATCCTCGCCTGCGGCGGCGTGACGGGCGCGTCGTTCAATCCCGCCCGCGCGTTCGGCCCGGCCCTCATGGCCGGCGCCTGGCAGGATCATTGGCTGTACTGGGTGGGCCCGATGCTGGGCGGTGCGGTCGCGGCGCTTCTGTACGACCGTTTCTTCCTATCGCGCGCCTAGGCCGCCGGCGCGCGCGGCGCCGATCGTGACCGATTCACGGCAGCGATCTCTCGAGCGTGATCTGGCCCCGCTTCTGGAGGGCGACCTCCGGACGGACCCGGTCACGCTCGCGCTCTTTTCCACCGCTGCCTGCATCTTCCGCCGCAAGCCGCTCGCGGTGGTCGCGCCCAAATCCACCTCCGACGTCGCCGCCGTGCTGGCGTACGCCCACGCGAACGGGATCCCCGTCACGCCCCGCGGCGGCGGCTCCAGCCTTTGCGGCCAGGCGCTGGGTTCGGGCATCGTGCTCGATTTCTCTCCCTTCCTGCACGGCGTCCACCGCGTGGAGCCGGAACGCCGGCGCCTGACCGTTGGACCGGGCGCCATCCACGCGCGCGTCCAGGCGATCGCGAGGCCGCATGCGTTACGTCTCGGTCCCGATCCCTCCTCGGGGGACTTCTGCACGATCGGCGGCAACGTCGGCACGAACGCGGCGGGCGCCCACTCGCTCCGGCACGGCGCGACCAAGGATCACGTCGTGGGGCTGACCGTCGTCCTGCACGACGGCACGGTCGTGGCCCTGGGCGACGGCACCGAAGCGCTGCCGCCGCGCGCCGGCCAGGCGCCGCGCGGCGACGCGACGTGGCGCGCGATGGAGGGCGATCTCACCGAGCTGTTGCGGACCGGCGCCTCCGCGTTCGGGCCGGAGCGGCCGAAGGCGAACAAGAACTCCTGCGGCTACGACCTCTGGGGCGCCTGGAGCGCCGGCGACGCCGTGTCCTCCATCGAGCCGCGCTTCGATCCGCTGAAGCTCCTCGTCGGCTCCGAGGGGACGCTGGGCGTCGTGACCCAGGTCGCCATGCGCCTCGTACCGTTCCCGGCCGCGACGGCCGTCGCGCTCCTCTACTTCGGCTCGTGGGACGACGCCACCGCCGCCGTGCTGGAAGCGCGGCGCCTCGGGGCTTCGGCCGTCGAGGCGATGGACCATACGTTCCTGGCGTTCGTTCGGTCCGATCGCCCCGATCTGCGCGACCTGGTGCCGGAGCGCTTCGAAGCCGGACTGTTGGTCGAGTTCGAAGGGGAGAGCGAGGAGGAAGCGCGCGCGGGATTGGCGGGCGTGGAAGAGTGGATCGCCGCGCGCCGCGGGCAAGTGCTCGACTTTCGCGCCGCGCGCACGCCCATGGAGAAACAGGCGCTCTGGGCGGTGCGTCGCGCCGCCTTGCCGCTGGTCTACCGCGCCTCACCGGTCGAGAAGCCGATGAACTTCATCGACGACACGGCCGTGCCGGCCG
>QJVW01000048.1 GCA_003235575.1 Candidatus Eiseniibacteriota bacterium | reverse complement strand
TCGTTCTCGCGATCCGGGGCGGACCGCTCCCCTCCGAACCGTGGATTGTCCTGGTTCGGAAAGCGGAAGTCCCCGTGGCCGGCGGTCTGCGAGATCATGGGGCCGGACGGATAGATGCGCGGCCCCGGGACGAGACCATCGTCGATCGCCTGCTTCAGACCGAAGGTATTGCCGCCCATGTCGCGCACGCTGGTGAAGCCGCGCATCAGCATGTCGCGGGCATCGACGGTCGAATAGATGTGGTTGTACGAAGGCAGCCCTGTCATGACCCGGGCCGCGGGCAAGGTGACGAACGCCATGTGAACATGCGTATCCGCCAGTCCGGGCATCAGGGTGCGGCCTGCGCCGTCGATCTCCGTGGCCCCTTCGGGGATCGGGATCGACGCGGCGATCCCGGCGATCTTGTTGCCTTCGATCAGCACGCTGGTCGGCGGCGACAATGCGGCGCTCGTGCCGTCGAAAACGCGAACGTTGCGAAACACGACCGCGGGCGTCGGGTCGGCAGCCTGCGCCACCCATCCCGCCCACAACATCAGGCTCGAGAACAGGGCAAAAACGGTGGCTCGGCGAATCGTCATGTCTTCTTCCTCCTGGCTACGCGTGACGGTTTCTTCCGCTACTTCAGTTGAACTTGTATTTGGCCATGTACTGCAGACGCCACGCCTCGCCCTGGGCGCCGTCGTTGTCGACCCGCTCGCCCCACATGACCTCCACACCGGTCGAAACGAGCTTGTAGGGGAACCAGATCAGGTTCAGGTGGACCGAGCCGACGCGGTGGAGCGCGTCCGACGTCTGGAACTCCGAGTTGTCCAGCGCCGCCCAGTTCGTCGAGAGGGTCGAGTTCAGGCTCCGGGTCCAGTAGTGGCTGTAGCCCACGTAGGCCTGCCAGTGCGATATCGTGTCGAGGCCGCTCGCCGTGATCACGGCGTCGTTTCCCCCTCCCGAGAACGGCACCACCCGGTGGGCCGCGCCCTCGCCGATGGTCCCGCCGCCCACGATCGTGTTGTTGCCGTTTCCGCCGACCAGCCAGCGGCCGGTGAGGTTCAGCCCGTAGCCGAACTCGGTGTCGCTGGGCCCCGCGTCCCCGCCCTGCCATTCGAGACGAAACAGATCCGCACCCAGCTGCAGATGCGAGCCGCTGGCGGCGGTCCATCGGACCCGCCCTGCGAGATTGGGAAGTTGAGGGCGCTCCGCTCCGGCGAGGCCGGACGGATTGCTGATGCTGGTCTTCGGCTCTTCGACGGCGACGGCCCACGTCACGTGATCCCCGGCTCGGTCCTGGAAACGGACCTGCGAGACGCGGTCGCCGTACAGCGCGTCACCACCCGAGAAGTCGATCGTGCCCGCGAGGGCCTCGAGGTCGCCGGAGGTCGTCCAGGTCCGCCCCGCCAGAAGCCGCCCGATCACTCCGTAGGCGTGTCGCAGTCGGGGTTGCAGCGCGACCAGGTCCCGGTCGTCGAAGAAGTCGATCTCGACGAACGCCTGGAGTGGATAGTCTTTCCTGCCCTCGCCCCGCTGCACCCTGCGGCGGAAGTCGAAGTTGATACGCGATTCCTTCGCGTGGGCCGTGGTGAGGCCGCCCAGCGAGGCTTCTTGGGTTCCTTCCACCGGGATCGTGGCCAGCTCGAACTCGTACTTGTCGCCGACGTAGTCGAAGTCGTGGATGAAATCCAGCTTCGCGTAGCCCCCGACCGCGAAGCGGGTCTTCGTGCCGGGGATCGGGATCGAGTTGGGAAACGACTCGTCCAGCAGATCTTGACCGGTGAGATACCGCTTGTCGTCCTGTAACGGATTGGGCGCCCCCTGGAGACCGGCGGCCGGCAGCTCGCTCCTCGTCGCGGGCGCGGCGGCTTCGGGCGCGGCGCTCTCCGCCTTGAGCTGCTCGAGCTCCGCCTCCAGCTCCGCGATCCTCGCATCGACGTCTTCGCCGGCGAGCATGCTGGCCTTGATCGCCGCGAGCGCCTTCTCGAGCTTCGCGATCTTCGCGGCGGAATCCGCGTCCCCGAAGGCGGGCGAGCCGGCACCCGCGGCGGTCACGGCGAGCGCCAGCAGGAACGTAACGAGCTTCCCGTTTCCGCGTTTTCGTTCGAACAGCGTCTTCATGGAACTCCCCTCGTAGAGCCCGGAGTCACTCCGGATCTCCCGATTCATCGTCCGCCCGGGAACCGCCGGAGTCCGGTGGATCCGTCCCAGCACCGCAGGATCTCAATCGCTCGACCCGAATGATCGTGACGCCGCGCGAGTACAGCAGCTCGAGAACGCCCATCAACGCCGCCTGGTCGGGCAGCAGACCTCTCAGTTCCGTCTGCGGAGTCCGCCACCCTTGTTCTTGGACCGTTGCCAGCATGCCGCCGAGGCGTGAACGCCACCGCTCGTTTCATGACGGACTCCTCCTGTCTCGTCGCTACTTGACCATGTTCTTTGTCACCCGCTCCGGGTCGGTTTCCTCGTCAACTCGCCCTCGACTGAGTCGTCATCCACGTCGGCACGTGCAGGTTCCAGTGAATCGCCGCGGCCCGCAGGCCGAAGATCATCAGCGCGCATCCGAAGCCGATCGCCACCGAGTGCTCCGGGAGCAGACCCACCAAGACCACGTCGAGGGTGCAGCCGATCGTGACGGGAATGGCATAGAGTTCTTTGCGCATCAACAGGGTAGTGTTCCCTGCGAGGACGTCGCGCAACAGACCTCCTCCGATGGCCGTGATCACCCCCAACAGGATCGGGGCCAGGGGCATACCGAAATCCAGATTCATGACCTTGTGCGCGGCCTGGATCGCGAACATGGCGACACCCAGCGCGTCGACATACAGCATCAAGTCATGGATCGCCGTGCGCGACATGATCCGATTGGCTGGGAATGCCACCAGGCTGGCGAACAACGCCACCCAGATGTAATTGAGATCCGAGGCCCAAAAGACTGGCACTTCCAGGATGACGTCCCGGATCGTTCCTCCCCCGATCGCGGTGATCAGCCCCATGACACAGGCTCCGAACAGATCGATGCCCCGTGGTGTCACGGCCAACACGGCGGTGACCGCGAAGGCGACGGTCCCGGCCATCCCGAGGGCGTACTGCAGCTCGCCGGCGTTCATGATTCGGTTCCCGTCCGTCGCTTCACGCGCTCGACGCTGACGATCGCGATCCCGCGAGCGTAGAGGTGCTGGAGTACCCCCATCAGCGCCGCCTGGTCCTGCAGCAGACCCGTCAATGCCGTTCGCGGCTCCCCGCCCTCGTCCTCGCCAATGGAGATCCGAAGCCCCCCGACACGATCCCGCCATCTTGCGCCGAGGCGCCCTCGCACCAGGATTCGAAATTCGGCGGGGCCGTCGAATTCGGCATTGTTCGAAATGCCTGGATCGAACACGATCCCAGATTGGCAGAAAACAAGCGGGGAGGATAGATACCGAAAGGGGGAAAAAAGGGGAAAACGACCTAGTAGGACCCGGTCTTGAGGATCCCCCGCGCGAGGGCGCGGGCAACTGCCTCGCGGCGATCGCCGGCGTCGAGCGCGCGGTAGATCTTGCGGGTCCGCTTCTTGATCGCTCCCGGGGTCACGTTGAGCCGCGCAGCGATCTCCTTGTCGGTCAACCGCTCGGCGAGCAACTCCAGAACCTCGAGCTCACGGTAGCTCAGGACCTTCCACGGCTCGACGCCGGGATCGTCCGTCTTGCGGCCGGATCGGCCCTCCTCCAGGAAGGCTCCCCGCAGCATCTCTAGATAGCCGTCATGTCCATCCCGCCGCGAAAGCGCGTCCAGAAGTGCCTTCAACCTCGG
>QJVW01000159.1 GCA_003235575.1 Candidatus Eiseniibacteriota bacterium | reverse complement strand
GCCCAAGGGCATCCCTTCCACGCGCGACGCCCATCGGCCGGCGACGGAGCCGGAGGCTAGGCCTTCGGCTGCGGCACGATACGGAGATAGGGCCGGGGAGCCTTCCAACCCTTGGGAAACTTCTGCTTCGCCTCGTCGTCACTCACCGACGGAAGAATGATCACGTCGTCCCCATGCTTCCAATTCACCGGCGTGGCGACCTTGTGTTTCGCGGTCATCTGCAGCGAGTCGAGCACGCGCAGCACCTCGTCGAAGTTCCGGCCCGTCGACATTGGATAGGTGATCATCAACTTGATCTTCTTGTCCGGGCCGATCACGTAGACGTTCCGCACCGTCTGGTTGTCGGCGGCGGTTCTTCCGGAACACGAATCCTCCACCTCGCCGGATAGCATTCCGTAGAGCTTGGAGACGGCGAGCTTCGGGTCGCCGATCATGGGGTAGTTCGGCGCCATGCCCTGGGTCTCGAGGATGTCCTTCGCCCACTTCTTGTGGTCGTCGACGGTGTCGACGCTCAGGCCGATCACCTTCGTATTCCGCTTGTCGAACTCCGCCTTCATCTTCGCCACCTGGCCAAGCTCGGTCGTGCAGACCGGCGTGAAGTCCTTCGGATGGGAGAAGAGGAGCGCCCACGAATCACCGATCCACTCGTGAAAGCGGATGGGGCCTTCCGTCGTCTCCGCTTCGAAATCAGGAGCCACGCTGCCTATCTGTAGCGGCTGCATCCCTACTTGTACGGTCATGCTTTCCCCCTAGGAGTCTTCCCTACGGCCGTGCGCGCTCGGTCGAACGCGACTCCGGAGGGACGTGAAATTGTAATGCGGGCGACGTGTAGGAGCGCGCGATGACAACCCCCGACGCCACCGTGATGATTCCGGTCAGCACGATCGAACTTGGAACTCCGACTTGATCGGCTGCGAAGCCGATGGCCACGGCGCCGACGGCATAGCCGAGATCCCGCCATAGACGATAAACCCCCACCGCGGATGCTCTCCACCCCGGATCGCTGTGGTCGGCAACCGCGGCCAGAAGCGCCGGATAGGCGAGCGCGGTTCCTGCCCCGAGCGACACCATCCCCCCGAGCCAGGGACCGAACCCCGACGCGGCGGCGATGGTGATCAGCGCCACACCCTGAAGCGCCATCCCCCCCGCCATGAGCCACTTGCGATCCCACCGATCCGACAGGGCGCCGGCGGCGGCCTGCCCCACACCCCATACCACGGGGTACGCGGCCGCCAGGATCGCGATCTCCTCGATGCGCGCCCCTCTCGACGCGAAGTAGATCGGGAGCAGTGCCCAACTGACGCCGTCGTTCATGTTGTTCACTAGGCCCGCCTGGCTCACGGTGCGAAGCGACAAATCGCTCCAGCTGACGCGACGGAAGACGGCGAAGGCCGAGATCGCCGTTTGCGATTTGCCGAAGGGGATGGTGCACGATTCGAATTCCGTGAGCCCCCGGGTCTCCTTCGTGAAGAGCGAAGCGGTGAGACCGGCGAAGACGGCGACGACTCCGATCAGGAACGGCGCCGTCCGAAGCCCATAGTGAGCCGCCAACAACCCGGAGGCCAGCGCCGCCAGCGACACGGCGATGTACCCCGACGCCTCGTTCAGACCGATCGCGAGCCCGCGGCGCCGCGGGCCGGCAAGATCTAACTTCATGACGATCGCCGCCGACCAGCAAAGGCCCTGGTTGATGCCGAGGAGCACGTTGGCTCCGATGATCCAATCCCACGTCGGAGCGAAGATGATCAGGAAGGGGACCGGGATGCCGACGATCCATCCCGCGAGCAGCACGCGCCGCCGTCCCCATCGGTCCGCCGCGCATCCGGCGACCGCGTTCGCGAGTGCTTTGGTCAACCCGAACGCCAGGAGAAACCCAATGATGCTCGCTCGGGACGCGATCGCGAACTCCTGCTCCGCGAGAAGCGGCAGCACCGTCCGCTCCATCCCGACCATCGCCCCCACGAAGGCGTTGATCAAGACGAGGAGCGCGAATGCCCCCCGGTTCTCGATCAGGCCGAGACGCCTGCCACCCGCATGCTGCATCGATCAGCCGACCGCGCAACGGTTCGCTCCGGCCTCGAGATCGGTGGGATCGCCGGTGGGGACGACCCCCACCTCGTTGAGCGCCACGATCGTGTGATGGTTCGGCGGCGTCGGCGGAATCCGCCGGAGCACGCTGTCGGCGAATGCCTCCGCATCGGCCGGGAGTTGTATCGCATGGCGTGCGTCGCCGAGCGTCGTCGCGATCAGGCGCCGGTCAAAGGCGATCGGCCGGCTCGAATGATTGGGCAGCACCAGGAGCCCCGCGTCCATCGCGAAGAGACGTCGTAGCGATTGGTGAAGCAGCAGAGCTCGCGCCCGCGCCTCTTCCGGGCTTGCCTCGAGGTCGGGCCGGCCCACCGCCGCCGGGAAAAGGGTGTCACCAGTCAGCAACCACGCGTCGTCGACCTGATAACAAACGCTTTCCATCGTATGGCCCGGCGTTTGGATGGCTCGGAGCGTGGAGGCCCCGAATCGAATTTCATCGTTGTCGCGCAGCACACGGTGCTGGTACCGGGCACGGTCCTGCTCTGGGAGCCAGAAGCTTGCTCCGGCGCGCTTCGCCAGATGGCGCCCTCGGGAGAGGTGGTCGGCGTGTACGTGCGTGTCGAGGACGTGACGGATCGTCCATCCGCGTTCGGCCGCCAGCGTCAAGTAGACCTCCGGATCGAGCGAGGGATCGACGACAACCGCCTCGGCGCCGGAGCCGATCAGGTAGGAGAGGCACCCCTTCCCCGTGCGGCGGAACTGGATTAGGGAGGCCTGGCGCGTCACAGCCTCGGCCGTGTTCCAGGCCAGACTCCACGCCTTCATCCCGCCCGCGAGGGAGTACGCCTCGAATCCCCGCTCGGCCAGCTGGTCGGCCGCGACGACGCTGGTCTTTCCCGCGCCGCAGACCGTGACGACAGGGACACCGGCCGGCAACCGGACATCGGCCAGCGCGGCATCTTGTTTCGCCGCCAGGGCATGGTAGGCGTCGTGGTGGACGCTGCCGGGAATGAACCATTCCTCGCGTTCCGAGGCCGGCCGCACGTCCAGAATCGTCAGGTTCTCCCCACGCTCCAACCTCGCGCGGAGCGCTTCCACCTCGATCTCGCGAGGCATGATCATGGTCGTTCCCCCTTTGCTGTCGCCACCGGAAGCCCGGCGATCCTCCAATCGGGATATCCAACATCGAGACGCCGCGCGCGATATCCCCGTCGGCGCAGCAAGGACACCGCCTCGTCGGCAAAGACGCAGAACGGTCCGCGGCAGTACGCCACCACTTCCCGTCGCCTGGGAATCTCCGAGAGACGGCGCTGCAAGTCCCCCACCGGAATCGATGAGGCGCCGCGAATGTGTCCCGCCGCATACTCCTCTTCGGGTCGCACGTCGAGGACGAGAACATCCCCGCGGCGCATCCGCCGCATCAGTTCATCCGAGTCGACGCTTTCGAACTCCTCCCGCTCGGACACGTAGCTCTCCACCAGTCGGTCGATCTCCGCGAATTGCCGCTGTCCGAGGTTCCGGACCGCCTGCCAGAGCCCGAGGACGGTGTCGTCCGAGAGGGAGTAGTAGGCGTGGAGCCCGTCCCGGCGGACCGACACAAGCAGCGCCAGACGCAGCGCCTTCAGGTGCTGGGAGGCATTCGCCACGGAGAGGCCGCACTCCGCCGCGATCTCCTCCACGGAGCGTTCGCCCTGCGCCAGGAGATCGAGGATCTCGAGCCTGCGGGGGCTGGCCATCGCCTTCGTCGCGCGGGCCAACTGCTGGAAGAGTGCGTCCTTGAATT